>NZ_BADA01000094.1 GCF_000333395.1 Microbacterium sp. B19
AGCCGAGGCGGTCGGGGCGCATCCGCAGCGCCTCGCGGACGAGTCTGGGCAGCTCGATGCCGCCGGCCCCCTCCAGGTTGGCCTGTCGGGCTTCCAGAGCGATGTGGTGCGGATGCCGCGGGCGGAGCTCGGCGACCTCCTCGATCGTCACGATCCGCTCCGTGACGGGGACGGACGACAGGAGGGCCGACAGGAGAGTCGTCTTGCCCGCCCCCGTGCCTCCGGTGAGGAGGACGTTGGACCGCTCGCGGACGAGAGCACCCAGTGCGTCGCGGATCGCCTCCGAGAACATGCCCGCTCGATGCAGATCGTCGAGGTCCGGAGAACTCCAGCGCGGGACGCGAATCGAGATGGCCGTCCCTCGGGCGGCGACCGGCGCGAGGACGGCGTGCACGCGCACACCGCGCTCCCACCGCACGTCGACGCACGGGGACGCGTCGTCGAGGTGACGCCCGCCCCGCGCGATCAACCGGACGGCCAGCCGTCGGACCTCCGCCTCGGTGGCGCGCCACGACGGCACCCGTTCCGCGCCGCTCCCCCGGTCCACGAACATCCCCTCGTCGCCGTTCACGAAGACGTCGCTGACGTCGGGGTCGTCGAGGAACGGCTGCAGGAACGCGAGGGCGGGATCGTCCCACGCGGAGGAAAGCAGACGAGGAACCGACGGGGGCTCCGCGGCGAGCGGTGCCGGCGCGGGAGCGGGGAGGGGGAAGAGGCGGGGGGAGGTCACGCCGATGACGGTACGGAGGACCACCCGGCCGCCGCGGCGCCGATGCCACGATCCGTGGATGATTCCGCCGATTCACCGCCTGGGGAGGGCAGGTGTTCCTCGGGGAGAGTCGGGCGCGGAACCGCCCGGAAAAAAGAGAGGGCGGCATCCCATCAATGGGGGGCGAGGGATGCCGCCACGCGCCGGGGAAAAATTGGGGGGCTCCCCCCGACGCGCTTGCCGGAAGCGATGTTCGGGCAGATATAAGAGTACGCACACGAGCGCGCCACGCCAACCCGAATCGCTAGATGATCGAGCGATATATCAGGCGTTTCGCCCAGGGCGGATCCCAACTATCGGAGGTAACCGCCGTTCGCGGCGGGGGGATAGCGTGACCGTGGCGCGAGGACGCGCCGTGCCTCGACCGCGAAGGAGCGCCAGATGAGCAGCCAGATCGATCATCTCCTCAACGAAACCCGCCGTTTCGCCCCGTCGGCGGAGTTCGCCGCGAACGCCGTCGCCGACGCGAGTCTGTACGAGCGCGCCGCCGCCGACCGCGAAGGTTTCTGGGCGGATCAGGCGCGCGAGCTCCACTGGCACACCCCGTTCACGAAGGTGCTCGACTGGTCGAACCCGCCGTTCGCCGAGTGGTTCGCCGACGGCGAGCTGAACGTCGCCTACAACTGCCTCGACCGGCACGTCGAGGCCGGTAACGGCGAGCGCATCGCGCTCCGGTGGGAGGGAGAACCCGGCGACCAGCGCAACGTCACGTACGCCGAACTCACCGACGAGGTGAAGCGCCTCTCGAACGTGCTGATCGACCTGGGCATCGAGCGCGGCGATCGTGTCGCGATCTACCTGCCGATGATCCCCGAGGCCATCGCGTCGATGCTCGCCGTCGCCCGTATCGGCGCCGTCCACTCGGTGGTATTCG
>NZ_BADA01000093.1 GCF_000333395.1 Microbacterium sp. B19
CCGAAGATCCGCCGCCGAGCCGGGCGGACCTCTCGTCCGGCGGCGGCGGGAGGCGCCGCTGCCGGGGCCGTGCGCTCACGCGGGGCGGGACGCTCGGCGGTGGATCCGTGTGATCGACAGCGGGCGACTCGCGGAGAGCGCCGCCGGCCGCGGCGATCCACCCCGGCACAGCAGCCTCGAGGAGAGTCCCGGCCGGCGGCCACCCCTCCGCGCCGAGCTGCCGCGGCAGACCGCGACGAGCGGAGGAACGGCGAAGAGTTCGGGCGACGGCCGCGTCGGCATCCTTCCGGGGCGGGGTCGAGGCCGCCTCCGCCGACGCGGCCCGGGCGGACACCACCGGCGGTCGAACCTCGGCCGCGGGCCACGGCTCACCCCCGGGCGTCCGGGGCAGGCCACGGCGCACCCGCGCCGCGTCCGCGATCGTCGGCGCCGACCCGGCGGGTACGACTGCGGACGCGGAGGCCTCGCTCCCGCCGGGGAGGACGACGGCGACTTCGATACGGTCTGCCGGCCAGGGCTCGCCGCCCGGCGTCCGCGGAAGGCCCCGTCGAACGGGAACCGAATGCGCCACCATCACCGCTGCTTCAGGGTCTCGATCGCCTGCGGGACGATGGTGAACAGGTCACCGACGACACCGAAGTCGGCGATCGCGAAGATAGGAGCGTCCGCGTCCTTGTTGATCGCGACGATGCGCTTGGATGCCTGCATCCCGGCGCGATGCTGGATCGCCCCCGAGATGCCGACCGCGACGTAGAGCTCCGGGGTCACCGTCACGCCGGTCTGTCCGACCTGGTGGGCGTAGGGGATGTACCCCGAGTCCACGGCGGCGCGGGAGGCGCCGACGGCCGCGCCCAGCGCGTCGGCCAGCTCTTCGACGAGAGCGAACTTCTCCTTCGACGCGAGCCCTCGGCCACCGGAGACGACCTTCTTCGCCCGGCGGAGATCGGGGCGGGAACTGCTGATCTCGGCGAGGACGAACGCGTCCGCGCGTGCCGACCGACGCGCCGACGGCTCGATCGACAGCGTGTGCACGGGGGGTGAGTCCACCGCGACCGCGCGCTGGTCCACGGCGCCCTGGCGGAGCGTGATGACAGGAGCGCCGGCGGTGGCAGCGGCATCCACCAGGTAGTTGCTCCCGAAGACGGAGTGGTGCGCGATGATCCCTTCTTCGTCCACGCCGACCCCCACGGTGTCGATGAGCAGGGCCCGATGAGTCCGCACGGCGAAACGCGCGGCGGCCTCCCGCCCGTCGAGCGAATGCGCGACGAGAACGGCCGCCGGAACGACGAGCTCCTCGGCGGCGGCCAGGGCGTCCACCAGGGGGGTGACGACGCTCCCCTCCGGGATCGACACACGGATCACCTGCGCGGCGCCCGCAGCCGCCGCGGCCGTGGTCAGCGCGTCCGCATCCGCACCCGGAGGCACCGGAACGACGGCAACGGGTTCGCCGATCGTGGCGGCCGCGCCCAGGACTTCGGCGGCACTCGGGGCGAGCACGCCCGCGGGAGTCACGTCGAGAAGGGCGAGGATCGGTTCGGCATTCATCGGCGCACTCCTCAGACGAGCTTCTCGGCGATCAGGTATTCGGCGAGGCGACGTCCGCCCTCGCCGTCGTCGGTGATCGTGATCCCCGCCGCCCGCGGGGGACGCGCCGCAGCGGAGATCACGATGGAGCGCGGCGCGCGCGCACCCTCGGTGTCGGCGCCCAGTTCCTCCGCGCCCAGTCGGGTGAGCGGCTTCTTCTTCGCCGCCATGATGCCCTTGAAGGCGGGAAAGCGGGGGTCCGGCAGAGCGTCCGTGATGCTCGCGACGGCGGGAAGCTCCGCCGCGAGTCGGACCGTTCCGCTCTCCGTCATCCGCGTGCCGCTCACCACGTCGCCGGCGATCTCGATCTCGGAGAGGTTCGTCAGGTGCGGCACCTCCAGGTGCTCGGCGAGCATCGCCCCCAGAACACCTCCGCCGCCGTCGGTCGAGACGTTGCCGGTGAGGACGAGGTCGGGGCTCTCGCGCCGGACGGCAGCCGCCAGGACTTCCGCGGTCAGGGTCAGATCGGCGCCGACCAGGCCGTCGTCGCTGATGAGCACCGCACTGTCGGCCCCCATGGCGAGCGCCTTACGCACCGCCGTCTCGGCGCTCGCCGGGCCCATGCAGATCACCGTCACGGTCGATCCCTCACTCGCCGCCTGCAGGGTGAGCGCCGCCTCGACGGCCCGTTCGCCGATCTCGTCGGCGACGCGCTCGCTGCCTTCGCGGTCGACGAGTCCGGTCTCCAGGGAGATCCGGCGGTCACCGTAGGTGTCCGGCACCTCTTTGATCAGCACGACGATGTGCACGTGGCGTCCTCTCCTCGACGTCGGCGTCACCGCCGACCGACATACTGAGAGTATTACCGTATCTAATTCAGGTCAATCGGAGCCCACGCGATGACCGCGTCTCCTCACGACAAGACGCAGCGATGCGGGGCGATCACTCCGACTCCCGCTCGACCATCCCGCGGGCGGCGGCCGCGAGACGCGTGAGCAGGTGCGCGGCGCGGCGGGCATCGGCATCCGACCAGTCCGCCGTGAGGCGCCCGATCAGGTCGTCGCCGACGCGGTACAGCTCGCGCGCGACGATGCGCCCCTCCCCCGTCAATCCCACGAGGCTCGCCCGCGCGTCGACCGGGTCGGGGACCACCTCGATGAAGCCGCGGTCCGTCAGTCGCGCGATCGCCTTGCTGATGCTCGGCGCGCCGATGCCCATCACCCGCGCGAGGACTCCCGGGCGGACCCGGCCCCGGAATCCGAGCTCCCACAGCACGCGACCGTCCGTCCCGCCCAGGCCCTCCAGCGCGTCGTTGCTCAGACGGGATCGGAACTCCGCGGCGCTCCAGAGTTCGACCAGCGTCGCCAGCGGGAGGGCGATCGGATTGCGGTAGCCCAGGTCACCGGCATCCTCGATATTCGCGCTCACGGGATCACGCTACCCGGCGTACTGTTTCCTGCAGATAGTTTCCAAAGGAAAGGGAATTCCATGTCATTCGATGGCAAAGTCGCGATCGTCACGGGTGGGGCCTCGGGGATCGGTGAAGCGACGGCGAAGCTGCTGGCCGCGAAGGGCGCGCACGTCCTCATCGCGGATGTGACGGATGCCGCGGGCGCGCGGGTCGTCGGCGAGATCGAGGCGGCGGGCGGATCCGCGCGCTTCCGACACGTCGACGTGTCGCGACCGGGCGATGCCCACGAGATGGTCGCCGACGCCGTCGCGACCTGGGGCGGCCTGCACTACGCCGCCAATGTCGCCGGCATCGGTCAGGTTCCCTCCCGCCTCCACGACATGGAGGAGGGCACGTGGGATCTCATCATGAACATCGACCTCAAGGGCATGTGGCGCTGCATGGTGGCCGAGATCGAGCAGTTCCTCACCAGCGGCGGCGGGGCGATCGTGAACGTCGCGTCCGGCGCGGGAATGCGCGCGACCGTCGGGCAACCGGCCTACGGAATCGCGAAGGCGGGTGTGATCCAGATGACCCGCCAGGGCGCGCTCGAGTACGCCAAGGACGGCATCCGGGTGAACTCCGTCGCCCCCGGCCTCATCGACACCCCCGCCGTGAAGGGGCTGCCCGACGACCTCCGCGCCATGTACGCCGCGGGGCAGCCCGGCGGACGCATGGGCGAGCCCGAGGAGATCGCGGCGACGATCGCGTGGCTCCTCTCCGACGAAGCATCCTTCGTCTCGGGCCTGAACCATCTGACGGACGGCGGCTGGTTCCAGATGTCGCCGGCGTAGAGCCGGCTCAGCCGCGCGGCGAGGGGTGTCCGGCATCCCTCGCCGCGGGCAGACGCACCTCGAACGTCGTCTCCCCCGGGCGGCTCTCGACCGTGATCGTCCCCCCGTGGGCGAGGACGATGGCCTGCGCGATCGAGAGCCCGAGCCCCGTGCTCCCCGCGGCGCGGTTGCGCGATTCGTCGCCGCGCGCGAACCGCTCGAAGAGGCGGTCCGCGACCGCCGGCTCGATGCCCGGCCCCGTGTCGGACACCCGCAGGACGGCCTGCCCTCCCGCGGGGAACACCGACGTCGTGACCACCGTGCCGGGCGGGGTGTGGGTGTGGGCGTTCCGGAGCAGGTTCGCGATGACCTGGCGCAGGCGGTCCTCGTCGCCGGGGACGGTGAGCGGGGCGTCCGCGGCGATCTCGAGGCGCCACTCCCGGTCGCGGTCGACGGCCTGCGCGTCGCTCACGGCATCCACCGCGAGGAGCGGCAGCTCGACGTCGTCGTCGCGCAGGCGCTGGCCCGCGTCGAGGCGTGCGAGGAGCAGCAGGTCCTCGACGAGCGTCCCCATCCGTCGGGCTTCGGACTCGATGCGCTCGAGCGAACGACGCTGGGATGCCGTCATCGGTTCGGTGTCCGCGAGCGACAGCTGCGCATAGCCGCGGACGCTCGCGAGGGGCGTGCGCAGTTCGTGACTGGCATCCGCGATGAACCGGCGCAGCTCGCTCTCGCTGTGCTCGCGCGCGGCGAGCGCGGACTGCACCCGCCCGAGGAGGTCGTTGAGCGAGGCGCCGACGCGGCCCACCTCGGTGCGGACGTCGGTGTCGGCGGCATCCACTCGATCGGGGATGTCGACGTCACCGCGTTCGAGGGAGCGTTCCGAGACGCGCTGCGCGACGCCCGCGACGCGCTCCAGCGGGCGCAGGCTCCGGCGGACGAAGAGCGACAGACCCGCGACCGCGACGATCAGCGTCACCGCGCCGACCGCAACCAGGATCGCGGTGAGCGCCCGCGTGGTCGCGTCGACATCCGCGAGCGACAGACCCGCGAAGACCGTGGTCCCGCTCGAGAGCGAGCGCGCGACCACCCGGAAGGAGCCCAGGTCGCCGCCGAGGTCGACGGTGGTCGGGGCGTCCCCGGGCCGCACCGCACCGGTCAATGCGGCCACCTGCGCGTCGGAGAGCGCGACCTCGCTGCCGTCCGCGGCGACGTATCCGGAGAACCGGGTCGTGCCGTCGCCCGCGACCACCGCCTGCAACGATCCCGCGCGCGGCGCCGGCCGCCCGCTCGGCGCGACGGAACCGGGGGCCGGGGTGGGCTCCGCCCTGGTGGGCGCCCCGCCGTCGCGCTGCGCCGCGAACTGCAGTGCCGACGTCACCTGCTCGTCGAGCCGGTCGTACACGAACGCGCGGAGCGCCGTCAGGGTCGCGACCGCCATCACCACGATCGCGAGTGCGACGAGCCCGCTCGCCCCGAGGACGAGCACGCGCTGGAGGGTCGGCGGACGGCGGGTCATGACGGCTTGATCGTGTAGCCGACCCCGCGCACCGTATGGATCAGGGGTTCGCGCCCCGCGTCGATCTTCCGCCGCAGGTACGAGATGTAGATCTCGACGACGCCGCTGTCGCCGCCGAAGTCGTACCCCCACACGGTGTCGAGGATCTGCGCCTTGCTCACCACGCGACGCGCGTTCTGCATGAGGTAGCGCAGCAGCTCGAACTCCTTCGCCGTGAGCTTGACCGGGATGCCACCCCGCTCGACCTCGTACGCCTCTTCGTCGAGCGCGAGGTCCCCCACGCGCAGCACGGTGTCGGCGACCGCGGCGGCGGCGACGTGCCGCCGGGCCATCCCGCGCAGGCGCAGGATGACCTCCTCGAGGTTGAAGGGCTTCGTGACGTAGTCGTCGCCGCCCGCGGCGATCCCGGCGATTCGGTCCTCCACGGCATCCTTGGCCGTCAAGAACAGGACGGGGACGTCGTTCCCGGCGGCACGGACGCGGGTGAGCAGCTCGACGCCGTCGATGCCGGGCATCATGACGTCGAGGACCAGCAGGTCGGGGCCGAAATCGCGGATGACCTCCAGCGCCGCGCGCGCGTCGGTGGTCGCGCGCGCCTCCCAGCCCTCGTTGCTCATCGCCATGCGCAGCAGCTCACCGAGGTTCAGCTCGTCGTCGACGACGAGCGCGCGGATGGGCGTTCCGTCGGGACGGGTCAGGGGCGGCCGGGAAGCGGGCATGTGCCTCAGCATGCCGTGTCCGGAGCCGCTCGGCATCCCTTCGGGCCGCTCACGGCGCCGCCCATAACCGCTTCATAGCAACGGTGAGGAATCGGTGAGGGTGCCGTCCCTAGCTTCGTGGCCACGGCCGCACCCCGCGCCCGGAAGGAGAACCATGTACTGGACGTACCTGCGGCGCGAACTCGGCGGCCGCAAACGACAGACCGTCATCGTGGCGGTCGGACTCGCCGTCGCGATCGCGCTCGTCATCGTCGTCAACGCGCTGTCGGCGGGCGTCCGCGACGCGCAGTCCGAGGCCCTCGCGTCGGTCTACGGCGTGGGCACGGACCTCACGGTGACCGGAGCCCAGGCCGAGCCCGGGTCGGGCACCGGGCCGCGCTTCGACTTCGGCGCCGACGCCGGCTCCAGCCAGGACGGCACGACCTCCCTCAGCCAGTCCCGGCTGATCACCGACTTGCGCCGTCAGACACTCGACGCCTCGACGGTGGCGACGGTCGCGGGACTCGACGGCGTCGCCTCGGCGACCGGTGCGCTCTCCCTCACCAACACGACCTTCTCCGGACAGGTACCCGACCGCAGCGCGGCGGAGTCCGGCGAACGCGGCGAGCGCAACGGCGGAGGCCCGGGCGGGAACGGCGGGAGCAACTTCAACGTGGATGCCTTCAGCGTCCTCGGCGTCGACCCCGCCGCCACGGTCGGACCGCTCTCCGCGGTGACCGTCTCGGAGGGCCGCGCGCTGGCCGCGTCCGACGCGGGTGCGGACGTCGCCGTCCTCGACTCCACCTATGCCGCGAGCAAGAGCCTCGCCGTGGGCGGGACGATCGACGTCGGCGGCACGGCGATGCAGATCGTCGGCATCGTCACCTCGGCCGCGGCCACCGCCGACACGGCCGCGAACGTCTACCTCCCCCTCGACGTGGCGCAGAAACTGTCCGGTGCGGGCGACGTCGTGTCGACCGTGTACGTGCAGGCCACCTCGTCGGATGCCATCGGCACGGTGCAGAGCGAGCTCACCGCCGCGTTGCCGAACGCCACCGTGAGCTCCGAGTCCGAGCTGGCATCCACGGTCTCCGGCTCGCTCTCGAGCGCGTCGTCGCTCATCACCAACCTCGGCACGTGGCTGTCGATCGTCGTGCTCGCCGTCGCCGTCGCCCTCGCGGTGCTCTTCACCCTGTCCGGCGTCGCCCGTCGCACCCGTGAGTTGGGCACGTTGAAGGCCATCGGCTGGTCCAACGGCCGCGTCGTCGGCCAGGTCGCGGGCGAGTCGCTCGTGCAGGGACTCATCGGCGGCGCCGCGGGTCTGGTCCTCGGGCTCGGCGGCATCCTGATCGTGAACATCATCTCCCCGACCATCGCGGTCACCGCCTCCGGCCGGGGCACCGGCGGGCAGGGCGGCGGGGGCGGGGGCTTCGGTGGCGGGGGCGGCGGGTACGGCGGCGGCGGTGGATTCGGCCGCGCGGCGGCGCAGGCCTCGGACGTCGTCCTGCACGCGCCGCTCACCCCGACCATCATCGTCGCCGCGGTCGGCATCGCGATCCTCGGCGGTGTGCTCGCGGGAGCCTTCGGCGGGTGGCGCGCCGCACGACTCAGTCCCGCCGCCGCCCTCCGCGCCGTCGGCTGACCGGCATCCCTCACCCACAAGGAGACATCGTGACCATGACAGCTGCATCCACCACCGACGCCACCGCGACCGACGCGGTCGCCTACCACCTCGAGAACGTCAGCCGCACGTACCGTCAGCGCGAGCGCACGGTGACCGCGCTCGCAGGCATCGACCTGGAGATCACCGCCGGCGACTTCGTCACCATCCAGGGACCCACCGGGGGTGGCAAGTCGACGCTCCTCCAGATGCTCGGAGCGCTCGACCGGCCGACATCGGGGAGTGTGCGCCTGGGCGACCTCGACATCGCGCAGGCCTCGAACGGGAGGCTCAGCCGTATCCGCGCGAGCGAGATCGGCTTCGTGTTCCAGGGCTTCAACCTCATCCCCACCCTGACCGCGGCGGAGAACGTCGACATGGGACTCGAGCCGCTCGGCCTCGCCCGGGACGAACGGAAGCGCCGCGTCCACGAGGCGCTGGGCCGCGTCGGGCTCGCCGAGCGCCACGACCACCGACCGGGCGAACTGTCGGGCGGCCAGCAGCAGCGTGTCGCGATCGCCCGGGCGGTCGCGAAGCAGCCCACGGTGCTTCTCGCCGACGAACCGACGGGCAACCTCGACGAGCACATGCGCGACGAGATCCTCGACGTCCTGGACGCGCTGAACGCCGAGGGACTCACCCTCGTCGTCGTCACGCACGACTCGGCCGTGGCCCGCCGCGCGCGCCGTCGGCTGCGGCTCGCGGACGGAAAGATCACCGAGATCACCCACGGGTAGCGCGTGCGGCTGCCGGCGCCGTGGGCATCGGCAGCCGCCCGTCGGCCTCGACACCGTGTGGTCGGCCGGCGCCGACTTCGCGCCGCCGAACACCGCGGCATCCATTCGCCCTCCCGCTCCGAATAAGCGGATGACGGCGACGCTTCGCGTCATCGTCGACAGGAGAGGGATGCCATGACCACCGACACCGCCACCCGTACCGACGAGCCGACCACCGTCCGGCGTCCGCGGGGCTGGTTCTGGGCCGCCCTGGCCGGGCTCATCTCGGCCGCCGCGCTCCTCGCCGTCGCCGAACTGTTCGCGCTCCTCGTCGCGCGCGCCGCGAGCCCCGTCCTCGCCGTCGGATCATTCATCGTCGACATCGTGCCCCGCCCCCTGAAGGAGCTGGCGATCACGGTCTTCGGCGAGTCCGACAAGATCGCGCTGCTCGTCGGCGTCGGGCTCGGCGCGGCCGTCGCCGCTGCCGTCGCAGGCCTCCTCGAGTACCGGTTCCGCCCGGTCGGTGCGATCCTCCTCGGCGTCGGCGGAGCCCTCGCCACCGCCGCGATCCTCACGCGCGCGGGCGCGGGCGCCCTGGCGTGGCTCCCGCCCGTCCTCGGAACCGTCGCGGGCGTCGTGCTCCTCGTCCTCCTCACCCGGCGCCTCCGGCGCTGGGCCACGGCCGCGGCCGCCGACGACGCCACCGCCGCCGGGCTCAACCGTCGCGGATTCTTCCTCCTCTCCGGCATCGCCGCGGCGAGCGCGGTCGTCGTCGGCGTCGGCTCGCGTGTCCTCAACGCCGCCACGAACTCCGTCGCCGCGGCCCGCGACGCTCTGCGTCTGCCGTCGACCCGCAGTACCGTCACCGTCCCGGAGGGCGCATCGCTCGACGTTCCCGGCCTCTCGCCGATCATCACGCCGAACGCCGACTTCTACCGCGTCGACACCGCCCTCACCGTGCCGAACGTCGACCCCTCGACGTGGCGACTCAGCATCGAGGGAATGGTCGACAAGCCGATCGAGCTCTCGTTCGACGACCTGGTCAACATGGGACTCGACGAGTACGGCGTGACGCTCACGTGCGTTTCGAACGAGGTCGGCGGCAACCTCGTCGGCAACGCGATCTGGCAGGGCGTCCCGATCCGCGACGTGCTGCGCCTGGCGTCCCCGCAGGGCGACGCCGACATGGTGCTCTCCGAGAGCGTCGACGGGTTCACGGCATCCACTCCCCTGTCGTCGCTGACGGACGACGGACTGGATGCCATCTTCGCGGTGGCCATGAACGGCGAACCGCTGCCCTTCGAACACGGCTTCCCCGTGCGCATGGTCGTACCGGGCCTGTACGGCTACGTCTCGGCGACGAAGTGGGTCACGAAGCTGACCGTGACGCGCTTCGACCAGATGGAGGCGTACTGGACGCCCCGCGGGTACTCCGCCGAGGCGCCGATCAAGATGTCGTCGCGCGTGGACACCCCGAAGATCGGCACCCCCGTCTCGGCCGGCAAGGTCCCCATCGCCGGGATGGCGTGGGCGCAGCCCGTCGGGGTCAAGACCGTCGAGGTGAGCATCGATGACGGGGATTGGCAGCAGGCGACCCTCTCCGCCCCCATCAACGACCAGTCGTGGGTGCAGTGGGTGCTCGAATGGGATGCGCAGCCCGGCTCGCACTACATCACGGTGCGCGCGACGGACAAGCAGGGCAACGTCCAGATCCAGGAGACGGCGGCGATCGCCCCGAACGGCTCGAGCGGGTGGCAGCGCACACTGGTCACCGTCCGGTGACCTTGCGTATAACGGCCAGCGCACGATGCGTGTCAAGTCCTGTTCAGGGTGCGGATGCCCGGGGCATGATCGGCTCATGCCTTCAGCAAGCAGCCCGACGTCCCGCGGCTTCGCCGCATGAGTGTGGCCGAGGACGAGTCCTCCCTGCTCCCCTCCGCTCAAGCGGACACCGTGCCCGACGAAGGGCGACCGATCGCTAGCCTCCGGCGCGCCCTCCCGCCGGACTGGGACGGTCAGGTCGACCAGTTCGCGATCGTGAAGCTCGACAGCGGCGGAGTGGTGCGCGGATGGAACCTCGGTGCCGAGCTGATCAAGGGGTACGCCGAGCACGAGATTATCGGCGAGCACTTCTCGCGCTTCTACCGTGAGGAAGATCGACGGCGCGGGCTCCCGAACCGACTGCTCGCCGCGGCTCAGCGCGACGGGCACGTGGAGGACACTGGATGGCGCGTCCGCAAGGACGGCAGCGAATTCTGGGCGCGCGTCACGATCTCGGCGATCCGCAGCGAGTCGGGTCAGGTGCTCGGGTTCGTCAAGATCGTGCGCGACCTGACCAGCGAGAAGGAGGTCCTCGACGAGCAGGCCGCGCTGCAGCGGACCTTCGCCCACGACCTCCTCTCCCCCGTCACCGCGCTCCGCGGATACCTGGATCTCCTGGCGGACGAACTCCCCGCCGATCACCGCCTTCTCCGTCTCGCGGGAGAGGCCAGCGATCACCTCGTCGCGATGGCCCAGGCGCTCCTGTCCGACGCGGCCTCCCGATCCGAACCGGGACGGCGCCGCGTGACGATGGACCTCGTCGCGCGCGGCGCGGTCGCCCTCGTCCTGCCGGGCGACGCGCCCGATCGGGTGGCCTTCGGACAGATGGATGCCGTTCCCGTCGAGGGAGACGTTCTGGGCCTGCGCCGCGCGGTCGCGAACGTCCTCGAGAACGCGGCGAAGTACTCCGACGACGTCATCGACGTGGAGGTCTACGAGACCGACGAGGGTGCCACCGTCTCCGTCAGCGACCGGGGGCGCGGCATCCATCCCGACGACCTCGCCGTCGTCCTCGATGAGGGCGAACGCGGGAGGCTCGCCGACCCGCGCGACGGCGGGAACGGGATCGGCCTCGCGAGCGTGCGCCGGATCGCCGCGCAGCACGGCGGTACCGTGCGGATCTCGAGCGAACTGGGCATCGGGACGACCGTGCGTCTGACGATCCCGCGAGCCGACGACGAGGTCACGCCGAGCGAGTGATCGCTCTCGGCCGTCACTCCGAGCGCGTGACCGCGGGTGGGTTCTCCGTCACTCCGAGCGCGTGACCGCGGGTGGGTTCTCCGTCACTCCGAGCGCGTGACCTCGGGTGGGTTCTCCGTCACTCCGAGCGCGTGACCTCGGCTCCGGCCGCCGCGATCTCGGCGAGCGCCTTGGCGCTGGAGTCGGGGTGCACGCCCGCGATGAGGTCGGTGAACACGCGCACGCCGCGGCCGGCCTTCAGCGCGTCGAGGGCGGACGCGCGGACGCAGTAGTCGGTCGCGATCCCGACCACGTCGATGTCGCTGATGTCGTTCTCGTTCAGGATGCCATCGGCCGTGACGCCGTCGTCCGTCACTCCCTCGAAGAGCGAGTAGGCGGGCTTGCCCTGCCCCTTCTTGAGGTGGTGGGTGACGCGGCTCGTGTCGAAGACCTCGTCGTAGTCGGCGCCATACGTGCCGCCGACGCAGTGCGCGGGCCACGTGTCGATGAAATCGGGCTCCGCCGCGAAGTGGCCGCCGTTGTCGTCGTCGCCGTGGTGCCAATCGCGGGAGGCGACGATCACGGCGTAGTCGTCGGCATGCTCGCCGAGGAAGCGCGAGATGCGCTCGGCGACGGCGTCGCCGCCGGCGACGCCGAGGGCGCCCCGCTCGGTGAAATCGTTCTGGACGTCGACGATGAACAATGCCCGGCTCATGCGTCGAGCCTACGCGCGGCCGCCGACACCGGGTCCGTCATCCCCGCGTGAACAGCAGCACGATCGAGAGCACGAACGCGAGCGCGCCCAGACTCAGCACCCCGGTGGCGAGCAACGTCAGGAACCGCACGTGCGGCGACGAGCGGGTCAGCCGCATGCGGTGCCGCGATCCGCGACGCGCGAAGATGTCGGCCATGTCGGCATCCCCGATCCGCGCGTCCTCGTGCGGTGAGAGCGGCGCCTCGTTGACGCCCCCGTGCTCGTCGAACCAGCGCACCACGCGGTGGTCGTCGACGTCCTCGACGACGGCCCGCACCGGCACCCAGGTGCCGTCGGCGACGTAGACGATCATCGCGACGATGGCGAGCAGGAGACCGACTCCCAGGCCCACCCACGTGAAGAGCTCGATGACGACATCTACGACGTTCGACACGGGGGCTCCTGCGGGCGGCGACGTTCTCCACGCCGAAGGGCGGCGGGCGGGGCTCTCAGCCTATCGGGCCGTTCGCTCCCGGGCGGTTCCGCAGTGTTCGGCGGGGGCGATCGACCGGGGGAACACGAAAGGCCCGGGGAAACCCGGGCCTTTCGTCGTGCTGGAGCCGCCTAAGGGAATCGAACCCTTGACCTATTCATTACGAGTGAATCGCTCTGCCGTCTGAGCTAAGGCGGCGCGCGCCGCTGTGGCGTGCACGATCATCGATCTTACATGGTCAGCGGGCGGGCTGACGAATCGTGCCGGCTCAGTAGTCGCCGGTCGCGGAACGGTCGGCGAGGATGTCGCGGCTCGACGACAAGCCGAGGCGCGTCGCGCCGGCGGCGATCATCTCCTCCGCCGCGGCGCGCGTGCGGATGCCTCCGGATGCCTTGACCTCGGCGCGGTCGCCGACGGTGCGCTTCATAAGCTCGACGGCGTGGACGCTGGCTCCGCCCGCGGGGTGGAAGCCCGTGGAGGTCTTGACGAAGTCGGCACCCGCGGCGACCGCGGCCTCGCACACGGCGACGATCGCGTCGTCGGAGAGCGCGGCGGCCTCGATGATGACCTTGAGGACGGTCGGGGCGGGGACGGCGGTCCGCACGGCGCGGATCTCGGCCTCGACGACCTCGTAGCGGCCCTCGATGGCGGCACCGATGTCGATGACCATGTCGATCTCGTCCGCGCCCTGGGCGACCGACAGCGCCGCCTCCGCGGCCTTGACCTCGGCGTGGTGCTTCCCGCTCGGGAAGCCGCAGACGACCGCGACCTTGAGCCCCGCGGGCACCTCGACGGGGAGGAACGACGGCGACAGGCACACGCTGTAGGTTCCGAGCTCGGCCGCGTCGGCGATCGTGCGCTCGACGTCGGCACGGGTGGCTTCGGGCTTCAGCAGCGTGTGGTCGATGTAGGTGGCCAGGTCGGGCGTGGTCATGGTGCTCCTTCGGGCGGGGACGACCACAAGCCTACGTTCCGCGGGCGTTCGCGCGCTCGGCGGGGCGGCGCCCCTCAGCCGCAGCGGTGCCCGTCGTCGGGCACCGTTCCGTCGATGAGGTAGGCGTCGACGGCGTCGGTGACGCACGCGTTGCCCTTGTTGTAGCCCAGGTGCCCCTCGCCGACGTTCGTGATCAGAACGCCCTGGGACAACTGCGAGGCGAGGCTCTGCGCACCGTCGTAGGGGGTGGCGGGGTCTCCGGTCGTCCCGACCACGAGGATCGGCGGCGACCCGGGTGCGGTGATCTGCTCCCGCTTGCCCGTCGGCGGCGCGGGCCACGTCTTGCACGGATCGCCGCCCGAACCGCTCCAGTACGGCGCCACGACGGGTGCCGCGGCATCCAGCTTCTGCTGCAGCTCCGCGACGGCGGCATCCGTCCCCTCATCGGGGTAGTCCATGCAGTTGTAGGCGATGAACGCCTCCATGGTGTTGCCGTCGTAGTGATCGCCCATGCGGCCGTTGTAGAAGTCGGCGAGCTGGAAGGCGACGTCGGCACGACCGTTGCTCACGTCGGTCAGCGCGGACCGGAGGTAGGGCCAGCTCTCCTCGCTGTAGAGAGCGGCGGTGATCGCGGTCATGAGGGTGTCGCCGCCGAGCCGACGGCCGTCGCCCGCGGTGATCGGACGGGCGTCGACGCGCGCGAGCAGGGACGCGACGTCGGCCATCGCGTCGTCGACCGTGCCGGCGAACGGGCAGTCCTTCGTCTTCAGGCAGTCGGCCATGAACGACCGGAGCGACTGCTCGAATCCGACGGCCTGGTTGAGCGAGGTGTCGGAGCCCGAGACGCTCGGGTCGATGCCTCCGTCGAGCACCATGCGATTGACCCGCTCGGGGAACAGGCCGGCGTAGGTCGCACCGAGGAACGTGCCGTACGAGAAGCCGAGGTAGTTGAGCTTGGGGTCACCGAGCACGGCGCGGAGCACGTCCATGTCGCGCGCGGAGTTCTCGGTCGTGATGTAGGGCAGGATGCCGTCGCTGTGGTCCTGGCAGGCCTTCGCGAAGTCCGCGGCGCGCTGGTCGAGCGCTGCCTTTCGTTCGTCGCTCCCCCGCGCTCCCGGCGGGATGTCGTACAGGAAGGCATCGAGCTGGGCCGGTTCGTAGCAGGTGACCGCGGTGGACTCCCCGACCCCGCGGGGGTCGAAACCGATGACGTCGTAGTCCTGGGTGAGCTTGTCGTCGACGAGGATCGACAGCGCCTGCTTCATCAGCGAGACGCCGGCCGCACCGGGTCCACCGGGGTTGGTCAGCAGCGAGCCGATCGGCTTGCCGGACGTCGCGCGGTGCCGGACGACGGCGAGGTCGAGGTCGCCCACGCTCGGGTCCGCGTAATCGCGGGGCACCGTGACCGTGGTGCAGTCGAGGCCCGTCCCGCACGGCTGCCAGTCCAGGGTCTGCCCGTAGTACGGCAGGAGTTCGGCGGAGACACCGTCGGTCTGCGGCGCGAGAGACGCACCGTCGGTGGGCGGCACGGGCGGGATCTGGGCGTAGAGGCATCCGGAGAGGGCGACGGCGAGGGCCGCGACTCCCGCCACGACGGTGGCGAGACGCCGACGCAGGCTCACGGCGCGGATCCGTTCGCCACGGTGATCAGGAGGCTCTCGAGCGCGAGCAGCGGAGCCGCGTTCTGCTCGAGATTGCGGCGGGTCTCAGTGATGCGGTCGAGCACCCCGAGGGTGCGGGCCGGGGTCCACTCGGCGGCGAGAGAGCGCAGGTCGTCGATCCTTTCGGCGTTGACGAGATCGCCGTCGCGCCCGTACTGGAGCATGACGACGTCGCGGAAGAGCGATTGCAGGTCGGTGAGCACGCGGTCGATGCCGTCGCGGAGGCTGCGGGTCGCGCGGCGCTTCTGATCGTCTTCGAGGGCGTTCAGCTGGCTGCGGACGCTCGGCGGCACCGCCGCGCCCTCGGCGATCCCGAGGGTGCGCAGCAGGGTGCGGCGCTCCTCCTCGTCGCGCGAGGCGGTGAGGGCTTTGGCGTCATCGGTGGCGAGGCGGACGATCTGCCCCGCGACCTCGACGGCGTCGCTGATGCCGCGGACGGCGAGGACCGCGGACAGCGTCTCGGCGCGGCGCGCGCGGGCGTCGTCGTCGGTGGCGAGGCGCTGCGCCATGCCGATGTGCCGCTGCGCGTGGCGCGCGGACTCTTCGGCGACGTCGGCGGGCACGCCCGTGCGCTCGACGATCAGAGACGCCACGTCGGCGACGGAGGGCTCGCGCAGGCGCAGCACCCGGACGCGCGAGCGGATCGTCGGCAGGAGGTCGGCGTCGCTCGGGGCGCACAGCACCCACACGGTCTGCTCCGGCGGCTCTTCGAGGGCCTTGAGCAGGACGTTCGACGTGCGCTCGGCCATGCGGTCGGCGTCCTCGACGACGATGACGCGGTGGCGACCCAGCGACGGCGCGAACGAGGCGCGCTCGACGAGACGCCGGGCTTCGTCGATGCGGATGACGACCTGCTCGGTGCGCAGGGCTGTGAGGTCGGGGTGAGTGCGGGCGAGCACCTGCCGCTGCGCGGCCTCGTCGCCGGGGTCGGCGATGAGCGCGGCCGCGAAGGCGTAGGCGAGCGTCGAGCGCCCCGATCCGGGCGGACCCGTGATGAGCCACGCGTGGGCGAGGGCGGCGGGATCGGCGGCTGCGGCACGGAGCGTCTCGACGGCCTCGGCCTGTCCCCACACCGCATCCCACGGGAACGGCGCGGCGATCGTCGACGGGGGCGGCTCCACGGCGGTCGACATGGGTTCCACCCTAATCGCGGCCACCGACACCACCGCTGCCGATCCGCTGGGTGTCGATCGTGTGACGTCGGGCCGTCAGACGAGTCGGGATGCCACGGCCGCACGCACCCGTTCGGCGAGCGTGGGCGCCGGCTGCGTGGCATCCAGGACGAGGAAGCGCTCGGGCTCGGCCGCGGCGAGGGCGAGGAAGGCGACCCGGACGCGCTCGTGGAACTCGGCCTTCTCAGCCTCGAGGCGGTCGAACGGCTTGTCGTCGGCGTCGAGCCGGGCCCGCGCGGCGGCGGGGTCAAGGTCGAGCAGCACGGTGAGGTCGGGCAGGAGGCCACCGGTGGCCCACAGCGAGAGTTCCCGCACGTCGTCGGCGTCGAGCACGCGCCCCGCGCCCTGGTACGCGACGGAGGAGTCGAGGTAGCGGTCTTGGATCACGACGTCGCCGCGCGCGATCGCGGGCTGCACGACGGTCTCGACGTGGTGGGCGCGGTCGGCGGCGTAGAGGAGCGCCTCGGCGCGCGGGGCGATGTGCCCGCGGTGGTGGAGCACGATGTCGCGGATGCGCACGCCGACGTCGGTGCCACCGGGTTCACGGGTGCGCACCACCTCGCGGCCCTGGCCGCGCAGCCACTCCTCGAGCAGGGTCGCCTGGGTGGTCTTGCCGGCGCCGTCGCCTCCCTCGAAGGTGAGGAAGAGGCCGGGTCCCCCGGCCGTCGCCGCGCGGGGGGCGTGCGGGGGCCGGGGGGCGTCGGCGGTCACGACTTCTTCGCCGGGGCCTTGCGCGTGGTCGTCGTCTTCTTCGCCGCGGTGCGCTTCGGGGCGGGGCCCTTCGCGCGCTTGTCGGCGATGAGTTCGACGGCGCGCTCGAAGGTCACGGCCATGGCGTCCTCGCCGCGCGGGACCGTCGCGTTGGTCTCGCCGTCGGTGACGTAGGGGCCGAACCGGCCGTCCTTGAGCTTGATCGGCTTGCCGCTCACGGGGTCGGCCGCGAACTCCTTGAGCGCGCTGGACGCACGGCGGGCGCCGTACTTGGGCTCGGCGTACTTAGCCAGGGCGTCTTCGAGGGTGATGTCGAAGATCTGGGACTCGGAGTCGAGCGACCGCGAGTCGGTGCCCTTCTTCAGGTACGGGCCGAACCGGCCGTTCTGCGCGGTGATCTCCTCGCCCGTGGCGGGGTCGGTGCCGACGACGCGCGGGAGCGAGAGCAGCTGCAGCGCGGTGTCGAGGTCGATCGTGTCGACCGACATCGAGTGGAAGAGCGACGCCGTGCGGGGCTTCGGCGCGGCTTCCTTCTTGGCGCCGCGCTTCTTCGGCGCCTCGACGACTTCACCCGTCGCCTGGTCGACCTCTTCGGGCTCTTCAGCCTCGACCTCTTGTACGTAGGGGCCGAAGCGCCCGTCCTTGACTACGACGAGCTTGCCGTTCTCGGGGTTCTCACCGAGCACGCGGTCCCCGGCGACGGGGGCGTCAATGAGCTCCTGCGCCTTCTCGGGCGTCAGCTCGTCGGGCGCGAGGTCTTCGGGGATGTTGACGATGCGGGGCTTCGCGTCCTCGGGGGCTCCGGGCTGGACGACCTCGAGGTACGGGCCGTACTTGCCGAAGCGGAGGGTCGCGGTGTCGGTGATGCGCGTGGAGTTCAGCTCGCGCGCGTCGATCTCACCGAGGTTCTCGACGATGTGACGGAGACCCACCTGCTTCTCGGACCCGAAGTAGAAGGCCTTGAGCCATTCGGTGCGGCGCTGCTCGCCACGGGCGATGGCATCCAGGTCGTCTTCGAGCGCGGCCGTGAAGTCGTAGTCGACGAGGTCGGCGAAATGCTGTTCGAGCAGGCGCACGACGCTGAAGGCGAGCCAGCTCGGCACGAGCGCCTGACCGCGCTTGGTGACGTAGCCGCGGTCGAGGATCACGCCGATGATGCTGGCGAAGGTCGACGGGCGACCGATGCCCTTCTCTTCGAGCGCCTTGACCAGGCTCGCCTCGGTGTAGCGCGGCTTCGGGGACGTGCTGTGCCCCTTGGGCTCGACGTCACTGATCGCGAGCTCGTCACCGACCGCCACCGCGGGCAGCGACTGGTCGGCGTCCTCGTCGTTGCGCTTCTCGTCGTTGCCCTCTTCGTACGCCTCGAGGAAGCCCTTGAAGGTGTATACGGTGCCGGAGGCGGTGAACTCGGCGTTCTTCTCCCCGGCCTTCACCGCCAGGGTGACCGTGGTGGTCTCGTACTTGGCATCCGACATCTGGCTGGCGACCGTGCGCTTCCAGATGAGGTCGTACAGCTTCTGCTCGTCGCGGTCGAGCGAGGAGGCGAGCGACGCGGGCGTGCGGAAGTGCTCGCCCGAGGGACGGATCGCCTCGTGCGCCTCCTGCGCGTTCTTGGAGTTGTTGCGGTAGACGCGCGGGTTGGCCGGCACCGCCTTGTCGCCGTACAGCGCCACGGCCTGCTCGCGCGCGGCCTTCACGGCCTGCGTCGAGAGAGCGGTGGAGTCGGTACGCATATAGGTGATGAAGCCCTTCTCGTAGAGACGCTGAGCGACGCCCATGGCGTGCTTGGCGCTCATCGAGAGCTTGCGTCCGGCCTCCTGCTGGAGCGTGGAGGTGGTGAACGGGGCGCGGGGGCTGCGGGTACCGGGCTTGGCCTCGACCTTCGCGACCGTGGCCTTCGCCGCGGCGATGATGTCGGCGGCGAGCGCGCGGGCCTGAGCCTCGTCGAGCACGACGACGGCCTTCTTCAGCTTTCCGTTGTCGTCGTAGTCGCCACCGCGGGCGAGCGGGGCGCCGTCGAGACGGTTGAGGCGCGTCGTGAACGAGGATCCGGACTTGGATGCCAGCGCCTCGACGTCCCAGTACGAGGCCGACACGAACGCCATGCGCTCGCGTTCGCGCTCGACGACCATGCGGGTCGCGGCGGACTGCACACGGCCGGCACTGAGCGCCGTGCCCTCGCGGCCGGAACCGACCTTGCGCCACAGCACGGGCGAGACGTCCCACCCGTACAGACGGTCGAGGACGCGGCGGGTCTCCTGGGCGTCGACGAGCGACTCGTCGAGGTCGCGCGTGTGGTGGACGGCATCCTGGATGGCGTCCTTGGTGATCTCGTGGAACACCATGCGACGGACGGGGACCTTGGGCTTGAGAACCTCGCGGAGGTGCCATGCGATGGCTTCGCCTTCGCGGTCACCATCGGTGGCGAGCAGGACTTCGTCGGCGGACTTCAGGGCGCGCTTGAGCTCGGCGACCGTCTTGGTCTTGCGGTCGTTGACGACGTAGTAGGGGTCGAAGTCGTTCTCGACGTCGATGGAGTACTTGCCGTACGCCGCCTTCTTGTCGGCCGGGATCTCCTTCTTGGAAGCGAGGTCGCGGATGTGACCGACCGAACTGAGCACCTCGTAGCCATCGCCGAGGTATCCCTGGATCGACTTCATCTTCGTCGGGGACTCGACGATGACGAGCTTCTTGCCGTTTGCCACTGGGGTCCTTTCTTCGTTGCACACCATACACACGCCTTCCTGTTCGGGATCCGGGAGGTCGTGCGCCGTCGAGACATCGGGTGGTCCGGCTCGGGAGCGTGCAGCGAACGGAATCCCACCGTACGCGCTGCCGACCGTCACCGTGGCGACGAGGCCGTCGACATCGCATTCGTTCAGGTTCACGCCACCCGCGTCGGCGACGGCGGCGGCTGCTTCGCACGGCACCCCGGGGACCGCGCCGCTGACGGTATCGGCGACGGCGAGGGCCGCGGCATCCGCGATTCCGGTGACGCGCGACACCTGAACCGCGGCACCACCGGCGAAGCCCAGGCCGAGGGCCGCGAGCGCGATCGCGGCCACCACGCCCACGGCTGAGACGCTCCCGGCCATCACCCGCCCCCGCCGAGTGCGCACGCGCGCGCCCGAAGCGGTTCGAGCGCGATCGGCAGCGGAACCGGCGCCGAGACATCGACGCACACGAGCGTGTCGGTCCGGTCGAAGGAGAAGTTAGCCCCGGCATCCGCGACCACCGCTCGGGCGCGCTGCTCATCTCCGCGCCCGAGCAGCCGCGCGGATTCGGCCGCGGTGTGCTCGAGTCGCACAGCCGCCGCGCCCGCGGCCAGCGCACCCAGGGCCAACGCGAGCACCAGGATGATCGCGGGGAGGGCCACGGCGAACTCCCCCGTGACCGTCCCGCGATCGTCGAGGAACGGCCGCCTCATTGCACGGACAGAGCACGCCGAACGAGGTCGGTGAGGATGCCGCGCACCTCATCGGACCGCATGATGACGACGAGGAGCCCGGCGAAGGCCACCGCAGCCATGGTGGCGATCGCGTATTCGGCCGTCGCGGCACCGCGGTCGTCCAGGAACAGGGCTGACGCGCGACGGGTCGTGAGCGGACGGAGCGACGCGTGGGGCCGGGCGGACGCACGGGAGGAAGTGGACATCGGACTCTTCTTTCTATGGGGGAACGGACGGTCAGAGAGGAATGGATGTGGACCGGACGACACCGAGGACGGCCGGCACCACGGCGAGGAGGAGGAAGGCGGGGAGCGTGCAGACGCCGAGCGGGATCAACAGCTGCGTCGACAACCGGGCCGCCGCCTCGCGACCGGTGGCGCGGGCGCGGTGACGAGCGAGCCACGCTTCGCCGCGCAGCAGTTCCCCAGCGGGAGCGCCGGCCCGCGCCGAGAGCTCCAGCGCCGTCGCGATCCCAGCCGTCGGTTCCGCGTCGACTCCTCGGGCCGCCGCGCTGAGGGCCCATGCTCGTTCGATCGACGCTCCCGACGCCAGCGCCATCGCCACGAGCTCGGCATCCCAGCCCGGGATGCCGTCATCGGGCCGAGCACGCCGCGCGAGGCGTCGGGTCCAGGTCACGCTCGCCCCGAGGAGGACGAGCCCCGCGAACAGCGCGCACGCCCCGAGCGGCTCGGCAACCGCGCGCAGCGGGTCCAGCCCGAGAAGGGAGCCGAGCGGCAGGCCGAGCAGCGGGAGCCAGGTCAGCAGCCGAGCCGTGGCGACGGGCTCGGCGAGCGCCACCGCGACCTCGGCCTTCACCTCCCGCGCATCCCGAAGGGCGGTGACCGCGGATCGCAGGGACTCCGCGAGCGGCGCGCCGACCGCCGTCGCGACCGACCATGCTGCCGCGATGTCGCTCCACGCCCCTTCTCCGGAGCGCAGAACCCCCGCGACGTCTCCGCCGCCCTCCGCGACGCGCGCGGCGTGGACGACGAGCGCGTCGCCCTGCCCGGCGAGGTGCCGCCACGCCGCCGGGGCGGAAAGACCCGCGCCCAGGAGGACGGCCAGTCGCATCGCTGTCTCGATCGCGGCGTCGTCGCGCGCGCCGTGCGTCGGCGTCCTCACGCGATCGCCGCGATGTCGATCTCGAGCCGATCGCCACGCAGCACCGGCCGACCGATGCC
>NZ_BADA01000092.1 GCF_000333395.1 Microbacterium sp. B19
CCCGTGCGCACGGAGGAGTAGGGCGTGGTGGGCGCCTCGTTCGTGAAACCGAGCCCTCCCTGCACGTGCGCGGAGACGTTGGTTCCGCGGACCGCGACGTCATGCGCGTACACGAGCGCGGCGGCCGGAAGGTGGCTCTCGGCGTCGGGCTCGTGGTCGAGGAACCAGGCGGCGCGCAGCGCGAGGCTGCGCGCGCTGACGGCGCCGATGTGGGCGTCGACGAGCGGGAACGCGACACCCTGGAGCATGCCCAGGGGCACTCCCATGGTCTCGCGGGTCTTCGTCGACTCCGCTCCCAGCGCGAGGCTCCCCGCCGTGAGGCCGGCGAGCGCGGCCGCCGTCAGCACGTTCCACTCGTCGCGCGCCCGACGGTAGGCCGTCGGCGCAACCGGGGACGCCAGACGCAGGTTTCGCTCCGCAGCCGGATCGACCCATGCCGACGGGAGGTTCGCGCGGTTGCGGACGCGTGCACGCGGCTCGTCCGCGGAGACGACGACGATGTCCGCACCGTCGAACCCGACCACCTGCGAGGCGACCGCGGCGCTGGAGACGAGACGACGGGCATCGAGCGGCTGCGCGGCGAAGGCGAGGATGGTCTCCCCCGTGGCCGCGGCCGCGATGAGCGGCACCGCGGCGGGGTCGCCGGTGGCGACGAGGAGCCGGGTCGCGACGACGTGGTCGATGAACGGGATCGGTGCGAGCACGCGCCCCGCCTCACCGGCGACGAGGGCGAGCGCGAAGACGCCCGCGTCGTCGCCACCGAGGTCTTCCGGCAGCGCCATGGACGTCACGCCCATCTCGACCGCCCGCTGCCAGAGTTCGCGGTCGATGCCCTCGGCCTCCGCCTGCCGGACGGAGTCCGGCGACACGACGGAGCCGAAGAAGTCGGCGAACGCCTCCGCGATCGTCTGGTCGTCCTCGTCGAGCGACACGTTCCGACGACGGTGTTCGTAAGGGTTCATGGAGTCCTCCGCTTCGTCCTCGGGGTGTCAGATGGCGATGCCGACGAGCTTGGTGTCGAGGTATTCGTCGATGCCCTCGTAACCGCCCTCGCGGCCGAGTCCGCTGGACTTGACGCCGCCGAACGGCGCCGCGGCCGATGTCGGGTTGATGTCGTTGACGCCGACCATGCCGAACTTGAGGCGCTCGGTGACGCGGATCGCGGTCGACAGGTCCCGCGTGTACACGTAGGCCGCGAGGCCGTACTCCGTGTCGTTCGCGCGCCGGATGACCTCGTCCTCGTCATCGAACGGCGTGACCGCCGCGATGGGACCGAACGTCTCCTCGACCGAGATGAGCATCTCGGGAGTGACGTCGGCCAGGACGGTGGGAGCGTAGAACGTCGTGCCGGCCATGCCGTCGACCGCGACGCGATCGCCGCCGACCAGGACGCGCGCACCCTTGTCCCTGGCGTCGCCCACCTGCTCCTGCATCTTCGCGACCGCGCGCTCATCGATGAGCGGGCCGATCGAGACGCCCTCCTGCTCACCCTGTCCCACCCTCAGCGCGCGGACCCGCTTCTCCAGGGTCTCGAGGAAGGCGTCGTAAAGGGAGCGGTGGACGTAGATGCGGTTGGGGCTGATGCACGCCTGCCCCGTGTTGAGGAACTTGACCAGTGCCGCCCCCTTCGCGGCGTGTTCGGGATCGGCATCCGGGAAGACGATGAACGGCGCGTGCCCGCCCAGCTCGACGGACACCCTCTTGAGAGTCGGCGCGGCCTTCTGCACGAGCATCTTGCCGATCGCGGTCGAGCCGGTGAAGGTGAGCTTGCGCACCTCGGGCGACTCCAGCAGCGCATCGCCGACTTCTGCGGCCCGGCGGCTGGTGACCATGTTGATGACTCCCGCGGGCAGCCCGGCGTCGAGGAAGAGCTTCAGCGTCTCCACGGCGAGCAGCGGCGTCTGCGCCGCCGGCTTGAGGATGGCCGTGCAGCCCGCCGCGACGGCCGGGGCGAGCTTGCGCGTGATCATTGAGATCGGGTAGTTCCACGGGGTGATGGCGGCGACGACTCCGACCGGCTGGCGCATCGTGAGGAAGCGCTGATCCGCGCGCGCCGAGGGAATGGTCACGCCGCTGATGCGCTTGGCCTCCTCGGCGAACCAGGCGAGGAAGTCTCCCGCATAGGTGACCTCGGTGCGCGCCGCGCGCAGGGGCTTGCCCTGCTCGCGCGTGAGCAGACGGGCCAGTTCCTCGTGCCGTTCCTGCAGGAGCCGGTGGGCCCGCGTGAGGACGGCCGCACGCTCATAGGCGGTCGTCCGCGACCACGTCTCGAAAGCGGTGGATGCCGAGGCGATGGCATCCTGCACGTCCTGGGCGTCGCCATCCGACGCGTGACCGATGACCTCCGCTGAGGCGGGGTCGGTCACCGGAAACGTCGCTCCGGACCGCGAGGGCCGCCAGGCCCCGTCGATCAGAATGGTCGATGCTTCAATTCCCATGGCAGTTCTCCCAAGTGTGCGCACGTCGCTGTATCGCGTTCCGGTAAGCGATACAGTAACACCGTTTCCAATCCTGAGGAGGATGCCATGTCTGCAATCTGGGTCGCTCGTACTCGCCCTCGCACCCCCGACGACGAGGCGGATCTCATCCGCTTCCTGAACACCACCCACACCGACGAGTTGCACGCCGGCCTACCGGAACTGACGGAATACCGCACGTTCCGGCGCCAGGACCCCGACGGTCGCATTCAGCTGGTGTCGATCGGACGCTGCCCGAGCCTCTCGGGTGCGGAGTTGATCGAGCGCATGGCGGCCCTCGCTCCGGGACTCACCCAGAGTCCCGCCATGTCGTTCGAGCCGGGCGAGGCCCCGTCCCTCGAGTTCGCCGAAGAGGTGTGAGGCGCGTCATGCCCTCGCCGCGCCGCGCCCTCATGACGCACGGCTTCGCGTCCTCGTGGGACCACGGCTGGGTCCAGCACGGATGGCCCGACCTCCTCGCCGAGGTCGACATCCTGCCCATCCCCTTCGGGCTTCCCGGCCACGTGGACTCGCCGCTCCCCCCCACCGCCGACATCGAGCTGGTGAGTTCCGCTGCTCTGAACGAGGCGTCCGGAGCCGACACGGCGATCGGATTCTCCCTCGGCGCGGCGCTCACTCTCCACCTCGCCGCGCAGGAGCCCGACCGGTTCGAGAGGATCGTGCTCCTGGGGTTCGGCGACCGCGCGTGGCCCCGGCCCGGCGAGAACGCCCGATTGGCCGATCGCCTCGCCGACCCCGCCCGCGACGACGCAGACCTCGCACAATTGCGCCGGGCGGCGCAGACCTCGGGCAACGACCTCTCGCGCATCGAGGCGTTCCTGCGGCACTTCCCCGGACCTCCACCCCCGAGTCGACTGCGCGCGATCACGGCCGACGTCCTCATCGTCCTGGGCGAAAAGGACGACCTCGGGCCGGCGACCATGGCCGCCACGTCGATGACGAACACCCAGCTGCGACTCCTCCCGGACGTCGACCACTGGCGCACCCCCTCGAGCCCGGCGGCCATGCGTGCCGCGCGGGAATTCCTGTCGTGAGCGCAGCCGTCGGCAGGTATTTATGGTATGCCTTACGGTAAGCAATCTCACACGGTAGTGGCCGAGCGATGGAGCAGTGATGATCGACGCAGATCTCCCCCACGGATTCACGTCCCCGGACGACGTGGCGACCGGACTGCGCGCCACCGGGTACCTCCCCGACGCCGACATCTCGACGACGGTGTTCCTCGCCTCCGCGCTGGAGAAGCCCCTTCTCCTTGAGGGGCCGGCCGGGACCGGGAAGACCGACCTCGCGGCATCCATCGCACGCACGACAGGCGCACGCCTGATCCGCCTGCAGTGCTATCACGGGATCGACGAGGCTCGGGCGCTGTACGAATGGGACTACCGCAAGCAGCTCCTCGCGCTCCAGGCCGCGGGGACGGGACCCGACGCGAGCCTCGACGGGGTCTTCTCGGAGGACTTCCTCCTCTCCCGCCCGCTGCTGGAGGCGGTCAGAGCCGAGGACCGCGTCGTTCTCCTCATCGACGAGGTCGACCAACTCGACATGGAGACGGAAGCACTGCTGCTGGAGTTCCTCGCCGACTTCCAGGTCACGATCCCCGAACTCGGCACCATGCGTGCGGCGCGGGCCCCGCTCGTCTTCCTCACGTCCAACGACAACCGACGCCTGTCCGACGCTCTCAAGCGCCGCTGCCTGTACCTGCACATCTCGTACCCGGATGCCGAGCGCGAGAGCGAGATCATCCGCTCGAGGGTGCCCGGGATCGACGAGCGCCTGTCGATGAAGATCGCCGAGACGGTGGCAATGCTGCGCGGACTCGACCTCAAGAAGCGACCGAGCATCTCCGAGAGCATCGACTGGGCTCGCACACTCCTCCTCCTCGGGGCCACGGACATCGACGAGGACCTGCTCATCGCGCACGCGAACGTCCTGCTCAAGTACGCGTCCGACATCGATCTGGCGCGAGAGACCCTCGGCGTGCGGACATGATCGATGCGGTGCGGGCGCTCGCCGCCGAACTCCGTCGCGTCAACGTCCCCATCGTCACCAGCGACCTCATCCTGGCCGCCGAGGCGCTCGACGCGATCGATCTGACGCAGCGCGAGACCGTCCGCAGCGCCCTCGCCTCCTGCCTGGCCAAGGGAGCGGAGTACCGGGACACGTTCGACGCTCTCTTCGACCTGTACTTCACCGGGACGCCCGTCGACGGCGCGGGCCTGAGCGCTCTGAGCGACGACGCGCTCCGCGCGGCGACGTCGACCGCCCTGCGTCATGGCAATCGGAGCTTCCTCCGCGAGATCGCCGCAGAGGCGGTGCGGCGGTTCGCGAAGATGGAGCCCGGTCGTGCGGTGGCCGGTACCTATTACATCTTCCGGACGCTGCGCGAACTCCACGTCGAGGAGATCCGCGCCACTCTCACGGCTCCGCGCGACGGAGTCCTGCACGGCGGCATGGCGGGCGTCGCGGATCGGTTGCGCGATGCCCGCGCGGACCGTGCGGTCGCGGAGTTCGAACGCACGGTGGAGAGCGAGGTGCGACGTCGCCTCGTGGCCGATCGCGGAGCGGACGCCGTCGCCGCCGTCCTCCGCGCGCCGCTCCCGACGGATGCCGACTTCCTCACCGCATCGACAGCGACGATCGCGAGAATGAACGAGGTCGTGGAGCCTCTGGGGCGTCGACTCTCGCGGGTGCTGGCCGAACAGTCACCCGCATCGGCGCGGTCTCGTCTCGACGTGCGAGCCACCATCCGCGCGTCGATGTCGACGGGCGGATCCCCGGTGTCGTTGCGTCATCTCCCCCCGGACCCCCTGCGACCGCGCCTGGTGGTTCTGGCGGACGTGTCCGGCTCGGTCGCGGCGTTCGCGGGTTTCGCCCTGCAACTGGCCTTCGCCCTCAAGAGCCGATTCTCCTCCGTGCGCTCGTTCGTCTTCGTCGACGGCGTGGACGAAGTGACCTCGCTCATCGGCCGCTCGGGTTCCATCACCGAGACGACGCGGTTGATCAACACCCGCGGCCTGGGCGTCTGGGGAGACGGGCACTCCGACTACGGCAACGTCCTCGCCACCTTCTCGGGACGCCACCTGGATGCCATCGACTTCCGGACGACCGTCCTCATCCTCGGGGACGCGCGGACCAACTACCGCGACCCGAGGCTGGACGCGGTCGAGGAGATCTGCCGCGTCGCCTCCCGCGTCTACTGGCTCAATCCCGAGCGACGGGCGCTGTGGAGCGACGGGGATTCCGCGATGTCGGAGTACGCACCGCTCGTCACCGCCGCGGTGGAATGCCGCACCGTGCGGCAGTTGGAAAGTTTTGTCGAGACGCTGAAATGAGCGACGGAGGAACCGAACGATGACCGATCAGACCATCAGGATCGCGGAGCCGCGGGTCGACCTCCCGTTCGACGGCGCCTGGCGATCGACCGATCCTCTCGGCTTCCCCGGCTACCTCCCACCGGCCACCTCCGATGAGTCCATCCGCACCGGAATCGTCCACGCTCCGCTGGGCGACTACGTCCTCATCGAGTGCGACTTTCATCGGATGGGCGGAACCATGGGCGTGGTCGCGGGCGAATCCACCGCAGCGGCATTCCTGCGCGCGGCGGACCTCCGCCTCCCGGTCGCGGCCATCATCAGCTCCGGCGGAGCACGCCTGCAGGAGGGCGTCCTGGCGCTGATGCAGATGGGACGGACCACGGAAGCGGTGGCGGTGCATCGACGGGCCGGTCTCCGCTCCGCCGCCGCCTTCCGCAGCCCGAGCACGGGCGGCGTCTTCGCCTCGTGGGGGAACGCCGTGGACATGCGCGCCGTCGCGCCGGGAGCCGTGATCGGCTTCGGCGGGCCGCGCGTCGTGGAGGTCGTCACGGGAGAGCGTCCGGATGCCACGTCGCACAACGCCGAGGCCGCCTACCACGACGGCAACGTGGACGCCCTCGTTCCCGAGGAGCAGCAGCAGGAGTGGCTCGAGTGCGCGATCGGCGTCCGTCACGCACCCGAACCGCTGCGGCTGGCCCGCCCGGCCGCGCCGCGCCCGTCCGCCACGCCCTGGGAGGCAGTCCTGGCGGTCCGCACGCCGGAGCACCCCAGCGGCATGGATTGGGTGAGCTGGCTCGCGGACGAATGGATGGAGCTGCGTGGAGCGGGCCGTTGCTTCCGCGCGGGGATCGCGCGCATCGGCGGCATCGAGACGGCCGTGGTCGCGATGCAGCGCGACAAGACCGGACGACGAAACGCCGGCCCGGTGCCCGCGGACTTCCGGCTCGCGCAGAGAACCATCCGGCTGGCCGATCGCGTCGGACTCCCGGTGCTGACCGTGATCGACACTCCCGGCGCCGACCCCTCCCCCGCCTCGGAGACGGAGGGGCTCGCGCGCGAGATCTCCCACACCCTCGTGGCCCTGAGCGACCTGTCGACCCCCAGCGTCGGACTGTGCGTGGGCGAGGGCGGGAGCGGCGGGGCGATGGGGCTCGCCTGGACCGACACCCTGCTGTTGAGCGAGGGATCGGTCTTCTCGGTCATCGGCCCCGAACCCGGCGCGGCCGTGCTCTACCGGGACGCGGCGCGTGCACCGGAATTGGCGACCGCCTTCCGCCTGCGCGCGGAGGACGTGGTGGCGACGGGCTTCGGCGATGCGATCGTCCCGAACGATGTGGATGCCACGCGGGCCGCCGTCGTCGACGCGCTCCGACTCGAGAACGCCGGTCGGCGCGTGGTGCGGGCGGATGCCGCAAGCCGCGCCGCGATGCGGATCGGCTGACGCCCGAGTCGGCCCCGCGCCTCGCCCTCGCCGCCCGGCGGGGCGGGGCGGCGGGGTGTCTTCGTGGGCCCTCGGGACCGACGCGCGTGCGAGCGTCCGCCGCGACGACCCGCCGGGGTCAGCGTCCGACGCGACCGAACAGGGCTGCCACCTGCGTGGTGACGACCGGACGCAACGCCACAGCGGCGCCGACGATGGCGACCATTCCTACCGCGAACACCGTGAAGCCGGCCCAGCTGCCGTCGTCCTGCGTGCCCCAGTACATGTGATTCAGGTTGCGCAGCGCACCGGTGGCGAACACGAGGAAGACGTGGACGAGGACGAAGAGGACGAAGTAGAGCATCACGGGGAAGTGGACCTTTCGTGCCACCTCGACGGGGAAGATCCGGCTGAGACGCTCGGCGCGAGCCGGCCACAGGGCCGACATCCGCAGACCCGTGATCGCCGCGAGCGGGGCAGCGAGGAAGATCGTCGTGAAGTAGGCCAGCACCTGGAGCGCGTTGTAGTTGACCCAGCCGTCCTCGGTCGGCCACGACAAGGACACGTACTGCAGCGCCGAGGACACCGCGTTGGGAAAGAAGTCCCACGAGAACGGAACGACGCGGATCCACTGCCCCGTGCTGAACAACAGCACCACGAACACGATGCCGTTGGCGAGCCAGAACATGTCGAGGAAGACGTGGATGAACTGTTCGATGGGGATCTTCCGTCCGCCGCGACGCGACTGCCAGGATGCCATCGGGCGAGACGTCCGGCGAATGGTCCAGCCCGTCTTGATGACGAGGACCATGAAGAAGGCGTTGAGCCAGTGCTGCCACATCACCCAGGCGGGGAAGCCCTCGGGAGCCCACGCCGGAAGGGGGACCTCGCCGGGGTAGCG
>NZ_BADA01000091.1 GCF_000333395.1 Microbacterium sp. B19
GGGGGGACTCTTTATGGCAGAAAGAATGTTGTTTCCTTTCCTCTTTTGCAGCTGACTTCTTTTGAAGAGGATTATTTGTAAGACAAAGACTGTATTTGCATGTAAAATTTCTAGAGACAAAAGGTGTCCAGAAAAAAAGCGTGCAATTGACCGTGCGCTCTCGCTCTATGGACATCGTTAGGCGCTGGCGATGGTGCCGGGCGGCACAGCAAGCTGGAAAAGGGTGTTCAGAACTGTGGGTTCGCTCCAGTACGTACCTATATCTCTCGCAAGTTACATTTGTATGGATTTTCTATGCGCCTCGCGGGCGCTGGATCATCCATTTTGCCGAGGCAGACGACAAATAAATGCGATCAATCGTGGGGGGCAGCGTGGCAATAATTCTTTTTCGATTTGCTAGCGCCGACGGAGTCATCGACGCCGATGTGGTCAATGTTACAGACCTAATCGAGCCAATGTGCTACTGGACAGAACGGTGTTCTGAAGCCCCTTCAAAAGAGATCCCAAGATCACGAAAAAGTTATCGCTGAGTCAGCGAGGACGTCAAATGGCGGTGTAGTTCATGCACGAATAAGCACCTGTCTAAGTAAGAAATAAATTGGTTGAACTGAAGAGAAAACAGAATGAATAAAATTTATCGTCTCGTATTTTCCAAGCACCTGGGCATGATGGTCGCCGTTGCGGAGACCACTAACAGTCATGGCAAGGGAAATGGTGGAGTGGTCGGCAGTGTGAGGAGTGTGGATCAGACCCCACTCCTGCGTCGCCTGTCGACGGCGATGATGGCAGCCTTCTCTTTGACCACAGTATTACCAAGCTGGGCGGCTTCCCCGTTGCCGACGGGTGCCGCGCTCACCCATGGCATGGGCTCGGTCTCGACCAGTGGTCAGACGATGACGATTCAGCAGTCTTCGCAAGTACTGGGATTGAACTGGAACAGCTTCAATATCGGTGCAGGCAATACGGTCAACTTTGTGCAGCCCGGTAGCCAGGCAGTTGCAG
>NZ_BADA01000090.1 GCF_000333395.1 Microbacterium sp. B19
CTCGGCCGGAGTGAGACGGGTCGGATCGCTCGTCGCGCAGGCCGACGACGTGTCCTCCGGATCCCAATCGTCCGTGCCGCCCGCCGGATACGTTCCCGGTGTCCACACCGAGTTGAAGAAGTTGTGGTTGGCACCCATGACCCACACGGCGGACCGGAGCACGTCATCCCCGAACGCGCGTCGGGAATCGTCGACGTACTTCTGCCCCTGCTGATCGGCCACGTCGCCGTCGCAGTACGGCAGAACCGCCATCGTCGTGACGTCGGGCAGAGTGCGTCGGGCGAAGTCGGTCGGAGCGAGGGGAAGGACAGCCCGGATGCCGAACGGATCGGGTTCCGCGGCGTTCAGCTGTGCGGCGGTGACGACGCCCTCCCCACCTCGGGAATGGCCCATCAGTCCGACCCGCCCCAGGTCGAAATGCCCCGCCAGATCGCCCGCCGTCAGACCCGATGGTGTCGCGGGCGCGTCCGACCGGTCGGTCGCGCGCGTCAGCGCGTCGTCGAATGTCCGAGTGACGGGCGTGCTCGACCCGTCCGGCCGGTCCTCGAACGCCACTGACTCGCCCCGGTTCAGCCGGTCGAGCATCCGCAGGGTGTCGAGCACGAGACGTCCACGGGCCTGGGCGCCCTGATCCAGGGTGAATTCGGCATCCGTGGCGTTGATGGCGTTCGCGGAGACCGAGATCACGTTGTACCCATTGGATGCCAGAGAGCGCGCTGTCTTGTCGTATCCCAGGTAGGACCGGATCACCATCTGGTCCTCGGCGCACGGCCACGCGAGGTCCGCGTCCCCCGTCGCTGCATCTCCGCATGTGACGTGGCGGCCGTGCTCGAGCAGAATCACGGGGCGCGCACCGGAGGCGGTCGTCAGATAGATCTTGCCGGCGACCTCGCCGCGCATGTCGGAGGAGCCCGCCAGCGCGAGGGAACGGTCGCCGAAGTCGTATTCCGCCTCACGCACCGCGTACGGTCCTGTCTGCGAGGGGTCGGCGACCGGGATGGTGGGCGCACCGCCCTTCTTCGGTTCCGGGCGGTCCGTCGGTGCGCGCCGTTCGCCCTGCCGACCCGAACCGTCCTCCCCCGCCTTGGGGCCGGATCCCGAAGCCCAGCCCTTCACCACCTCTCGCGCGGCGGCGACTCGGTCGTCCGACGTCGTGACGGTCAGGGTGCGCCCGCGGTCTGAGGTGCGAGCGATCCCGATGGGAGCGCCGTCGACCACGATCGTCGGAGCATCGCTGACCACCGGCAGGGACTGTGCCAGGTGGAGGATCACCACGAATCCCGCGGGTGCACGCTCGACGGTCCAGTCTTCTCCGACAGCCACGACCGTGTCGTCCCGCGTTTGCGCGATCGCCGGCGACGCGATCGCACCGCCGAGGAGGAGCGCAAGGATCGACACAGCAGCGAAGTGGCGACGGCGCGGACGTGCGGACATCGGGCGGCTCCCTTGGCGAGCGGGGGATCCGGTCCTCGATCACGCGACGACTCCCCCCGGGCCGCATGATTCCCGGCAGTAAAGCAGAAGCGGACCACTTTCCGCGAGCGTCAGCGTTTCCCGCTGGCCACGGACGTGCACAGGAAGGCCCCGAAACGGGGGGATACGGGCTCGATCACTCCCAGCGTGACGTGCAATGCCGGCCGCGGGGACAGCGATGCGAAGCGCATTTCCGCGAGTTCCTCGCTCGGAAACACAGAACCCCGGCTGAGCGCTGAAGAGCGTCTGACCGGGGCTTTCGTTTTGCTGGGGTACCTGGACTCGAACCAAGAACAACGGAACCAGAAACCGCCGTGTTGCCAATTACACCATACCCCAAGGCGCTGAACCGAAGTTCGTGCCGAGGATCAAGCTTACGTGACACCGGGCCGAGCACCAAACCGGCGCCCGCCCGCGCGCGTCGCGACGGCTCGTATGCCCCTCTCCGCATGCTTCGGTGTCCACAACACGCGCATGCCGGCGCGTGGCATCCGCGTGTTTTGGACACTGAAGTTGGGGGGTGGCAACGCACCAAGCGCAGCGGATCGGCGTGCGGCCTGAGTCCGGGCACCGGGGTTGCGCCGTGCCGTGCTCCCCTCGCGCGCCTGGCACGATCGGCCGTGTCGTGCAGCTCCCGGAGGCGTCGCGGAAGCAGGCGCGAAGGTTCGGTGTCCAGAACACGCGGACGCCAGCGCATGGCATCCGCGTGTCTTGGACACTGAATCAGGAACGCGCAGCCCGGATGCCGGCAGAGCGCGGGACAACGTCGGGCGCGCCCGCCTGAGACGAACGGCAGAGGCACGAGCGCCGAGGACGGCGCACGCCCCGGGCGCCGAGGACGGCGCCCGGGGCCGCGTCAGCCCAGGTGCTGCACCAGGGCGTCGAGGCGGCGGAGGGTCGCGGCCTTGCCGAGCAGCTCCATCGACTCGAACAGCGGCGGCGACACGCGACGGCCGGTCAGGGCCACACGCGGCGGACCGTAGGCCACCCGCGGCTTGAGGCCGAGTTCGTCGACGAGAGCGGCCGAGAGAGCTTCCTGCACCGCGGCGGGGGTGAACTCCGCCTCGGGCACGAGCTCGAGCGCGCCCACCGACGCGACGAGCACCTCGGCGGCGTTCGCGGGCAGGCCCTTCAGGGCGTCCTCCGCGTACGACACCTCGTCGACGAAGAGGAAGCCCAGCATTCCGGGCACCTCGCCGAGCAGCTGCACGCGCTCCTGCACGAGGGGTGCGGCGGCGGCGATGATCGCGCGGTGTTCCGCCGACGGCTCCTCGGCCACGTACCCGGCTGCAGCGAGGTACGGCACGATGCGGGCGGC
>NZ_BADA01000089.1 GCF_000333395.1 Microbacterium sp. B19
CAGAGCGAGGAGACCGACCGCGATCGTGGGGAGAGCCACCGTGGGGATCCACCACAGGTTGGAGAGCCAGACGTTGGAGCCGCCCCCGAGGACGCGGACGTTCGAGGGGAGGTTGTTGAGCGGGAAGAACGAGACGATGAAGAGTACGGCCCAGATCCCGAGCAGAGACAACTCGCGCACCGAGAACGGCCCGACGCCGTACTGCGGGGCGTCACCGTCGCGCGGCGCGGGAGCGTGGGTCTGCGCGTCGGCGTGGGCGTCGGCATCCGGCAGCTCGGTGTGCGTCGAGCGGCGCGCGTTGACGTGCGCCCGCGCGTCGATGCTCGGCGTCGGGGCGAAGACGTCGTCGATGTCACCGGTGTCGGCGGCGGAGCGCGAAGCGCGCGGCTCCGCCGCCGCGGCCTCGGGAGCCGCGGCTTCGGTCCAGCGGGCGGAGTCCTCCGCCGGCGAGCCCGTGTTCTCCACGGGCGAGTCGTCGTAGCGATCGGTCACGATGGTCCTTTCGTTCGGGCGCCTCGGCACCCGTCGTCATTGTGAGACTGACGTCGTCGCGCCGGAGAGCACCCCGGGTTGACAACGCGCGCCACGCATCAGCCCAGGCAATTGGGACCGAGGAGTCCCTTGAGTTCTCCGAACAGATCAGCCGTCACACGCACCGGCATCGGCACCTCGAAGACCTTGGCGGTCCCACCTTTGTGCAACTTGAGAGTCACCTCCGTGTCACCGGCATGCCGCCGCAGCATCTGGGCGAGTTCGCTCACGAGCGTCTCGTTCGCGCGCTGTTCGGGGACGACGAGCGTGAGACCGCTCAGGGCGTCGAAGCCCTCGAGGTCGGGGGTGAAGGCCGACTGCGCGTGCAGGTTGAGGCCGTCGTCGCGGCGGGACACACGCCCGCGGACCACGAGGATCGAGTCGGCCTGCAGCACCGGGGCGAACTCCGCGTAGGTCTTCCCCATGAACATCACGGTCACCTCGCCGTTGAAGTCCTCCACGGTGACCATGCCGTACGGGTTGCCGCTCTGCTTCGCCACCCGGTGCTGCACGCTGGTGAGGAGACCCGCGACGGTGACCTGGTCGCCGTCCTGCACGTCGTCCGAGGCGAGCAGGTCGTGGATCGACGTGGACGCGTGCTTCGCGAGGGGGACCTCGAGCCCCGCGAGCGGGTGATCGGAGACGTAGAGCCCGAGCATCTCGCGCTCGAACGCGAGCTTGTCCTTCTTCGTCCACTCGGGCCGCTCGGGCACCTTCTCGACCTGCTGCGGCTCGTCCCACAGCGAGTCGAAGTCGAAGCCGACCTCGCCATTGGCCTCGCGGCGCTTGTCGAGCACGGCGCCCTCGCAGGCATCCTCGTGGATCTCGATCAGTGCGCGACGCGTGGAACCCAGCGAGTCGAAGGCCCCGGCCTTGATGAGCGATTCGACCGTGCGCTTGTTCGCCACGTGCAGCGGCACCTTGGCCAGGAAGTCGTGGAACGACGTGTACTTGGCATCCTGCCGCGCCGCGACGATCCCGTCGACGACGTTGGCGCCGACGTTGCGGACCGCACCGAGACCGAAACGGATGTCTTCACCGACGGCCGCGAAGAAGCGGATCGACTCGTTGACGTCGGGCGGGAGGACACGGATCCCCATGCGGCGGCACTCGTTGAGGTACACCGCCATCTTGTCCTTCGAGTCGCCGACGCTGGTGAGGAGCGCGGCCATGTACTCGGCGGGATAGTGCGCCTTGAGGTACGCCGTCCAGTACGACACGAGTCCGTACGCGGCGGTGTGCGCCTTGTTGAAGGCGTAGTCGGCGAACGACTCGAGGACCTTCCAGAGCGTCTGCTGCGCCTCGTCGCCGAAGCCGCGCTCGGTCATTCCGCCGAAGAAGATCTCCTTCTGCTTGTCGAGCTCGGACTTCTTCTTCTTGCCCATCGCGCGCCGGAGCAGGTCGGCCTGACCGAGCGTGTAGCCGGCCACGCGCTGCGCAACGGCCATGACCTGCTCCTGATAGACGATCAAGCCGTAGGTCGTGTCGAGGATGTCGGCGAGCGGCTCCTCGAGCTCGGGGTGGATCGGCTCGATCTCCTGCTGCTTGTTCTTGCGCAGCGCGTAGTTGATGTGCGAGTTCACGCCCATCGGGCCCGGGCGGTAGAGCGCGAGCACCGCCGAGATGTCCTCGAAGTTGTCGGGACGCATGAGGCGCAGCAGCGACCGCATCGGCCCGCCATCGAGCTGGAACACGCCGAGCGTGTCGCCGCGGGCGAGCAGTTCGTAGGATTCCGCGTCGTCGAGCGCGAGGTCCTCGAGCACCAGCGGGTGCCCGCGGTTGGCCTCGATGTTGTCGAGCGCGTCGTTGATGATCGTGAGGTTGCGCAACCCCAGGAAGTCCATCTTGATCAGGCCGAGCGACTCGCACGCGGGGTAGTCGAACTGCGTGACGATCTGACCGTCCTGCTCGCGGCGCATGATCGGGATGATGTCGATCAGCGGCTCGCTGGACATGATGACGCCGGCGGCGTGCACACCCCACTGGCGCTTGAGGTTCTCGAGCCCGAGGGCCGTGTCGAACACGGTCTTGGCCTCGGGGTCGGTCTCGATGAGGGTGCGGAACTCGCTCGCCTCTTTGTACCTAGGGTGCTCGGGGTTGAACATTCCGTCGAGCGGCATGTCCTTGCCCATCACCGCGGGAGGCATGGCCTTGGTGAGCTTGTCGCCCATGCTGAAGGGGAAGCCCAGCACGCGACCGGCGTCCTTGAGCGCCTGCTTCGCCTTGATCGTGCCGTACGTGACGATCTGCGCGACGCGCTCGTCGCCGTACTTCTCGGTCACGTACTGGATGACCTCGCCACGACGACGGTCGTCGAAGTCGACGTCGAAGTCGGGCATGGAGACGCGGTCCGGGTTCAGGAAGCGCTCGAAGATCAGGCCGTGCTGCAGCGGGTCGAGGTCGGTGATCTTCATCGCGTACGCGACCATCGAGCCGGCACCCGAACCACGCCCGGGACCGACCCGGATGCCGTTGTTCTTGGCCCAGTTGATGAAGTCGGCGACGACGAGGAAGTAGCCGGGGAACCCCATCTGCAGGATGACGTCGGTCTCGTACTCTGCCTGCTTGCGCACGGCATCCGGGATGCCGCCCGGGTAGCGGTCGTGGAGGCCGTTCTCGACCTCTTTGATCATCCAGCTGCCCTCGGTCTCGCCCTCGGGGACCGGGAAGCGCGGCATGTAGTTGGCCGAGGTGTTGAACTCGACCTCGCAGCGCTCGGCGATGAGGAGCGTGTTGTCGCAGGCCTCGGGGTTGTCGCGGAAGACCTGGCGCATCTCGGCGGCGGACTTGACGTAGTAGCCGTCGCCGTCGAACTTGAAGCGCTTGGGGTCGTCGAGCGTCGAGCCGGACTGCACGCAGAGCAGAGCCGCGTGGCTCGTCGCGTCGTGCTGGTGCGTGTAGTGGAGGTCATTGGTGCCGACCAGCGGAATGTCGAGTTCTTTCGCGATCCGGAGCAGATCGGACATGATCCGGCGCTCGATCGACAGACCGTGATCCATGATCTCGGCGAAGTAGTTGTCTTTGCCGAAGATGTCCTGGAACTCGGCCGCGGCGGCCTTGGCCGCGTCGTACTGGCCGAGGCGGAGGCGCGTCTGGACCTCGCCCGAGGGGCACCCGGTCGTCGCGATGAGGCCCTTGCTGTAGGTCTGCAGCAGCTCGCGGTCCATGCGGGGCTTGAAGTAGTAGCCCTCCATGCTCGACCGCGACGAGAGCCGGAACAGGTTGTGCATGCCCTCGGTGGTCTCGGACAGCAGGGTCATGTGCGTGTACGCGCCGGAACCCGACACGTCGTCGCTCTGCTGCTCGGGGGTTCCCCAGCGGACGCGGGACTTGTCGGAGCGGTGGGTGCCGGGGGTGACGTAGGCCTCGATGCCGATGATCGGCTTGATGCCGGCATCCTTCGCCGTCTTGTAGAACTCGTAGGCCGCGAACGTGTTGCCGTGGTCGGTCACGGCGATCGCCGGCATGCCCAGTTTGACCGCCTCCTGCACCATGGGACCGATGCGCGCGGCGCCGTCGAGCATGGAGTACTCGCTGTGCACGTGAAGGTGAACGAAGGAGTCTGCTGCCACCCGTCGAGTGTACGTTCCCCCTCCGACATCGGCCTGGGTTAACGTGGGCGCGTGCCCACACCCGACTTCGTCCTGGAGCTCCGCCGTCACATCGGCACGAGCCCGCTCCCCCTCGTCGGCGTGACCGCGGTGATCGTGCGCGGCGACGACGTGCTGCTGGGTCGCCGCAGCGACACCGGCCGGCTCACCCCCATCACGGGCATCGTCGACCCGGGCGAGGAACCGGCCGACGCCGCGGCGCGCGAGGCCGAGGAGGAGGCCGGTGTCCGCATCCGCGTCGACCGCCTCGCGTGGGTGCACCAGATCCCCCGCGTCACCTACGCCAACGGCGACCAGAGCGACTACCTCGACCTGACGTTCGCGTGCACGTGGATCGACGGCGAGCCCGAGCCGGTCGACGGCGAGATGACCGAGGTCGGGTGGCATCCGATCTCCGGGATCGACGGGATCCTGGATGCCGAGATGTCGGCGCGCGTGTCCGCGGCGCTCACGCCCGGACCGGCGAGATTCGAGGGCGGGCGCTGACCCGCGTCAGGCGCCGTCGCGCAGGACGTCGAGCGCGTGCTGCAGGTCAGCCGGATAGGGCGACTCGAAGCTCGCCCACTCCCCCGTGGCGGGGTGTGTGAAAGCCAGCCGGTGCGCATGCAGCCACTGCCGCGTGAGGCCGAGCCGCGCCGACAGCGTGGGGTCGGCGCCGTACAGCGGGTCGCCCGCGCACGGGTGCCGGTGCGCCGCCATGTGCACGCGGATCTGGTGCGTGCGGCCGGTCTCGAGGTGGATCTCCAGCAGCGACGCCCGCGGGAACGCCTCGAGCGTCTCGTAGTGCGTGACGGAGTCCTTGCCGTCCGGGGTGACGGCGAACTTCCACGAGTGGTGGGGATGCCGCCCGATCGGGGCGTCGATGGTGCCCGTGAGCGGATCGGGGTGCCCCTGGACCACGGCGTGGTAGATCTTGTCGACCGTCCGGTCCTTGAACGCCGCCTTCAGCAGCGTGTACGCGCGCTCGGTCTTCGCGACGACCATGAGGCCGCTCGTGCCGACGTCGAGCCGGTGCACGATCCCGCGGCGCTCCGCAGCGCCGCTCGTGGCGATACGGAACCCGGCGGCCGCGAGGGCGCCGAGCACGGTCGGCCCCTCCCATCCGACGGAGGGGTGCGCCGCGACACCGGCGGGCTTGTCGACCACGACGATGTCGTCGTCGTCCCAGACGATCCCGAGGTCGGGAACCTCGACCGGGATCACCTCGGGGTCGCGCTTCGGCTCCCACTCGACGCTGAGCCACGTTCCCGCGTGCAGGCGGTCGGAGCGTCCGACGGTGCGGCCGTCGACGGTCACTCCCCCGGCGTCGGCCACCTCCGCCGCGAAGGTGCGCGAGAAGCCGAGCATCTTGGCGAGGGCCTGATCGACGCGCGCTCCCTCGAGCCCGTCGGGAACGGGCAGACTCCGCGAATCCATGTCAGCGGGTGCCCTGTTCGCCGGGCGTCTCGACCGGCTCGTCGGAGGCGACCTCGGCGTCGCGGGAACCGCGCTTCTCTCGCGTGCCGTCGAGCCGGAGGCCCAGGAGCACGAGGAGGGCGACCGAGATCATCATCGTCACGATGAACATGTCGGCGACGTTGTAGATCGCCGGCATCATCCACGGCGTCGAGATGAAGTCCACGACATGACCGACCGGGAAGCCGGGCGCCCGCAGGAGACGGTCGCTGAGATTGCCGAGCACGCCGCCCAGCAGCAGCCCGAGCACGACCGCCCACAGGCGCGAACGCACCCGGGTCACGGCCAGGAACAGGATGATGACCGCCACGACCGCCAGCGCTATCGTGAAGATCCAGGTGACGCCCTCACCGAGCGAGAACGCCGCCCCCGGGTTGCGGACGAGATAGAACTGCAGGAAGTCACCGAGGATCGGCACCACCCGCTCCGGGGGAAGGCCGGCGATGGCCGCTGCCTTCGCCAACTGGTCGGCGGCCAGCACCGTCGCCGCGAGAATCGCAACGAGGGCGCCGGCCGCCGCCGAACGCAGAGGAGATCGACTGCGCAAAGAGTCGGCCTACAGACCGATCGCCGAAACGGGCGTCGAGCCCGACGACGAACCGGCCGTGTCGAGGTCGCGGAGCTGACCCTCGATGTAGGAACGCAGCTGCGAACGGTAGTCGCGCTCGAAGTTGCGGAGCTCGGTGATGCGCCCCTCGAGAACGGTGCGCTCCTTCTCGAGGCGCGAGCGCTCCTCGCGACCCTGCTTCTCGGCCTCGGCGACGATGGATGCCGCCTGCGCCTGAGCCTCGGAGATGAGCTGGTCACGCTGCGCCTTGCCCTCGGCGACGTGCTCATCGTGCAGGCGCTGGGCCAGCTCGATGATGCCGGCGCTCTGCGCGGCGGGGGCCACATCGGACTCGGCGGCGGGGGCCGCAGCCGGAGCCGGCACCTCAGAGACGACGGGCTCTTCGGCCTGCGGCGCCTCGGCGACCGGAGCCGCGGGGGCGGCTTCACCGGACTCGAACGCGGCGAGCTTGGCCTTCAGCTCCTCGTTCTCGGCGATCGTCTTGCGCCACTCGACGACGATCTCGTCGAGGAAGTCGTCGACCTCGTCGGGGTCGAAGCCCTCCTTGAAACGCACATGCTGGAACTGCTTGGTGACGACATCATCGGGGGTCAGTGCCATGGTGTTTCCTCTTTCGAGAGCTCTGAATCGGAACGTGGGGGGGGTGTCGCACCGGGGCACACCGCTTCGGAACAGCATAGCCGCCGCCCTTCTTCGGTGTCGAAGGGCGACGGCTATGCGGGAGTCACAGAGCGGCGAGCGACCGCGTGACGCTGAGAAGCAGGAAGCACGCGAACATCGTGATGGCGAACGCGAAATCGATCGCGATGCCGCCGATGCGCAGGGGCGGAATCACCCGCCGGAGGAGCCGGATGGGTGGGTCCGTCACCGTGTAGACGATCTCGGCCACCACCAGCATGGCGCCACGGGGACGCCACTCACGGTTGAACATCGGGATGTACTCGAGGACCAACCGGGCCAGGAGCAGAACGATGTAGATGAAAAGCAGCGCGCTGAGGATGGAGCCGACCAGGCTCAGGACGGCCACGATCGCTTACTGGGACGCGAAGGGCGCGCCCTCGGGGTCGGCCTGCGCGATCGCACCGTCGCCGGAGACGGCGATGTTCTCGGGCGAGAGCAGGAAGACCTTGCTCGTGACCCGCTCGATACGTCCGTACAGACCGAGCGACAGGCCGCTCGCGAAGTCGATCAGGCGGCGCGCGTCGGCGTCGCTCATCTGCGACAGGTTGATGATGACCGGGATCCCCTCGCGGAAGTTCTCGGCGATCGTCTGCGCGTCGCGGTACTGCTTGGGGTGCACCGTGAGGATCTCGCTGACCGGGCCGGCGGCCGGCTGGCGCACCACGGCGGGGCGGTGCAGCGGGGTCACCGGAGCGGCCTTCTCGACCGACGCGGGCTGCACGGACTGCTTGCGCGCGACCGGCTGCGGGGCGGTCTCCTCATAGGTCTCCTCCTCGTCGGCGAGGCCCAGGTACACCATCGTCTTCTTGAGCGGGTTCGACATCGCATCCTCCGTTCGCTCGTCTGTTTCGAGGCTAGTCGCGAGGGGGTCGCGGACCCGTGATTGCCGAACCGATCCGTAGGTGTGTCGCGCCCATCGCGATCGCCTCGGGGAAATCGCCCGTCATTCCGGCCGAGATCCACGTCGCGTCGGGAACGACACGCCGCACGGCGTCGGCGCAGTGCCGCAGTCGCTCGAAGGCGCGGGCAGGGTCCTCGTCGAGCGGCGCGACGGCCATGACGCCGCGCACGCGCAGGCTCTCGAGGGCGGCGACGTGGGCGGCGAGAGCCTCCACCTCGGTCGGCGCGACGCCGCCGCGCCCGGGATCGTCGGTCAGGTTCACCTGGAGCAGTACGTCCAGGCGGGAGCCGTCGTCCGCGGCATCCAGAGCATCCGCGATGCGGGCGCGATCCACCGAATGGACCGCGTCGGATGCCGCCCGCACGGCGCGGGCCTTGTTCGTCTGGGCCTGGCCGATGAAGTGCCAGCGGAGGCCGTCGAGACCGCCCGCCTCGCGATGCTTGGCGGTGAGCTCCTGCTGGCGGTTCTCCCCCACGTCACGGACGCCGAGCGCATACAGGTCGGTGATGAGCGAGACCGGGTGAAACTTCGTCACCACGATGCGGGTGATCCCGGCGGGGTCGCGCCCGGCGGAGCGGGCGGCGTCGACGATGCGCGCGTCGACGTCGGCGAGACGGTCGGCGAGAGCGGCATCCATGGGTCCTCCTTCGACGACGCAGCGGGCCCGGTGTGACCGGACCCGCTGCGTCAATCGTTCGTCGTCACTTGAGGAAGTCGGGCACGTCCAGGTCGTCGTCGGCGAAGCCGGAGTCGTAGGACGTGTCGGGGACGCGAGCGGCCACCGGTGCCGGCTCGGGCGTGCGCTCGGGCGTGTGGGCCTTCTGCTCCTCGGCGGCGCTGAGGTCGCGCGCGACGTCGTCGGCGGGGATCGCCGGCACCGCGGGAACGGCCACCGGGCGCTGAGCACCGACGGGGTCGATGCGCAGGGACGGCTCGCCGCCGTCGAAGCCGGCCGCGATGACCGTGACACGGACCTCGTCGCCGAGCGTGTCGTCGATCACGGTTCCGAAGATGATGTTGGCCTCGGGGTGCGCGGCCTCCTTCACCAGCTGGGCGGCGTCGTTGATCTCGAAGATGCCGAGGTTCGATCCGCCCTGGATCGAGAGCAGGACACCGTGCGCTCCTTCGATGGAGGCCTCGAGCAGCGGCGACTCGACGGCGAGTTCCGCGGCCTTGATCGCACGGTCCGCGCCGCGCGCGGAACCGATGCCCATGAGCGCGGAGCCCGCGCCCTGCATGACCGACTTGACGTCGGCGAAGTCGAGGTTGATGAGACCCGGGGTGGTGATGAGGTCGGTGATGCCCTGCACACCGGCCAGGAGCACCTGGTCGGCCGTCGCGAAGGCCTCGATCATCGAGATCCCGCGGTCGCTGATCTCGAGCAGGCGGTCGTTCGGCACCACGATGAGCGTGTCGACCTCCTCCTTCAGGCGTCCGACACCGGCCTCGGCCTGGCTCTGACGACGACGACCCTCGAACGAGAACGGCTTCGTGACGACACCGATGGTCAGGGCGCCGATCGACTTGGCGATCTTCGCGACGACGGGCGCACCACCCGTGCCGGTTCCGCCACCCTCACCCGCGGTGACGAAGACCATGTCGGCGCCGCGCAGCGCCTCCTCGATCTCCTCCGCGTGGTCTTCGGCGGCGCGACGTCCCACCTCGGGGTCCGCACCGGCACCCAGGCCGCGCGTGAGCTCGCGTCCGACGTCGAGCTTGACGTCGGCGTCGCTCATCAGCAGCGCCTGTGCATCGGTGTTGATCGCGATGAACTCCACGCCGCGCAGGCCCAGCTCGATCATGCGGTTGACGGCGTTGACGCCGCCTCCGCCCACACCGACGACCTTGATGACGGCGAGGTAGTTCTGGTTCTGGCTCATGCCGGCCTCCGTTATCCCCGAACCTGAAACTCTAAACCTCATGTTGAGGGTTAAAGAATTGCCCGGTATGCAATTCCTTAGCTCGAAGGTAGGCGGCGGTTCCGGCTCGGCCGGACCGACACGCGGCGTGTCGGATTATCCCGTCGCGGATCAGCGGATGACGCCGGCCTCGGGCGACGTGACGTCGTATTCCTTGGTGCGATCGGGCGGGCTCTTCTGCATCAGCAGGTCGAGGACGCGCGCCTTCTCCGCCGAGCGGTCGGCGCTCCCCCACGCGACCTTCGACCCCGTCCCCCCGAGCGTGAGGGTCACGTCGTCCGGCGTCGACGCGGAGACCGCCGTCACCTGCGAACGGATGCCATCCGGCAGGGCGCGCACGACGCGGCCGGCCGCGCGGAACGCATCCGACTCCGTCCCGCCGGTGATGTCGAGGACCGGCTGCCCGGCCGGAGCGGTGGGCGTCGTGGACAGCACGACGCCGGCGGCATCCACGAGGGTGAAGCCCGCGGGCGTCTGGACGACTCCGACGGGGGTGCGCTCGACGATCCGCACGATGAGGTCGTGGGGCGGCCGCGCCTCGAGCGTGTACGACTCCACCAGCGGGAACCGGACGAGCGCAGCCTTCACCGCACTGTCGTCGACCATCGCGAGAGGCGTGCCGACCTGGCCCTTCAGCGCGTCCGCGACCGCGGCGGCATCCAGCTGGGACGTCCCCACGACGTCCACGCGCTCCACCGCGAACAGCGGGCTGTACGCGGCGCCCGCGGTGCCGAGCACCATCACGACGAAGGCGACCGCGACGCCGATCCAGATCCGACGCCGACGGCGCTGGCGGACGGTGAAGCGCCGCACCTCGGCGCGCAGCGCCCGACGCCGCGCCCGCGAGGCGCGCCACACGTCCCGGAGGCCCGTTCACCGGCTCCG
>NZ_BADA01000088.1 GCF_000333395.1 Microbacterium sp. B19
GACGGCTACATCGCGCTGATGAGCGCGCTGGACGAACCGAACCTGCGCGCACGGACGATGGCGGATGCCGCGGACGCACTGCGTCGCGGTCTGTTCGGCGGCGCGCCCGGGCCGCGGGCGCTCGCCCGGTGGTGGAGCGTCCCCTTCGGCATCCTGAGCGCCCTCGCGCCGATCGTGCTCGTCGTGGCCGCGATCGAACGGACCGTGCACGCGCTCGCGGGAACAGGACCGGTCGGTGCGCTCATCGTGCTCGCACTCCCGACGGCCGTCGCGATCGCGGTCGGGGTCGGTGTCATCCGATGGGTCGTCGCCGGCTGGTCGCGAGGACGCGGGCGGGTCCGGTTCGTGCTGATCGGCGTTGCCGTCGTCGCGACCGTGGTGGGCGCCGCCGCGGCGATCCCCGTGGACGACACCCGCACACTCGGCTTCACGTCCGCCGGCGACCGCATCGAGCTGGTCGTCCCCGTCGGCACGACGGACGACGCGGACCTCGCCGCCGACCTCCCGGTCGACCTGACGACGAGCGGCATCCTCGCCGACGCCGTCGTCGCCCGGGGCGTCGCCCGCCCCGCACCCCCGCGGACGCTCACCGCGCCGCTCACCGCGTTCTCGCCGGTCGATGTTCGTGGGCTCGGGGTGGAGGCCCGGGCGATCGGCGCCGTCGACGCACCCGTCGCGGCGCTCCCCGCGTCCGGCCGCGCCGTCGTCCACCTCGGTTCGCGTTCGCTGCTCGAAGCGGCGTGGTCGACGCACGTCGTCGACCCCGCGTCCGTCCTGCTCTCCTTCTTCGACCCCCCGACGTCCGACACGAAAGATCCCCGATGACCGACCACGCCCTCGAGGTGCGCCACCTCACCAAGACCTACGGCTCCCGCACCGCCGTCGACGACGTGTCGTTCGTGGTCCGTCGCGGCAGCATCGTGGGGCTCCTCGGCCCGAACGGAGCCGGAAAGTCCACCACGCTGCGGACGATCGTCGGGCTTTCAGCGCCGACCCGCGGCGAGGCCCTCATCGACGGGATGCCTTTCGCCCGTCTCGCGCAGCCGTCGGCGCACATCGGCGTGCAGATGGACGGCTTCGGCTTCGAGGTCGGCATCACCGCGCGCCGACACCTCGAGATCGCGCGCCTCGCCGTCGGCGCCCCGCGGCGCCGGGTCGACGAGGTCCTCGACGAAGTGGGACTCGCCGCCGACGCCCGTCGGCGCGTGAAGACTTTCTCGACGGGCATGGTGCAGCGGCTCGGCCTCGCCACGGCGCTCATCGGATCGCCCCGGACGCTCGTGCTCGACGAACCCTCGAACGGCCTCGACCCCGACGGCATCCGGTGGCTCCGCCGCCATCTGCGCGCGTTCGCGCAGGCCGGAGGCACCGTACTCGTCTCGAGCCACCAGCTCGCCGAGCTCGAGAACACCGTCGACGAGGTCGTGATCCTGAAGCAGTCGGTGCTGTACTCCGGAGCCTTGAGCGACCTCGTCCCAGGCGACGGCGGAGCCTCGCTCGAGGAACGCTACTTCGACCTCGTCGAGGGGCGCGACGCGTGATCGGCGTGATCCGCTCCGAGCTCCTTCGTGCGCGCAGCGGCGCGAACACGCTCGCGGTCCTCCTGCTCGGTGCGTTCGTCCCCGTGATCGTCCTCACCAGTGACGACACCCTCGGACGGATGACGTCGATGGATGCCACCACCGCGACGCAACTCCTCCTCGCACCGCTCGCGTGGTCGTTCGTCGTGGCTGCGTTCGCCGGCTCCTTCGGGGTGACCCGCGAGTTCTACTACGGCTCGATGGGCCGCACGCTCGCGCAGATCGGCTTCCGGCGCGCGTTCCTGGGCAAGGGGATCGCGGCGATCGGGGTCGCGGTGGTCCTCACGGCGGGGATCGCCGCGGTGTGGTGCGGCGTCGCTGCCATCGTCCTGGGCGTGAACGGCCTGGCGTTCGCCCCGAGCCTCGGTGCGGTGCGGACCGTCCTCGGGGCACTGCCCGGTGCCGTGCTCGGCGCGCTCCTCGGTGCCGCGGTCGGATGGATCGTCGGCAACTACTACGCCGCGGCGGCCGTCGTCCTGGCGGGACCGATCGCGTTCGAGATGGCGTTCCTGGGGTCTGCGCCCGAGGTCGCCCGCTTCTCGCCGGGGCTGACGCTCGCGGCCCTCGCGTCGCCGAGCGACCACCCGGTTCTCCTCGAAACGTGGGCCGGTCTCGCCGTGGGGCTGGGCTGGACGCTCGTCCTGACCGCCGCGGCGTGGGTCGTCGGACGTCGGCGGTTCCGATGAGCGGCTCCGCGGCACTGCCGCTCGGGCTCGGGCGCGCTCTGCGCGCGCAGGCCCGTGCAGCGATCGGCGATCTGCCCCTGGCGGGGGTCTGCGTCGCGGCGCTCGTGCTGTCCGCCTCGATCGGCGCCAGCATGCCGGGCGACGTGGCCGCTGCGCCCGACGAGGCGAAGGCCGCGATCGCGGCGCCGCTGTCGACGGTCCTTGCGGTGTACGCCGCGGTGATGGCGGCGATCTACGGCTCGTTCCGGTACACGATCGACCGACGCGGGGGAGTCGTCGCCCAACGCGCGACCCTCCAGCCGCGGAGGTGGGCCCTCGCCGCGCGGATCCCCTTCACCGCGCTCGGCGGTGCGCTCGTCGGGATGGCGGCTCTGCTCGGCGGCCGTGCGGCCGTCGCGGCGACCCTGGGCCTGCACGGTCTCGAACCCGCGGACGTCGGCGCCGCGGCGATCGTCGGCGCGGCCGCAGCCGTGTGGGGGTTGAGCGTGGGGCTGCTGGTGCAGGCGCACCTGCCGTCGCTGTTCGTCGCCCCGCTGTCCCTCAGCGCGGCGCTCCTGGTCGCCGCACCGTGGCCCGCGGTCGCGGCGTGGTTCCCTTTACCGACGCTCCTGCGTGCCGCCGACCTCGACCTCGCCCCGCTCGGGATCACCGCCGCCGTCGGCCCGGAACCGGCCGCAGCCGTGGCCCTGGCCGCAGCCTGGATCGTCGCCGTCCTCACCGCCGGCGCAACCTCGTTCCTCCGCCGCGACCTCCGCTGACCCCGCCCCGCGCGCGCTCGCGGGAGCCGCGGCGCGAAGTTCGCAGAATCCCGCGGAACTCGCAGGATTCGACGCCGATTCTGCGAACTTCGTGGGATTCTGCGAGTTTCGTCGCGGCGCGGGCGTTACAGGTGCAGCCCTGCCGCCACGGCGCGCGCGATCGTCCGCTCGACGCTCGGCCAGTCGTGGACGATGTGCGCGTACGAGAACCGGAAGACGGTGTAGCCACGCAGCCGTAGTTCGGCGTCGTGAGCGATGTCGGCGCTGCGCTGCGCCGAGGAGGAGTGAAATTCCCACCCGTCCACCTGCACCACCAACCGCTCTCCGATGAGGTGGTCGACCGGCCGCCCCGCGATCACGACCTGTTGGCGCACGCGCAGACCCATCCCGCGGATCCGCGTCGTGAAATACGTCTCCAGCCCCGAATCGGAGAGTCCGCCGACATCCTCGGCGAGTTCGCGAGCGGCGGGCCCCGGCCACGCCACACGGCGGAGCGCCGCAGGATCCAGCCGCTCGGTCCGTGCAGCGGCCTCCCAGATCACGAGCGCGTCCTCACGACCGACGCAGAGCGCGATGTGGGCGAGCGAATCCTCCACCGACTCGAGCAGGCTGTCTCTTCCCGTCGGTGCGATCGGGTTCGTCCAGTGCACGCGGCCCGAGAACCCCTGTGGCAGCCCGGTCGCCGCAGACCCGGGGGTGCGGTGCAGGTGGACTGCCGGCGGGATACCTCCCGGCATCCACCATCCGCGCACGCGGGCCGCGGAGACGCAGGCGACTCTCGCGCCCGCGCGCGCGGCCGTGACGAGGGGCTCCGGTGGGGTACCCGCCACGATCCAGTGGCGGCGGACGATCTCCACGCCCCCACCGCGCGCCGCTCTCCGCACCGCGTCCACGGAGTACCCCGCATCCGCTGCGGCGCGACGGGCGACGATTCCGCCTCGGCCGATGACCCATTCCCGAAGATCCACGCCCCGAGTGTGTCCGGCCGTCACTCCACGCGGTGTGGGCTCACACGCGAGGTGGGGACAACTGCGCGAAGTCGCCCGGGTGTGGAGGAACGATGGCGACCCCACGGTGTTCGCAGGATCCCACGTTCTTCGCAGGATCCCACGTTCTTCGCAGGATTCCGCCTGGATTCTGCGAGGAACGCGGGATTCTGCGAGTTTCGCGCCGCGCCGCACCGCCGCGCCGCGCCGCGCCGCGCCGCCGCGCTGCGCTGCCCAGCCGGGTCAGACGCGCACGCGCGCCACGGTCTCGCCGTACTCCGTCTCGCCGACCGGCTCGAAACCCGCGCGGAGGAAGAACGCCTCGGGGCCGCCGACGCCGGGTTCGTAGATGACGTCGACGTGGTCCATGCCGCGACTCCGCGCCTCTTCGAGCAGCTGACCCAGGGCGAAACGGCCGACGCCGCGCCCCTGGTCGTCGGCGTCGACGTTGATCCGCCACAGCACCGACCGGAAGTGCTCCTCGTGCGCTTCGGGGTCGAAGTTCGCGCTCACGAAGCCGACGACCTCGTCGCCGTCCAGCACGACGCGTTGCCACGAGGTCTGGGGATCCATCACCGTGGCGGCGATGCCGTAGCTCACCGGAGCGAGGAACTGCTCCTGCCCGGGCTTCAGGGACAGGTTGTTCACCGCCACGATGGTGGAGGCGGAGAGTTCGACGAGACGAAGGTCGGCCATGCGCCCAGGCTATCCGCCCCGCTGATCCGCGCAACATTCCGGATGCCATCGCTCTGGCATCCACTCGATAAACGCGATCCACGGCGCGAAACGCGACGAGCCGCCGTTTCCCGGCGCGGATCGCGTTCATCGGGCAGGGGAGGGCGCGAACTATCTCGACATCAAGAGACTTTGCGCCGGTGCGATAGGCTGAAGCGCAACCCTGGCCGCCTCTACGGAGAGATTCGACGTGCCCGATTCCACCATCATCTACACGTACACCGACGAGGCGCCGGCGCTTGCTACGGCGTCTTTCCTGCCCATCGTGCAGGCCGTCACGACGCAGGCGGGAGTCGATGTCGAGACCCGCGACATCTCGCTCGCCGGCCGCATCCTCGCCGCCTTCCCGCAGCGCCTCACGCCCGAGCAGCACGTGGGCGACGCCCTCGCCGAGCTGGGCGGTCTCGCCACGCTCCCCGAGGCCAACATCATCAAGCTGCCGAACATCTCGGCATCCATCCCGCAGCTCAAGGCCGCGATCGCCGAGCTGCAGGCCCAGGGCTACGACATCCCCGACTACCCCGACGACGCGTCGAGCGTCGAAGACAAGGACGTGCGGGCGCGCTACGACCGCATCAAGGGCTCCGCAGTCAACCCGGTGCTGCGCGAGGGCAACAGCGACCGCCGCGCCCCGCTCGCGGTGAAGAACTACGCGAAGAAGCACCCGCACCGCAACAAGCCCTTCGTCGAAGGCTCGAAGACCCGCGTCGCGACCATGGGCCACGACGACTTCAAGAGCAACGAGAAGTCCTGGGTCGCCGCCCACGACGACGTGCTCACGATCCGTCACACCGCCGAAGACGGCACGGTCACGGTCCTGAAGGACAACCTGAAGGTCCTCCCGCGCGAGATCGTGGATGCCACGTTCCTCTCGGCCGCGGCCCTCGACGCGTTCCTCGCCGAGACGGTCGCCCAGGCCAAGGCGGACGACGTGCTCTTCTCGGTGCACCTCAAGGCCACCATGATGAAGGTCAGCGACCCGATCATCTTCGGCCACGTCGTGAAGGCGTACTTCGCCGACGTGTTCGCGCAGTACGGCGACAAGATCGCCGCGGCGGGTCTGAACCCGAACAACGGCCTCGGCGGCATCCTGTCGGGCCTCGGCTCGGTCGAGGGCGGCGACGAGATCGCCGCGGCGTTCGAGAAGGCCGTCGACGCCGCCGCGCGCGTGTCGTACGTGAACTCCGACAAGGGCATCACGAACCTGCACGTCCCCTCCGACGTGATCGTGGATGCCTCGATGCCCGCGCTCATCCGCAACGGCGGCAAGCTGTGGGGCGCCGACGGGGGAGAGGACGACACGCTCGCCGTGATCCCCGACTCCTCGTACGCCGGTGTGTACCAGGCCGTGATCGACGACGTGATCGCCAACGGTCCACTGAACCCGGCCACGATCGGCACCGTCCCGAACGTGGGCCTCATGGCCCAGGCCGCCGAGGAGTACGGCAGCCACGACAAGACGTTCGAGATCGCCGCCGCCGGCCGCGTCGAGGTCGTCGACGGCGACGGCAATGTCGTCATCGAGCACGACGTCCAGCCCGGTGACATCTGGCGCGCGACGCAGACGAAGTACGTCGCGATCGTCGACTGGGTGGCCCTCGCCGTCCGTCGTGCCCGCGCCACGAACGTCCCGGCCGTGTTCTGGCTCGACGTCAACCGCGCGCACGACGCCCAGATCATCGCCAAGGTCTACCAGGCCCTCGCCACGATCGACACGCACGGCCTCGAGCTGCTGATCCTCCCGCCGGCCGAGGCCACGCGCTACACGCTCGCGCGCCTCCGCCACGGCCTCGACACCATCTCGGTGACCGGCAACGTCCTGCGCGACTACCTCACCGACCTGTTCCCGATCCTCGAGGTCGGCACGAGCGCCAAGATGCTCTCGATCGTGCCGCTGCTCGCCGGCGGTGGACTGTTCGAGACCGGTGCGGGCGGCTCCGCGCCGAAGCACGTGCAGCAGCTCCTCGAGGAGAACTACCTGCGCTGGGACTCGCTCGGTGAGTTCTTCGCCCTCGCCGCCTCGCTCGAGCACTACGCCGGCTTCACCGGCAACGCCCGCGCGCAGGTGCTCGCCGACACCCTGGATGCCGCGACCGGCACGTTCCTCGAGAACGACAAGTCGCCCGGCCGTGCGCTCGGCACGATCGACAACCGCGGCAGCCACTTCTACCTCGCCCTGTACTGGGCGCAGGAGCTGGCGAAGCAGACGACGGATGCCGACCTCGCTGCGGTCTTCGCGCCGGTGGCCGAGGCCCTCGCCGCGAACGAGGCCACCATCGTCGAGGAGCTCCTCGCCGTGCAGGGCCACCCGGCCGACATCGGCGGCTACTACCGTCCCGACACCGCGCTGGTCGAGAAGGTCATGCGTCCTTCCGCGACGCTGAACGGGATCATCGACGCCCTGCGCTGATCACCCGAACCCGAGAGGGGCGGATGCCACTGGCATCCGCCCCTCTTCCGTTCCTGACCCTGCGGCATCCCGCGCGGCCGACCGCCGGGACCCTGCGCGGTACACAACGAAGGAGTTGTGCCGGCCGGCGCGCGTTTTTCCGGCCGTGCGGAGCCGCGGGACGGGAATTCTCCTTCGTTGTGTCCGCGCGGCAGCCCGTCCCCGGTGGGCGGCGCACGTTGCGCGGGCACAACTCCGGCGCAACCGGTCGCGTTCCGCCGCCCGGGGGTGCGAGCACCCGGCTGCGCAGGAGTTGTGCGCGGCGGCGCCCCGCGCACAAAAAGGGGCCGGATGCCGTGGCATCCGACCCCTCACGCGAAGCGGCTCAGTAGTGGACCGACACCTCGGTGCCGCGGTAGGCCCAGTCGTAGACCTCCTTGGCCGCGGCGATCGTCATGTTGATGCAGCCGTGGCTCATCGGCGTGCCGAAGTTGTTGTGCCAGTACGTGCCGTGGAAGCCCTCGTCGCCGTTGAAGTACGACACCCAGGGGACGTCCTTGGTGCAGTAGTCGTAGCCGGGGACGCAGCCCATGTCCTGCATCTCGGTCTTCCAGCCGATGCGGAAGTTGCCGGTGTGGGTGGCGTGCTCACCCGCGCCGGACGAGATCGTGTAGGTGCGGTACACCTGACCGTTCTGGTACAGCGTCGTCGTCTGCGTGCTGAGGTTGACGTCGATGTGGCGCTCGGTCTTGGTCGTCTGGAACGGCGTCTCGGCCACGGTGAGAGCGAACTTGCCGTTGGCCTGGGCCAGCTGCGCGGCGAAGGCGGCGGCGATGCCCGAGGTGTCGCCCAGCGAGCGCCCGGTCTGCCCCTCGGTGAGGGTCTTGATGACCTCTCCGCCCGTGTCGACGATCACGTCCGCGTTGACCGCGCCGCGGTCGACCTGGCCCGCGAGCCCGTCGACGACCTTCTGGATGCCGGCCTGATCGGCGGTGATCGGGAAGTCGCCCTTGCCGTCGGAGGTGACGGTGAGCCACGACGCGGCGGTCGCTCGATCGACGGGCACGGTGCGCTCGTCGCCGATGTAGAACCCGACGGTGTCCAGGACGCCGTTGAGGGCCGACACGGCCGCGTCGGCCTTCTCGGTCGTCACAGCGGCGTCGACGGAGACGAGGCTCGCCTGGACCGTGGTCGTTGGGGTGCCGGCGTCGAACGCGGACTGCAGAGCCGCGGTCACGGCGGCGATGTCGATCCCCTCGCCCGCCTGGGCCGGGGTCGACACGTACTTCTGCGACGCCGAATCGAACGCGACGGTGGCGTCGACCGGGGCGCGGTAGGTGCCCGGCGCGCGCTCGCGGAGCACGGCAGCCGCGGCTGACGGGTCGACCTGGATCTGGACGCCGGTTCCGGCGGGGAACCACGACGCCGGCTTCCACATGGGGTTGTCGGCGAAGGCCTTCTCGGCGATCGCGGTGGCGTCCACGGTGGCGCCGAGATCGGCGCCGCTGACGGTGACCTCGCCGGCGGGACTCTCCACGGTCACCTCGGTGTTCGCGAGGTGCGCCGAGATCGCCTGCGCCGCGGCTCCGGCGGTGAGGCCGCCGATCTGCACACCGGCGACAGACGCGCCCGGGGCGATGAGCACGAGCGATGCCGCGATCAGCGCGACCGCGGTCGCGCCCGCGGGGATGCCGATCCAGAGTCCCGAGCGGTTCTTCCGCTTCGTGGGCTCGGCAGGAGCCCAGGCGTAGGTGACGCCGTCGGTGCCGTTCGCGCCGTCGGTCATGAGTGAACCCCCCGAGAAATCAGTCTTCTCATGCTAAGGGGGCACTCTCCGGCGCAGCCGTGAGGTTTGTCACGTTCTGATTACACCGACGGCGATCCGCCCGGAAAGCGCTGACCGCGCCCCGCGAGAGCAGTTCTTCGGGGACTCAGCCCAGGCGTCGACGGCCGTTCAGCGCGCCGAACGTCACCGCGACGATCGCGAAGATCAGCCCGATCCAGGCCTGTCCCATGCTCCACCACGCGATGGTCGCCGCCGCGTACACGAACAGCTCGACGATCGCGCGGACGAACGGGTGCACCGCGAGCACCGCGCGCGGCGAGACGAACAACGCCCACACGAGCAGCGCCAGCAGGGGCGCGCCGATGCCGGCGACGATGTTCCATGGGAACGGCCAACCGGTGAAGCCCCAGATCGCGAGCGTCACGAACGCGACGACACCGCACAGCACGCTGCCGATCTCGACCGCGGTCGGGCGCGGGCGCATGCCGGGGGCGAGGGGCGCCTGCGCGCTGACGTGGGGAGTGTCGGTCACCCCGCCATTTTACGCGGGCGGGGGAGGCCGGCATCCGGGATACCTCACGGGCGAGGCGTTCTCCCGGGCGCGTCGCGGGGGAAACCGGGTAGGGTGAGGGCGTCGCGACTGGCGTTGAGGTGGGGAACCACCGGGGAGCGACCGCTTGACGGTATTCGACCGCACGCCTGGGTCGGTGCGGTAACTCCGCGGACTCGCCCGAGCCTGCGGCATCCGGAACCATCGTCAAGGAGATCGCATGACCGATCCGTACTTCAACGCCCCGCTCTCGGAGGTCGACCCCGAGATCGCCCAGGTGCTCGAGCGCGAGCTCGACCGCCAGCGCGGCTATCTCGAGATGATCGCATCCGAGAACTTCGTCCCGGTCTCGGTGCTGCAGTCGCAGGGGTCGGTGCTGACCAACAAGTACGCCGAGGGCTACCCGGGTCGCCGCTACTACGGCGGCTGCGAAGAGGTCGACGTCGCCGAGGAGCTCGCGATCGAGCGCGCGAAGGCGCTGTTCGGTGCGGGATTCGCCAACGTCCAGCCGCACTCGGGCGCCTCCGCGAACGCCGCCGTGCTGCACGCCATCGCGCGCCCCGGCGACACGCTGCTCGGCCTCGCCCTCGACCAGGGCGGCCACCTGACCCACGGCATGAAGATCAACTTCTCGGGCCGCCTGTACGACATCGTCGCGTACGGCGTCGACCCCGAGACCTCGATCATCGACATGGACGAGGTACGTCGCCTGGCGCTCGAGCACAAGCCGAAGGTCATCATCGCGGGCTGGTCGGCGTACCCCCGCCAGCTCGACTTCGAAGCCTTCCGCGCGATCGCCGACGAGGTCGGCGCGTACCTGTGGGTCGACATGGCGCACTTCGCCGGTCTCGTCGCCGCGGGCGTCCACCCGAGCCCGATCCCGCACGCGCACGTCGTGTCCACGACGGTGCACAAGACGATCGGCGGCCCCCGCTCGGGCCTCATCCTCACCAACGACGCCGACCTCGCCAAGAAGATCAACACCGCGGTCTTCCCCGGTCAGCAGGGCGGTCCGCTCATGCACGTCATCGCCGCAAAGGCGACGGCGTTCAAGCTCGCGAAGACGCCCGAGTTCAAGGAGCGCCAGGAGCGCACCCTCCGCGGCGCGTCGATCCTCGCGGACCGTCTCACCCAGGACGACGTGAAGGCGGCGGGCATCGCGGTCCGTTCGGGCGGCACCGACGTGCACCTCGTGCTCGTGGACCTCCGCGAGGCCGAGATCGACGGCAAGCAGGCCGAAGACCTCCTGCACGAGATCCACATCACGGTCAACCGCAACGCCGTCCCCAACGACCCGCGTCCGCCGATGGTCACGTCGGGTCTGCGCATCGGCACCCCGGCCCTCGCGACGCGCGGCTTCGGCGACGCGGAGTTCACCGAGGTCGCCGACATCATCGCGCTCGCGCTGATTCCCGGCGCCGACATCGAGGCGCTGCGCACCCGCGTCGCCGCGCTCACGGCGGCGTTCCCGCTGTACCCCGGCCTGCAGCAGTGACCCTCGCCGGGTCCGGCGTCGCGCGTTCCGCGGCGCCGGGCCCTGGCATCCGGTGTTCCAGGACCGAGCGCCCCGGCGGAGCCAGCGCACTGCTCGCATAAACGCTCTGGCTCAGCGCAAACGCCCGGACGCGGCGTTTCCGTCGACCCCGAGCGTTTATGGCGCGAGCACCCACCCACGCAATCTCAGAGGAAGAGGGATGCCATGACGGCGACGATTCTCGACGGCAAGGCCGCTGCCGCGGCGATCAAGGCGGAGCTCGCCGAGCGGGTCGCCGCGCTGCGCGAGCACGGGATCGTCCCGGGCATCGCCACCGTGCTGGTCGGCGCGGACCCCGCGTCGCAGCTGTACGTGGGCATGAAGCACAAGCAGTCCGAGGCGATCGGCATGAACTCGATCCAGGTCGAGCTGCCCGCCGAATCGACGCAGGAGGAGGTCGAGGCGGTCATCGACGGCCTCAACGCCGATCCGTCGTGCCACGGCTACATCGTGCAGCTGCCGCTGCCGAAGCACCTCGACACCGACGCGATCCTCGAGCGCATCGATCCGGCGAAGGATGCCGACGGCCTCCACCCCACGAACCTCGGGCGTCTCGTGCTCAACGTCAACGCGCCCATCACGACGCCGCTGCCGTGCACGCCGCGCGGCGTCATCGAGCTGCTCCTCCGCAACGACTACGACCTGAAGGGCAAGGAGGTCGTGGTCGTCGGCCGCGGTGTCACGATCGGCCGCTCCATCGGGCTGTTGCTCACCCGCCGCGAGATCAACGCCACCGTGACCCTCACGCACACCGGCACCGTCGACCTGGCGAAGCACCTCCGCGAGGCCGACGTGATCGTCGCCGCCGCGGGCGTGAAGCACATCGTGCGCGCCGCGGACGTCAAGCCGGGCGCCGCGGTGCTCGACGTCGGCGTCACGCGCGAGGTCGACCCCGAGACGGGCAAGAACCGCGTCTACGGCGACGTGCACCCCGACGTGGCCGAGGTCGCCGGTTTCCTCTCGCCCAACCCGGGCGGCGTCGGCCCCATGACGGTGGCGCTGCTCATGACCAACGTCGTCGAGGCCGCGGAGCGCGCCGCCGGCCTGTGAAGCGGCGCGGCGGCGTCCCGCGCTCCGGAGAGTCGGGACTCTCGGGACGCCGGGTCCCCGCCCGCAACGGCAAGGACCGGATTCCTCCGGAGCCCGGCACGACCACGGACGGTGAACCGCCGACCCACGCCGCCTGAACAGACGAAGCGCGGCGCGCAACGGGGAGGCGGAGACCCGAGAGACGTGTCAGAGTTTGTTCATGACTGAGTCCGTGCTGAACGACCTCCTCCGCCGCGTCACCGACAGCGGCCTGCTCGACGAGCCGACGATCGACGAGGACACCGTCGTGGGTCTCGCCCACCTGGATGCCGCGGGCGTCGAGGTCGAGGTCGACCTCGACCCCGAGCTCGAGGACGTCGACGACCCCGACGTCGACGCGATCGTGGCGTCGCTGTCCGACATCCTGTCGGTCAGCGAGGACCGCTGGCGCGCGATCGTCGACGAGGTCGCGACCGAGATAGAGGACGCCCTCGAGGACGACGAGATCGACAGCGAGATCGACCTGCGCACCGACCTCGAGGCCGTGGGCGTGGGGGTCTTCGCCGACGCGATCATCGTGGTGTTCGCCGGCGCGACGTCGTTCCCCGACGCGCTCGTTCACGTCCAGCTCACGCCCGAGCTCGAGGTCGAGGACATCGAGATCGTCAGCGACGACGACGATGAGGACGACGAGGACGACGACGAGGACTGATGCGTGACGAAGGGGGCCGGACGTCATCGTCCGGCCCCCTTCGCGTGCGGTCAGTAGCTTCCGCGCGGAGTCTGGGACGGGCGGACGAACCGCGCGGCCAGGGCCTCGGACGCGCGCGCCAGCAGGGCGACGTCGGCTCCGACCGCGACGAAGTCCGCGCCCGCCTCCAGATACGCCTCGGCGACGGCGGGGTCGAACGCGTTCACCCCGACCGGGATGCCGGCGGCGTGGGCCGCGGCGAAGACGCGGTGCACGGCGGCGACGACATCCGGGTGCGACTGCTGTCCCAGCAGGCCGAGGGACGCCGACAGGTCTGCGGGGCCGACGAAGATGGCATCCACCCCCTCGACGGCCGCGATCTCGCCCGCGGCCTCGACGCCGGCCACGGTCTCGATCTGCACCGTCACCGAAACGTGCTCGGCGGCGCCGGCGAGGTAGCCGTCGACGCGGTTCCAGCGGGCGCTGCGGGCCAGGGCGCTGCCGACGCCGCGGATCCCGGCGGGCGGATAGCGCGTCGCGGCGACGGCGGCACGGGCTTCCTCGGCCGAGCCGACCATCGGGACGATGATGTTCTGCGCGCCGATGTCGAGCACCTGCTTGATGAGCACCGGGTCGTTCCACGGCACCCGGACCACCGGTGTCACCGGGTATGCGGCCGCCGTCTGGAGCTGCGCCAGCACCGACTCGAGCGACAGCGCGCTGTGCTCCATGTCGACCAGCAGCCAGTCCAGCCCCGACCCCGCGGCGATCTCGGTCGCGACCGTGCTCCCCGCGCACACCCACATCCCGGCGAGCGGACGATCGGATGCCGCGAGGGCGGCGCGGAAGGTGGGGGTCAGACGAAGCGACACGTGAGGGTTCCCATCGGTCCGAAGTCGCACGACACGTCGTCGCCGCGCGACACCCACAGGGGGCGCGTGAACGATCCTGCCAGGATGATCTCACCGGCCTCGAGGCGCGCGCCATGCTGCGCGAACTTGTTCGCGAGCCACGCGACGCCGGTCGCCGGGTGGCCGAGGACGCCCGCGGCGACCCCGGTCTCCTCGATCTCGCCGTTGCGGCTGAGGACGCCCGGCACCCACCGCAGGTCGATCTCGTCGGGGCGCTTGTGCACGTCGCCGAGCACCATCGCGCCGTAGGCGGCGTTGTCGCTGATCGTGTCGACGATCGTGCGCCCCTCCAGCTCGATGTGCGAGTTGAGCACCTCGAGCGCGGGGACGGCGTAGTCGATCGCGGCGAGGGCGTCGTCGAGCGTGCAGTCGGGGCCCTCGAGCGGCGCCTTCAGCACGAATGCGAGCTCGACCTCGACGCGCACGTTCGAGAAGTGGTCCACCGGGATCTCGTCGCCGGAGCGGTACACGGTGTCGTCGAACATGACGCCGTAGTCGGGTTCGGTGATCCCCGTCGCCTGCTGCATCGCCCTCGACGTCAGGCCGATCTTCCGCCCGACGAGCGTGCGGCCCGCGGCGAGCTGCGTATCGCGCCAGCGGCCCTGGATCGCATAGGAGTCCTCGACCGTGGCATCCGGGTACCGCGCGGTGATCCGCGGGATCACCGCGTGGGTGCGATCGGCCTCCGCGAGCTCGGCGGCGATGGCGTCGATCTGTTCGTCGGTGAGCATGGGTTCCTTCCGAAGCGTCGCGTCGGGCGCGTTGCCGGTGGGGCGTGTCCCACTTTGTGCCGTTTCGGGGCTCGCGTGCTGCACAAAGTGGGACATGCCTGGGTGGGAGGGGAGTTACAGCTGGTTGCCGAGCTTGAACTCGGGACCGGATGCCGCCGGCTCGGGGGCGCGCCTGTACGAGAAGCCGTCGGCGCCGATCGTCACGGCCATCTCGCTCGAGTCCGTGCGGGCGCGGACCGGCTGCGGGATGCCGTCGAGGTCGAGCACGAGCGAACCGTCGGTGTACCAGGACGGGACGACCGGGTTGCCCCACCAGTCGCGGCGCTGGTTGTCGTGCACGTCCCACGTGATGACGGGGTTGTCGGGGTCGCCGGTGTAGTAGTCCTGCGTGTACACCTCGACGCGGTGCCCGTCGGGGTCGCGCAGGTACAGGTAGAACGCGTTCGAGACGCCGTGCCGGCCGGGTCCGCGCTCGATGGCATCCGATCGGCGGAGGGCGCCGAGCTTGTCGCAGATCGCCAGGATGTTGTGCTTCTCGTGCGTAGCGAAGCACACGTGGTGCATGCGCGGGCCGTCGCCGCCGGTCATCGCGGTGTCGTGCACGGTGGGCTTGCGGCGCATCCACGCGGCGTACACCGTGCCCTCCTCGTCCTGGATGTCCTCGGTGACGCGGAAGCCCAGCGCCTGCATGAAGCTCACCGCGCGGGGGACGTCGGGCGTGATCTGGTTGAAGTGGTCGAGGCGCACGAGCTCGCCGGGGGAGTGCAGGTCGTAGCGCCACGACAGGCGCTCCTGGTGCTCGGTGTCGAAGAAGAACTCGTACGGGAAGCCGAGCGGGTCGACGACGCGCACCGAGTCCCCGATGCCCTTCGTGAAGCCGTTCGGCTCGCGGCGGACGTCGCAGCCGAGCTCGGTGTAGAACGCGACCGCCTTGTCGAGGTCTTCCGCCGACCGGACGCGGTACGAGAACGCGGCCACCGCGGCGATCGGCCCCCGCCGCAGGACGAGGTTGTGGTGGATGAACTCCTCCGTCGAGCGGAGGTAGATCGCCTCGTCGTCCTCCTCCGTCACGTGCAGCCCGAGCACGTCGACGTAGAACTCGCGGGATGCCGCGAGGTCGGTGACGACGAGCTCCATGTACGCGCAGCGGAGGATGTCGGGCGCGGGGGAGGTGGGCGCCGGAATCGGATTCTCGGCCCGGATCGGCGCCTCCTGCGACACGAAGAACCCCGAGGAGGTGCGGGTCATCTGGCTGCGGTCGGTCATCTCAGGCTCCCTTGCCGAAGGTGGGGTTGTGGGCGGGACCGAGCGTGATGTGCACGGCCTGCTGGTCGGTGTAGAAGTCGATCGAGCGGTATCCGCCCTCGTGGCCGAGGCCGGAGGCCTTCACGCCGCCGAACGGCGTGCGGAGGTCGCGGACGTTGTTGCTGTTCAGCCACACCATGCCGGCCTCGACGTTCTGCGCGAACAGGTGCGCGCGCTTCAGATCGTTGGTCCAGACGTAGGCGGCGAGGCCGTACTTCGTGTTGTTCGCGAGCGCCAGGGCCTCCTCGTCGGTGTCGAACGGCGTGATGGCGACGACGGGGCCGAAGATCTCTTCCTGGAAGATGCGGGCGTCGGGCGCGACGTCGGCGAACACCGTGGGCCGGACGAAGTTGCCCTCCGGGAAGTCGTCGGGGCGGCCGCCGCCGGCGACGAGGCGCCCCTCGGTCTTGCCGAGTTCGACGTACGACATCACCTTCGCGTAGTGCTCGGGGTGCACGAGCGCCCCGACCTCGGTCGCGGGGTCGTCGGGGTATCCGACCTTCACCCGGTCGGCCTGCGCGGCGTACCGCCCGACGAACTCGTCGTAGATATCCCGCTGCACGAGGATGCGGCTGCCGGCGGTGCAGCGCTCGCCGTTGAGCGAGAACACGCCGAAGATGGTCGCGTCGATGGCGGCATCCAGATCGGCGTCCGCGAAGACGATCGCCGGGCTCTTGCCGCCGAGTTCCATCGACAGGCCCTTCAGGAAGGGCGCGGCGTTGGCGAAGATGAGCTGACCGGTCGAGCTCTCGCCGGTGAACGAGATGAGCGGCACGTCGGGGTGCTTCACGAGCGCGTCGCCGGCGTCCTCGCCGAGACCGTTGACGAGGTTGAAGACGCCCTCCGGCAGCCCCGCCTCCTCGAAGATCCCGGCCCACAGCGACGCCGACAGCGGCGTGAACTCGGCGGGCTTGAGCACGACGGTGTTGCCGGTGGCCAGCGCCGGGGCGAGCTTCCACGACTCGAGCATGAACGGCGTGTTCCACGGCGTGATGAGCCCGGCGACGCCGATCGGCTTGCGGTTGACGTAGTTGAGCTGGCGTCCCGGCACCTTGAAGGCGTCGTCGGTCTGCGCGACGATCAGGTCGGCGAAGAACCGGAAGTTCTCGGCCGCGCGGCGGGCCTGTCCGAGGGCCTGCGTGATCGGCAGGCCCGAGTCGAAGGACTCCAGATCCGCCAGCCGCGCGTCGCGCGACTCGACGAGGTCGGCGATGCGGTGCAGCACGCGCGAGCGTTCGCGGGGCAGCATCCGCGGCCACGGGCCCTCGGTGAACGCCGCGCGGGCGGCGGCGACGGCGGCGTCGATGTCGGCCTTCTTGCCGGCCGCGGCGCGGACGTAGGTCTCGTTCGTCACGGGGTCGAGCACGTCGAACTCGTCGCCGTCGATCGAGTCGACGAACGCGCCGCCGATGTAGTGCTGGATGCGCGCGGGCAGGTCTGCCGGGGTGCGGCGGGTCATGGGTGCTCCTTCGATGGAGGGGAGGGATGCCGGTGGCATCCGGTTCAGAAAGCCGGAAGGCCGAGCGACTCGTCGGGGTGCTCGTGGATGAGGTACGCGTCGAGGGTCGCGGAGCGATGCCGACGGGCCGTCTTCTCGATCTCGGCGAGCGGGGCGCCGTTCTCGATGAGGACGAGGATGTTCTCGTGCTCGCGCACCGATTCGGCTGCGCGACCGGGCACGAAGCTGAAGGTGGAGTCGCGCAGGTGCCCCAGGCGCGCCCACTCCGCGCGGACGAGGTCGAGCATGCGCGGATTCGCGCACTTCTCGAACAGGGTCGCGTGGAACTCCTGGTTCAGCGCGGTGAACGCCCGCGGGTCGAAGTGGTCGAGGGTCTCGACCATCAGTTCGTTGATGCGCCGCGCGTGGCGGACGTCCTCGGTCGTGAGGGCGCGCGCCGACAGGGCGGTGGCCGCGCCCTCGAGGATGCTCAGCGACTGCATGCTGAACCGGTACTGCGAGTCGTCCACCATCGACACCCGCGCGCCGACGTTGCGTTCGAACGTCACGAGCCCCTCGGCCTCGAGCTGGCGGATCGCCTCGCGCACCGGCACGACGCTCATGTCGAGGTCGCCGGCGATCGTGCCGAGCACCAGCCGATAGCCGGGGGTGAACTCCTGCGCCGCGATGCGCTCCTTGATCCAGTGGTACGCCTGCTGCGACTTGCTCTGCGCGCTCGCCGGGGGCGCGCTCGCCGGGGTCGGGGCGGCGGGGGTCGTGGCATCCATCAGGCGTTCCTCTCGGCCTCGTAGCGGGCGCGCCAGGCGGCGTTCATCGGGAAGAGGCCGTCGACGGGATGACCGGATGCCACCTGGCGGGCGATCCACGCGTCCTCTTCTTCTTGCGCGAGGGCGGCGTCGACGACCTCCTCGGCGAGGGCCGGCGGGATCACGATGACGCCGTCGCCGTCGCCGACGAGGATGTCGCCCGGCTCGACGGTCGTGCCGCCGCAGCCGACCGCGACGTCGGTCTCCCACGGCACGTGCCGGCGGCCGAGCACGGCGGGGTGCGCACCCGCGGAGAACACGGGGATACCGACGGCCGCGACGGCCTCGGCATCCCGGACCCCGCCGTCGGTGACGATCGCCGCGGCGCCGCGGGCGTGCGCGCGGATCGCGAGGATGTCGCCGAGCGTGCCGGACCCGGTCTCGCCGCGCGCCTCGATGACGATGACCTCGCCCGCGCCGACGGCGTCGAACGCGCGCTTCTGCGCGTTGTAGCCGCCGCCGCGCGCGGCGAACAGGTCTTCGCGGTGGGGGAGGAAGCGGAGCGTCCGCGCGGTGCCGACGAAGCGGCTGCCGGGGGTGAGCGCGTGCACGCCGTCGATCGTGACGTCGTCGAGCCCGCGCTTGCGCAACTGTGCGCTGAGGCCCGCGACCGGCACGCGTTCCAGCTTCGCGCGGAGTTCGGGCGTGAGGGCGGGGGTCGGCGCCAGGCCCGCCGCCTCGGCCGAGCCCCACGCTTCGAGCCGCTGCGTGTCATCGACCGCGGGGAGGGAGCCGAGGGCCGCGTCGAAGGGTCGCGTGCCCTGGGTCACGGTCGTGCGGAGCCGGCCGGTCGACTGCGTCCCGGCATCCACCTGCACCTCGACGACGTCGCCCGGCACGACCACCGACGACCCCGCGGGCGTGCCCGTGAGGATCACGTCGCCGGTCTCGAGGGTGAAGTGCTGCGACAGGTCGGCGACGATCTGCGCGAGGGGGAAGAGGAGGCCCGCGGTGGAGTCGTCCTGCACCAGCTCGCCGTTGACCCAGGTCCGCAGGCGCACCGCGGCCGGGTCGATCGAGCGCGCGTCCAGGAGGGCGGGGCCGAGGGGCGTGTACCCGTCGCCGCCCTTCGATCGCACGTTGGAACCCTTGTCGTTCGCGCGCAGGTCGTAGAGCCCGAAGTCGTTCGCGGCGGTGAGGGATGCCACGTGGTTCCACGCGGTATCCGGGGCCACCCACCGCGCGGGTTCGCCGATGACCAGGGCGATCTCGCCCTCGAAGGCGAGGAGTTCGGTGCCGGAGGGGCGCTCGATCGCCGCGTCCGAGGGGGCGAGGGAGCTCGACGGCTTGAAGAAGTACGAGGGGGCGACGGGCCGGCGGCCGCGCTGGTCGGCGCGCGAGGCGTACGAGAGGTGGACCGCGACGATCTTTCCCGGCCGGGCGCCGAGGACGGCGAAGCGGGGGTCGGTGGTGGTCATGAAGCTCCCTTGCGTCGTATTCGAAATCGTATATGATCCAGAAACGCTCCCGCAACTCGCACCGTCGGCGTCGACGGCGAGGCGGCGAGCCGACGACGACGTCACGAAGGAGTCACCATGTCTCGCCCCTCATCCCCGGGCTTCACGCCCACCGGCACGATCTCGACGACCGGCGACCGGCGCCGTGTCGTCTTCGCCACCGTGGTCGGCACCACCGTCGAGTGGTACGACTTCTTCCTCTACGCCTCGGCCGCGGGGCTGGTGTTCGGTCAGCTTTTCTTCGCCCCCGCGGGTCCGGGCATCGCGCAGATCCTGTCGTTCCTGACGGTGGGCCTGAGCTTCCTGTTCCGCCCGCTCGGTGCGTTCCTCGCCGGTCATCTCGGCGACAAGTACGGGCGCCGGGTCGTACTCATGCTGACGCTGATCCTCATGGGGGCGTCGACCACGCTGATCGGCGTGCTGCCCACCTACGACGTGATCGGGGTCGCGGCGCCCGTGCTCCTGATCCTCCTGCGTGTGCTGCAGGGCATCTCGGCGGGCGGCGAGTGGGGCGGTGCGGTGCTCATGGCCGTCGAGCACGCCCCCAAGACCAAGCGCAGCCTCTTCGGTGCCTCGCCGCAGCTCGGCGTCCCGCTCGGGCTGCTGCTCGCGAGCGGCATGCTCGCGCTCATGGCGTTGATCGCTCCCGGCGATGCGTTCCTCGCGTGGGGCTGGCGCGTGCCGTTCCTGCTGTCGTTCGTGCTGATCCTCGTCGGCTACTACGTGCGCAAGAAGGTCGAGGAGAGCCCCGTGTTCCTCGAGCTCGCCGAGCGGAAGGAGAAGACCCGGATGCCGATCGTGCAGCTGTTCCGCAAGCACGCGCTGCTCGTGCTCGTCGCCGCGCTCGTGTTCGCCGGCAACAACGCCGTCGGCTACATGACCACGGGTGGGTACATCCAGCGCTACGCGACCAACCCGAACGGTCCGATCGGTCTCGCGACCGCCGACGTCCTCGGCGCGGTGACCCTCTCGGCGGTGTCGTGGCTGGTGTTCACGTGGCTCGGCGGGTGGATCGGCGACAAGATCGGCCGCCGCAACACGTACCTGCTGGGGTGGGCCGCCCAGCTCGTCGGCGTCTTCCTGCTGTTCCCGCTCGTGAACACCGGCAGCATCGGTCTGCTGACCCTCGCGCTCGTCGTCCTGACCGTCGGTCTCGGCCTCACGTACGGTCCGCAGGCGGCGCTGTACGCCGAGCTGTTCCCGGCATCCATCCGCTTCTCCGGGGTCTCGATCTCGTACGCGATCGGGGCGATCCTGGGCGGGGCGTTCGCCCCCACGATCGCGGAGGCGCTCGTCAAGGCCACCGGCACCACGATGTCGGTCACCTGGTACCTCGCGGGGATGACGGTGGTCGGCCTGATCGCGACGCTCGTGCTGCGGGATCGCAGTGGCATCCCGCTGGGTCCCGACCACGAGGCGGAGCAGGAGCAGAGCCCGATCCGCGGCCTCGCGAAGGTCTGAGTCCGCGTCACCGGCCCCACCGCGCGTGCGCGGCGGGGCCCTTCCGTCGTGCGCGGCGACCCTCGTCCCACTCGTGGCAGACCATGTCCCACAAAGTGCTGCTCAGCGGGCGGCGCGGCAGCAATAAGTGGGACGAGGGTCATGAGGCGCGGTCACTGCGCGGCGATCTCCTCCCAGAACGGCGCCACGACCGCCGCGCTCACCCGCAGGTCCAGGAGGAGGAACGGCCGTTCCTCGGCATCGCGACCGGACCAGGATGCCAGGGCCTCGAGGTCGCCGGCATCCCGCACCACCACGCCCTCGGCGCCGAGACCGCGCGCGACGGCGGCGAAGTCGACCTCGGGGATGAGCATGGGGTCGGGGTGCAGCCCCTTCTTGCCGTAGTTGAGGACCTCGGCTCCGTACTGCGCGTCGTTCCACACGACGGCGACGCCGCGGCCGCGCGCGACGCGGATCGCCGTCTCCAGGTCGGCGATCGCCATGAGGCCGCCGCCGTCGCCCGTGGTCAGCACGATCGTGGACTCCGGCCGGGCGACGGCGGCTCCGGGCACGCTGGGGAAGCCCAGGCCGATCGACTGGTACGCGGTGCCGACCATGAGGTTGCGGTCGGGGGAGGCCACGGGCCAGTACATGTTCGACCAGCCGAGGAAATGTCCGCCGTCCGACACCACGACGCGATCCTCGGGCAGGAGCTCGGCGATGCGCGCCGCCGCGGTGCGGGGGTCGAGTCGTCCGTCCGGTCCGACGCCCTCGCCCGGCGCCTGCCGACGGGCGGCCTCGAGATCGAGCCCGGAACCCCACGTCGAGGGCATCGAGCCGCGAACGCGCAGGCGTCGCACGATCTCTCCGGCCACCTCGGCCGCGTCACCGCGGACGTAGCCGCCGACGTGCGGGTGGGTCGCGGTGGGGGAGAGGTCGACCTGGAACACCCGCGTGCCCGGCGCGAACAGGTCGCCGAACCTCATCGTGAACTGGTTGAGCCGAGCGCCGAAGACGACGGCGACATCGGCATCGCGCACGAGCCGCATCGCGCCCGGAGCACCGAAACCGCCGGCGACACCGAGGTCGCGCTCGCCGTCGGGGAACAGCCCGCGGCCGAGCGCCGTGCTGGTCGTGAGGGCGCCGGTCAGGGCCGCGAGTTCCCCCAGCGCGGGTCCGGCTCCGGCGAGCCAGGCTCCGCGCCCGCCGAGCAGCACCGGACGTTCGGCGGTCGCCAGGGCATCGACGATCGTGTCGATCACGCCGTCCGCGTAGGGACCGAGGGGCGGGTGCTCCGGCGTGATCCGCGGGGCCGCGGCATCCGTCACCGGTCCCGCCTCCCGCGTCGCGACGTCGTATGGGATGCCGAGGACCACCGGCAGACGGTACGTGAGGGCGTGCTCGATCGCGATGACGACCGTCGCGGCGGCGTCGCGATGCCCGACGGTGTACGTGCGGGCTCCGACTCCGGCCGCGAGCGCGATCTGGTCGACGCCCCACGGTCGCGGGCCCGAGGTGGGCTCGTCGCCGACGATGAGGACGAGCGGGGTCCGCGCCTGCACGGCTTCGGCGAGGGCGGTGAGGGTGTTCGTGAACCCGGCGCCGTAGGTGGCGGTGGCCGCGGCGAGGCGCCCGCTCGCGCGGTAGTGCGCGTCGGCGGCGACGACCCCGGCCGCTTCGTGCCGGACGGCGACGAAGCCGGACGCCGTGTCGCGGCCGAGGGCGTCGAGGAAGTACGCGTTGCCGTTGCCCATGACGCCGAAGACGGTGTCGATGTGGCGGGCGAGGGTGTGCGCGACGTGCGCGGAGACGGTGGGCATGGCGAAGAGAGCCTTTCGAGACGGACGGAATGGATGCCGTATGTGTCTCGCGCTCGTCGTGCGCTACGTGCCCCTTTTTCGAGCAGCGACGCACGACCCCGTGCGCCTGACGGGATCGAGTATAGGCGGCGTCTCCCTCCCGCGGAGGTGGGGCGAACGGCCACGGGTGAACCGACGGGTGACGGCGAGAGACCCGCGCTGTATTATCAAGCGATAACACCGCCTCCCCCGGAAGAATCGCGGATGCCGATCCCCCGACGACCCCCCGCGCGCGATGCCGAGTTGCTCGCGGCGTCCGTTCGCGCGTTCGCCGCCCGGGGCTACTTCGGCACCTCGACGGCGCAGGTCGCCGCCGAGATGGGGGTGTCGCAGCCCTACGTGATCCGCACGTTCGGTTCCAAGCTCGAGCTGTTCGTGCGCACGCACGCGTTCGCCGCCGCCGAGATCGTCGAGGCGTTCGGTGCGGCGGTGGCCGACGGCTTCGACGGTGACCGGCTGGGCGCCGCCTATCGGCAGCTGGTGCTGTCGAACCCCGCAGCCCTGTTGGTGTGGGCTCACGCCTTCTCGGCGGCGACCGCCGAGCCGGCGATCGGGGCGGAGTCCCGGCGGCAGTTCGACGACGTCTACCGGACCCTGCGCGCCACCGGCGCCTCCGACGCCGAGCTGTGGGCGTTCATGGGTCGCGGAATGCTCATCAACAACCTGCTTCTCATGCAGGCTCCGCGCTTCGCGGACGACTACGACTTCGCGCCGCTCGTCGACCTCGTGTTCGGCGGTCGACCCGAGGCATCCTCCCCCTCCGGCGTCTCCCGCGCCCCGGCCCCCCATCAGGAGTGACATGAGCGATCTCGTCCCGTTCACCGACAACTTCACCGATCTGTCGAACACCGACGGCTACCAGTTCGAGTTCCGCTGCGAACGCTGCGGCAACGGTTATCGGTCGGCCTTCCCGCGCGACCCGCGGGCCCGCGGTCAGCGTCTCGCGCGTGGGATCGGCAACCTCTTCGGCGGGCAGCTGTCGCAGTTCACGTCGATGGCGGACCG
>NZ_BADA01000087.1 GCF_000333395.1 Microbacterium sp. B19
GCGATCGCGAGGCCCACGCCGACCCACAGCCGGGGCAAGGCGTCGCGCCGCCCGAGCTTGGTGAGGTAGGCGACCAGAATGCCCACGACGAGGGCAGCTTCCAGCCCCTCACGCAGCCCGATGATGAACGGGGCGAAGAAGGAGGCAAGCACGGGCGAAGACCGACTTTCGGAGTTTCGGGTGGGGACCGCGGAATCGCGGGAGGTAAGGACAGCCTCACCTGACTCACCTAGATTACGCAATGTTGGCCCCTCCTCGCACCCCGCCGTCCGGCGGGTCAGCTGTCCGGACTCCGGAAAGCGGTAACCGTCGGCAACATTCGCCGAGGTCGGCGTGGGCCGACCTAGCCTCGAACCATGTCCGAGCTGAACCTCCCGATCCTCGACCTCTCGCTCCTCGACCAGGGGCCGGAGGCCGCCGCCCGCTTCCGCGACGACCTGCGCACCGCGACGCGCGACGTGGGCTTCTTCTACCTCACGGGCACCGGGATCAGCCCTGAACTCGAAGCGCGGCTCCTGCAGGCCGCGAAGGACTTCTTCGCCCTGCCGGAGGAGGAGAAGCTCGCGATCGAGAACGTCACGAGCCCCCACTTCCGCGGATACACGCGGGTCGGCGGCGAACTGACGCAGGGCCGCGTCGACTGGCGCGAGCAGATCGACATCGGCCCCGAACGCGAGGCGATCAACGACCCCGACGGCCCCGGCTACAACCGGCTCGTCGGCCCCAACCTCTGGCCCGCCGCGCAGCCCGAACTCCGCGACGTCGTGACCGAGTGGCACGACCGACTGACCGAGATCGCGCGGACGCTCCTCCGCGCGTGGGCGCTCTCCCTCGGCGCCGAGGAGGAGTACTTCGACCGCCACTTCGGCGACCCGCAGACGCTGATCAAGATCGTGCGCTACCCCGGCAAGGACGACCCGACTCCCCAGCAGGGCGTCGGCGCGCACAAGGACTCCGGCGTCCTCACACTGCTGTGGGTGGAGCCCGGCAAGGGCGGGCTCCAGGTCCTCCGCGACGGCGAGTGGGTCGACGCTCCCCCGGTACCCGGCGCGTTCGTCGTCAACATCGGTGAGCTGCTCGAGTACGCGACGCAGGGGTACCTGACGGCGACGAACCACCGCGTCGTCTCGCCGCGGTTCCCCGACGAGCGCATCTCGGTGCCGTTCTTCTTCAACCCCGCGCTCGACGCGATCCTGCCGATCATCGATCTGCCCGCGGAACTGGCCGCAGAGGCGCGCGGCGTCGAGGACGACCCCACGAACCCGATCCACGCCACCTACGGCGAGAACGCCCTCAAGTCGCGCTTGCGCGCCCACCCCGACGTCGCCGAGCGCTGGCATCCGGACCTGGTCGCCGCCCGCGCGGCATCCTGACCGCCACCGGGCACCAGGCAGAAACGCTCGGGCTCGGCAGAAACGCTCCGGTCGAGCGTTTCCGTCGAGCCCGAGCGTTTATGGATGCCGAGTGCCCCCACCGCGGCACGCACCGACGTGCGCGGGAATGACGAAGGCCGCCCCACACCGTGGGGCGGCCTTCCAAGAATGTTTTGCGCGATTGAACGCTGGTGCGATTAGCGAACCCAGCCGAGACCCTCGATGAGCGAGCGGTAACGGTTGATGTCGACCTCCTGCAGGTAACCCAGCAGGCGACGGCGCTGACCGACGAGCAGGAACAGGCCACGGCGCGAGTGGTGGTCGTGCTTGTGTGCCTTGAGGTGCTCGGTGAGGTCCTTGATGCGCTGCGTCAGCATCGCGACCTGCACCTCGGGGGATCCGGTGTCACCGGGGTGCGTCGCGTACTCTTCGATGATCGCCTTCTTGACGTCTGCTTCCAGTGCCATAGGTGATCCCCTTCCTCTTCGTTGCGCGGCGCCCGACGCCTGATGCGTGGGCTCTCTTTATCCGCGGCCGATCGAACG
>NZ_BADA01000086.1 GCF_000333395.1 Microbacterium sp. B19
CTTTCCGTGGAAGGAAGAGGGGAGGGGCGGGGCCGGGGACACCGGCCCCGCCGGATCACAGCGGTGGACGCGAGAGAAGCGCCTGCCGCTGCCAGTGGGGCTCGCGCCGCGCGCGCTCGAGAGCGGCGTGGTTCGTGAGGTCGGCCGGGGCCGTGCGGTGCGCACGCTGATCGGCGCGCGCTGCCGCGCGAGTCAGCAGCCACAGGCCGAGGCGGAGGGAGAGACGGTCGAGGAGACCGAGACGGGTCTCGACGACGGGAAGGGACAACGCGGATGCCGTGTGCTGCGGCGCGCGCGTGAGCGAAGTGTTCATGCGGAGGCTCCGATGAGGAAGGACGAGCAGAGAGGCCACGGCCTACGGGAGGCGAGAGGTGGCGGAAGGGTCGGAGACGACCCGGGCGCACGGCATCCGGAAATCGGACGGCGGTGCGGGAGCGGAGACGGACGAGCGTCTCAACGCGGCGGCGTCACGCCTGACGAACAGGCATGCCGACGACGGTGGTCACTCCGCGCAGGGGTGCGGACAGCACGGGGGCGGCGGTGAAGCCCGTGGCGGTGAAGCCGGTGGTGTTGCGAATCATGGGAGTGACCTCCTTCCTCAGTCGGTTGCGACCCCCGACGCTAGCGGGGTCGTTCAGCGGATGTCAAGCGAAGTTCCAGAAACGGTGGGATCCCGGGCGCGTCGTCTGGCGCCTCCATCGGCCAGCCACCGCGGGATTCCGCGGGTCGTCGGGTAGCGTGAGGCGGAAGTTCACCGGTCGGGAAGGCGCATCCGCATGCACCTCAAGAGCGTCACGCTCAAGGGCTTCAAGTCCTTCGCGCAGTCGACGACGTTCGCGCTGGAGCCCGGGGTCACGTGCATCGTCGGTCCGAACGGGTCGGGCAAATCCAACGTCGTCGACGCGCTCGCGTGGGTCATGGGCGAGCAGGGCGCCAAGACGCTCCGCGGCGGCAAGATGGAGGACGTCATCTTCGCCGGCACGTCCACGCGCGGCCCTCTCGGCCGAGCGGAAGTGCAGCTGACGATCGACAACGCCGACGGCGCGCTCCCGATCGAGTACAGCGAGGTGACGATCAGCCGCACGCTGTTCCGGACCGGGGCGAGCGAGTACGCGATCAACGGGCAGACGTGCCGCCTCCTCGACGTGCAGGAACTGTTGAGCGACTCGGGTCTCGGCCGCGAGATGCACGTGATCATCGGCCAGGGGCGCCTCGACACGGTGCTGCAGGCCTCGGCGGAGGAACGGCGCGGGTTCATCGAGGAGGCCGCGGGGATCCTCAAGCACCGTCGCCGCAAGGAGAAGACGGTCCGCAAGCTCGAGGCGATGGAGACCAACCTCACGCGGCTGAGCGACCTCGCCGGCGAGTTGCGCCGCCAGCTCAAGCCGCTCGGCAAGCAGGCCGAGATCGCGCGGGAGGCGGCCACGATCGCGGCGGTCGTCCGTGATGCGAAGGCGCGGCTGTTCGCCGACGAGCTGGTGCAGTTGCGTCGCGAGCTGGCCGACGCCGCGGCGGCCGAGAGCGAGCGCCACACCGAGCGGCTCATGCTGCAGGACCAGGCGGATGGCATCCGGCTCAAGGTCGAGAGGCTCGAGGAGGAGCAGCGCTCCGAGGCGGTCGACCGTGCCCGACGCGTCGCGTTCTCGCTCGAACAGGTGCAGGAGCGCCTGCGCGGGCTGTATACGCTCGCCGGTCAGCGTCTGACCCTGCTCGCAGACGACGAAGGCGACGCTTCCGCCGCCGCGCCGACCGTGACCCAGGGCATGATCGACGACCTCCGCGCCGAGATCGACGACATCGCGGGTGGTCTCGGCGACGCCCAGGATGCCGCGGCGGACGCGGCCCGCGGGGTCGCCCGCGCCCGTGCGGAACTCGACGCGCTCGACGCGGACATCGCGGCACAGAGTGCGCTGGTCTCCGAGCACGACATGAAGCTCACTGCTCTCCGCGGCTCGGCGCAGGCCGCGGCATCGGGGCTGGCGGTGTCACGCGGTGCCGTGGACCGGCAGCAACGAGCCCTGGATGCCGCGCGCGAACGCCTCGCCGAGGCCGAGGAGGCGCGCGCCGCCCTCGACCCCGACGTGACGCCGGAGGAGTCGACGGCCGAGCACGCCGCGGCGTATGAACGCGCGCAACGCGAGACGAACGACACCGAGACCGAGGTCGCGGGGCTGCGCGAGCGCCTGCACGCCGCCGAGCGCGAGAGGGACGCGCTGACCGCGCAGACCGCGGCGCTCGGCCGCGCGCTCGACGTCCGCAACGCGGCCGCCGACCTCGCCGCGAGCGGGGCCGACGGCATCCGCGGACTCGTCGGCGATGCCGTGAAGGTCACCGCGGGATACGAGGCCGCGATCGCCGCGGCGCTCGGCACGCTCGCGGAAGGGTTGCTGGTCGACGATGACGCGGCCGCATTCGCGGCGGCGCGGTCCGCGCGCGAGGGGGACCTCGGCGTCGTCGAGATCGCGATCGCCTCGGCCCCCGACGCGGGCGACGGCCCCGCGATCGCGGGCGGCGTGCGAGCGGTGGACGTGGTGTCGGCTCCGGCGGGGGTGCGCGGCATCCTGTCGGGGGTCGTCATCGTCGACGATCTCGCGGCCGCGGAGGCGGCGCGGCCGGCGCTGGTCGCCGCGCCCGCCGGAACCGTCCTCGTGACACGGGACGGTGCGGTGCTCACCTCCCGCACGCTGCGGGCCGGCTCGGGCGGCGGGCGTTCTCGTCTCGAGCTCGCCGCGGAACGGGATGCCGCGGCCGACCGTCTCGCGGAGATCACCGTCATCGCCGACTCCCTGCGCGAGGCGCTGGCCGACGAGCAGCGGAAGCTCACCGAGGCGCGCGCCCGCACCAAGGAGACGCTCGCGACGCTCCGGGCGCACGACGCCGCCCTCGCGGCCCACGCCGAGAAGCTGAACCGCGTCACCGTCCGGCACGAGGCCGCCGTCGCGGAGTGCGAGCGGCTCGAGGCCGGCCTCGCGCAGGCCCAGGCCGCTGTCGCGGACGCGGAGGAGAAGGCGCGTGTCGCCGACGATACGCTCGAGCGCGCGCTCGAGGTCCCGCGACCGTTGCTCGACGCCTCGGCGCGCGAGGGCATGCTCGCCGACCTCGAGACGGCGCGCGAGGTCGAGATGCGCGCGCGGCTCGACATCGAGACCCTGCGCGAACGTGTCCGCGCGGGGGAGGCGCGGATCGTGCAGCTCGAGCAGCAGCGCGAACGCGAGCGCGCGGCCGCTGCCGCGGCGGCCCGACGCGCCGTGATCCGTCGAGCGCAGCGCGAGATCGCAGCCGAGGTCGCGGGCGCGCTGCCCGCGTTGCTCGACTCGGTGGACCGGTCGGTCAGCCAGGCGCGGGTCGAACTCGCGGCGGCGGAGTCCGCGCGCTCGGCCGTGACCGCCGATCTCGCGCGCGCCCGGGCCGACGAGACCGCGGTGCGAGAGCGCCTCGCCCGGCTGACCGAGAGCGTCCACGGGCTCGAGCTGCAGATGCACGAGAAGCGCCTGCACGTCACGAGCCTCCTCGAACGCGTGCAGTCCGAGCTGTCACTCGACGAAGACATTCTCGTTTCGGAATATGGTCCCGACCAGCCCATCCCGGTCGGAGAGGACGACGCGACCGAACCCTTCGACCGCGCGACGCAGAAGCGGCGGCTGCAGGAGGCCGAGCGCAAGCTCGCCCAGCTCGGCCGCGTGAACCCGCTCGCGCTCGAGGAGTTCGCGGCGCTCGAGCAGCGGCACGCGTTCCTCACCGAGCAGCTCGCCGATCTGCAACAGACCCGGGCCGACCTGCAGACGATCATCGCCGAACTCGACGAACGGATGCAGACGATCTTTGTCGCCGCGTTCGAGGACACGCGTGCGGCCTTCGGCGAGATCTTCCCGATCCTGTTCCCGGGCGGCGCCGGCAGCATCTCGCTCACGGATCCCGACAACCCCCTCACCACCGGCATCGAGGTCGCGGTGCGCCCGGTCGGCAAGAAGATCGAGCGGCTCTCGCTCCTCTCCGGCGGGGAGCGGTCGCTCGCGGCGGTGGCGTTCCTCACCGCGATCTTCACCGCGCGCCCGAGCCCGTTCTACATCCTCGACGAGGTGGAGGCGGCGCTCGACGACGCCAACCTCGGCCGCCTGCTCGGCGTGTTCGAGAAGCTTCGCGAGAGCAGTCAGCTCATCGTCATCACGCACCAGAAGCGGACCATGGAGATCGCCGATGCGCTCTACGGCGTGTCGATGCGTCAGGACGGTGTGTCGGCCGTCGTCGGTCAACGCGTGGGCGACCGCGCACGCGCTGCGGCGGAACCGGCCCCCGTAAGCTGAGGGAATGGCTGAGAACTCCTGGTCGCTCGGCCGCGCGCTGCGCGGGCTGTTCGTCAAACCCACGATCGACGAGACCACGTGGGACGACCTCGAGACGGCTCTGCTGACGGCCGACTTCGGTCCCGACGTGACCGAGCGGCTCATCGACGAGCTGCGCGAGAAGGTCGACCGCTACCGCACGACCGACCCGCGCGACCTGCAGCGCATGCTCCGCGAGACGCTCGAGGAGCACTTCGCGAAGTTCGACACCACGCTGCGTCTCACCGAGCGCCCGGCCGTGGTCCTCGTCGTCGGTGTCAACGGCGTCGGAAAGACCACGACGATCGGCAAGTTCGCGAAGTTCCTGCAGCGCTACGGCCGCACGGTCGTTGTCGGCGCGGCCGACACTTTCCGCGCCGCGGCCGTCGACCAGCTGGCGACGTGNGCCGAACGCGGGGGAGCCACGATCGTGCGCCCCCAGCACGAGGGTCAGGATCCGGCATCCGTCGCCTTCCAGACCGTCGCGCACGCGAAGGAGACGGGTACCGAGATCGTGCTCGTCGACACCGCGGGTCGCCTGCACACCAGGGNCGGGCTGATGGACGAGCTCGGGCAGATCAAGCGCGTCATCGAGAAGCAGGCCCGATCAGCGAGGTCCTCCTGGTCCTGGATGCCACGACCGGGGCAGAACGGCCTGATGCAGCCCAGCCCTTTCTCGACAGCGCCGGCGTCACGGGGCTCGTGCTCACGAAGCTCGACGGTTCGGCGAAGGGCGGCTTCGTCCTGGCGGTGCAGGAACGCACCGGCATCCCGGTCAAGCTCCTCGGTCAGGGCGAGGGGATCGGCGACCTCACGGGCTTCACGCCGCACGTGTTCGCCGCGTCTCTCGTCGACTGATCCCCTTACCGCACTCGGGCGCTGTGGCGGGTCGCCTTTCGCGAGGCCGGTCGGGCTGGTTTCATGGGGACATGGCGATCGAGCACGACTTCTTCGGACTCCTCGAGTCAGGACCCGACGGGTCGATCTTCTGGTCGGAGAACGTCGAGTTCGGTGATCAGAGCGTCACCGTCGACCTGACCGCTCCCGACCAGGACGACGTGTCCATCGACGCGCTCGACGTGGCCGCCGCGATGATCTCATCCCTCGAGTCGATCGACCTCGCCGCGCGCAACGCGATGGTCAACGAGCTCGACGACCGCACGAGCGAGGTGACCGAGTACATCCTGCAGCAGCAGGCGACTCTCGGCGATGAGCTCGACGACCTGCTCTCGGACCCGTCCGGCGACACGCACATCGACGTCATCAAGTCGCTGCAGCTGATGAGCATGACGATCCTCGCCGACGAGCACGGCGGAACGGATCCCTTCGCCGTCCTCGAGTACGCGCTCGACCCCGACTCGACCGACGACGTGCTCCTGGTGAACCTCTCCTCGGACGGGCAGGTGCAGTCGGTCACCAGCGCCGACTGACCCCGTGCAGACGTTCCTGCCGTACCCGTCGTTCGCCGACTCCGCCGCGGCGCTCGACAGCCGCCGTCTCGGCAAGCAGCGCGTCGAGACGTTCCAGCTGCTGCGCGCGCTCACGATCCCCGACCACGGCTGGCGCCACCACCCGGCGGCGAAGATGTGGGACGGGCACCTGCCGGCGCTCGTCTCGTACGGCCTCATCATGACCGACGCGTGGATCGCCGAGGGCCGCGCCGACACCGTGCGGAAGAAGATCCTCGTCTTCGCGCCCGAGGTCGACGGACAGGCCCAGGACGCCCTGGACCTGCCGCCGTGGATCGGCGACGAGGCGTTCCACCTCGCGCACCGGTCGAACCTCGTGCGGAAGGATGCCGAGTTCTACCGTCCCCGTTTCGGTGACGTGCCCGACGACCTGCCGTACATCTGGCCGGTCTGACCGTCAGTGCCCGTGGAACGCGGGGATGACGAGGTAGACCCCGACGAGCACCGCGGCGGCGAACCCCGCGAAGCACGCGAATCCGCCGATCGTCGCCGCTACGGGTCGGGTCCCGACCCGCGGGGACACGACCGCGTCGCGCCCCTCCGGATCGCCGTCCGCCCCCACCCGGATGTCGGGTGCCCCGACGGCCAGGAGCCGGATGCCGGCGGTGTAGAGCCCCACGATCACCAGAGTCGCGACGAGACCGACGACGAACACGAGGCCGATGGATCCCCAGTCCACGCCGAGCCATCCGGCCGACGCGGAAGCGGTGTGCCGAATACCGTTCATGCGCGTGCCTCCTGCGTGTTCTTGCCCTCACGACCGACGTGGTCGGCATCCAGGGACTCCTCGTTGACGTTCTCCGCCGAGACGGGCTTCCGCCGAGCCAGCAGGAACAGACCCGCGCACGCGCCGAGACCCACCACCAGCACGATCACCAGGCCCAGCGTGCTCGCGCCCGCCGCCCACGCGGCGAGTCCGCCGACGAGGGCGGCGGCCGGGAGGGTGACGATCCACGCGAACGCGATGCGCGCGACGACGTTCCAGTGCACCGACGCGAGCCGCTTCCCGAGCCCCGAGCCGACGACGGCGCCCGAAGTCACCTGCGTGGTCGAGAGGGGGAAGCCGAGCGTGGAGGAGATGAGGATCGTGGATGCCGCGCTCGTCTCCGCCGCGAAGCCCTGGGGCGGCTTCACGTCGGTGATGCGCTTGCCCACCGTCCGCATGATGCGCCACCCGCCGAGGTAGGTGCCCAGGGCGATCGCGAGACCGGCGCCGAGGATGACCCAGAACTGCGGGGCGGTGCCCGCCTCCTGGTATCCCGCGACGATGAGCGTGAGCGTGATGACGCCCATCGTCTTCTGCGCGTCGTTCGTTCCGTGTGCGAGGGAGACGAGGGATGCCGAGACCGTCTGCCCGTGTCGGAACGCGGTGGTGGACCCGGCGACCGTCGCCATGCGTGTGACGCGGTAGACGAGGTACGTCGCGACGAGCGCCACGGATCCCGCGATGAACGGCGACAGGAGGGCCGGCAGCACGATCTTGGAGACGACGCCGCCCCACTCGACGGCGCTGAACCCGGCCCCGATGACCGCGGCGCCGATGAGGCCGCCGAACAGCGCGTGCGTGGAGCTCGACGGGAGGCCGAGCCACCACGTGAGGAGGTTCCAGAGGACCGCCCCCATCAGCCCCGCGAAGATCATCGGGACGGTGATGTCCGGCAGACCCTGGGAGTCCTGGGCCAGGATGCCCTCGGACACGGTCTTGGCGACCGCGGTGGAGAGGAATGCTCCGACGAGGTTCAGCACGGCGGAGATCAGGACGGCGACCTTGGGTTTCAGTGCGCCGGTGGCGACCGAGGTCGCCATCGCGTTCGCGGTGTCGTGGAAGCCGTTGGTGAAATCGAAGAAGAACGAGAGTGCGACGACGAGAAGGACGGGGATGAGGACGGCGAGGTCCACCGGGGGCTCCGTTCGGTGAGGTGTTTCCCACGTGCGGTCGGATGACCGGGCGTCAGGCTAGACCTCGGAAACGAACGGAAAGGGTGCTTCCCCCGCCGGGGCGGCGGGGGCTACCCTCCGCGATTCACACCGCCTGCGCGAAGCCTGCGTCGGCGGCGGCGATGTCCTTCGCGAGGTGCGCGAGGTGCGGCGGAATCTCGCGGCCCTTGGACACCATCGACTGCGCCCACAGGCGGCCCGCGCGATACGACGAGCGCACGAGGGGACCCGCGAGCACCCCGAGGAATCCGATGCGCTCGGCCTCCTCCTTGAACTCGACGAACTCCGCGGGCTTGACCCACCGCTGCACGGGGAGGTGCCGCGGTGTCGGGCGCAGGTACTGCGTGATCGTGATGATGTCGGTCCCGGCCTCGTGCAGGTCGTGCAGCGCCTGCACGACCTCTTCGGGCTCCTCGCCCATGCCGAGGATGAGGTTCGACTTCGTGATGAGCCCCGCATCGCGCGCCGCGGTCAGCACACCGAGCGACCGCTCGTAGCGGAACGCCGGCCGGATGCGCTTGAAGATCCGCGGAACCGTCTCGACGTTATGCGCGAAGACCTCGGGCCGCGAGGAGAAGACCTCCTCGAGCAGCGCGGGGTTGCCGGAGAAGTCCGTCGCGAGGATCTCGACGCCCGTCCCGGGGTTCTCCGCGTGGACCCGCCGCACGGTCTCGGCGTGCAGCCACGCGCCCTCGTCGGGCAGGTCGTCGCGGGCGACGCCGGTGACGGTGGCGTAGCGCAGCTGCATCCGCGAGACGCTCTCCGCGACGCGGCGCGGTTCGTCGGTGTCGTAGTCGGCGGGCTTGCCGGTGTCGATCTGGCAGAAGTCGCAGCGGCGAGTGCACTGCGAGCCGCCGATGAGGAAGGTCGCCTCGCGGTCCTCCCAGCACTCGAAGATGTTCGGGCAGCCGGCTTCCTGGCATACGGTGTGCAGCTCCTCAGTCTTCACGAGGTTCTGCAGAGCCGTGTACTCGGGCCCGAGGCGCGCCTTGGTCTTGATCCACTCGGGCTTGCGCTCGATCGGGGTCTGCGCGTTCCGCACCTCGAGGCGCAGGAGCTTGCGTCCGCCCGGAGCCGTGGATGCCGCGCCCCCGGCGCTGCCGGTCCCGCAGGCGCTCACGCGGCCACCGCCGAGTACTCGGCGCGGAAGACGGACTCGACGCTGTCGACGATGTCGGCGGGGGAGACCTCGGCGCCGAGGACCTCGCTCACCGTCGTGACGCCGGCATCCGTGATTCCACACGGGACGATGCCGCGGAATCCGGCCAGGGTGTTGTCGCAGTTGACGGCGAACCCGTGCATGGTGACACCTCTCTCCACGCGGACACCGATCGCCGCGACCTTGTCGACGCCGAGCGGGCGGCGGACCCACACGCCGCTGCGCCCCTCGACGCGGAAGCCCTCGACGCCGTGCGTCGCGAGAGCTGCGATGAGCAGCCCCTCGAGCCGTCGGACGTGGGCGACGACGTCGAGCGGTTCCGGCAGGCGCACGATCGGGTACCCGACCAACTGCCCCGGGCCGTGCCACGTGATCTTGCCGCCGCGGTCCACGTCGATGACGGGGGTGCCGTCGGTGGGACGCTCATGGGCCTCGGTGCGCTTACCCGCGGTGTACACCGGTTCGTGCTCGAGCAGTAGGAGCGTGTCGGGCCGCGTTCCCGAGACGACGTCGGCGTGCACGACACGCTGCAGCGCCCAGCCGTCCAGATACGGCACGTAGTCGGGGCCGAGCCCCGCGCGAAGAATCTCGAGCATCACCGCTCCCGGTTGTTGGATTGCGTCCAAGAATACATGGATGCCGCGCCCTAGGCTGTCGGCATGGCCACCGAATCCCGCACGGGACGCCCGCGCGCGTCGTCGCGCGAGGTGCTGTCGGAAGCCGCGTGCGAGCTCTTCCTCGAGAAGGGCTACGACGCCACGTCCGTGTCCGACATCACCCGCCGCGCCGGCGTGAGCCGCTCGAGCTTCTTCAACTACTTCTCGGCCAAGAGCGCGGTGCTGTGGTCGGGCTTCGACGAGCGGGTCGACGCCGCGGTCGCGGACCTGCGCGACGGAGGCGCCGTGCCGGAGGTCCTCCTCGCCATCGGCGACGGGCTCGCCCCCGACGCGCTCGCGCTGGCCATCGTGAACGCGGATGCCATGGGCATCGCCGCCGAACTCGACCGCGACCGCGCGATCCGGCAGTTCCGCCTGCAGCGAGAGACCGCCGCGCGGTTGATCCGCGACGGCGCCGCGCCGCTGACCGCACAGGTGCGCGCGGGCGCCCTCGCCGCCGCGGTTCTCGCCGCCGTGTGGGCCTGGGCCGACCACACCGCGGGCCGCCCGCTCACCGAGACACTGTCGGAGGCCCTGGCCGCGGCGTGAGGGCGCGGCATCCGGTGTCGCATCCTCCGTGATCTGCACAACCGCAGTCGCACGGGCCGGATCGGGACCGAGGTTCTGCGGATCACTGAGGTTGCGCTGGCACCCGGCGGCGGTCCGCGGCGGGGCCGCGTAAACTCGTCCCATCATGGCGACTTTCGGCACCCTCTCCGACCGGCTCACAGAGACCTTCCGCAATCTGCGCAAGAAGGGGCAGCTCACGCCTGCCGACGTCGACGGGACGGTCCGTGAGATCCGGCGCGCCCTGCTCGACGCCGACGTCGCGCTGCCCGTCGTCAAGGAGTTCACCGCCGCGGTCCGCGAGCGCGCCCTCGGCGACGAGGTCAACCGCGCGCTGAACCCGGCGCAGCAGGTCGTGCAGATCGTCAACGACGAGCTCATCGGCATCCTGGGTGGCCAGCAGCGCCGTCTGCAGTTCGCCAAGAACCCGCCGACGGTCATCATGCTCGCCGGTCTCCAGGGCTCCGGAAAGACGACGTTCGCGGGCAAGCTCGCGAAGATGCTCGAGAAGGACGGCCACACGCCCCTCCTCGTCGCCTGCGACCTCCAGCGCCCCAACGCCGTGAACCAGCTCCAGGTCGTCGCCGAGCGCGCCGGTGCCGCGATCTACGCGCCCGAGCCCGGCAACGGCGTCGGCAACCCCGTGAAGGTCGCCCGTGACGGCGTCGAGTACGCCAAGCAGAAGCAGTACGACACCGTCATCATCGACACCGCCGGCCGTCTCGGCGTCGACGCCGAGCTGATGAAGCAGGCGGCCGACATCCGCACGGCGACCCAGCCCGACGAGGTGCTCTTCGTCATCGACGCGATGATCGGTCAGGATGCCGTGAACACGGCGAAGGCCTTCCAGGACGGTGTCGATTTCACCGGCGTGGTGCTGTCGAAGCTCGACGGCGACGCGCGCGGTGGTGCCGCGCTGTCCGTCGCTTCGGTCACGGGGCGCCCGATCATCTTCGCGTCGACCGGTGAGGGTCTCGACGACGTCGAGCCGTTCCACCCCGACCGCATGGCATCCCGCATCCTCGACCTCGGTGACATCCTCACCCTGATCGAGCAGGCGCAGCAGGCCTTCGACGAGGCCGAGGCGATGAAGGTCGCCGAGAAGCTCGCGACGGAGACCTTCACGCTCGAGGACTTCCTCGAGCAGATGCAGCAGATGAAGAAGATGGGCTCCATGAAGAAGATGCTCGGGATGCTCCCGGGCATGGGGTCCATGAAGCAGCAGCTCGAGGACTTCGACGAGCGCGAGATCGACCGCACCGAGGCGATCATCCGGTCGATGACGGTCGCCGAGCGTCGGAACCCGAAGATCCTCAACGGCTCGCGGCGCCTCCGCATCGCACGCGGTTCCGGTATGACCGTGACCGACGTGAACCAGCTCGTGCAGCGCTTCGAGCAGGCCGCGAAGATGATGAAGACCGTCGCGCGCGGCGGTGTGCCCAACATCCCCGGCATGGGGCCGATCGGCGGCAAGCCCGGTGCGTCGTCCAAGCGCGGCAAGCAGCAGAAGGCGAAGGGTTCGCGCTCCGGCAACCCCGCGAAGCGCGCGGCCGAGAACGCGGGGATCACCGCCGCGGCTCCGGCGACAGGTTCGGGCTTCGGTCTGGGCGGTCAGAAGGCGCCGAGCGAAGCCGACCTCGCCGAGCTGCAGAAGCTCCTCGGCCGCGGCTGAGTCCGGCGGCACGGGGCTTCTGTCAGGGGAGCACGCCCGCGTCCTGCAACCGGGACACGACGGTCTGCTCGATCGCGATCTGCCCGCGCACCGTCGGGTGCACATCGTCGTCTTGGAGCCACTCGGGATGTCCGATGAGGGGTTGGCCGACGTCGACGAAGGTCCCGCCCACGGAGTCGACGGCGTTGTGCAGGGCTTCGGTGGTGACGGCGGTGTCGTCGGGGACGTCCGGGTCGTCGTTCCAGATGGTGCTGAGCCCCACGATGCGCGCGTCCGGTGCCGCATCGCGGAGCTGCGTGACGGTGTCATCGGTGTCGGTGCGGATCTGATCGGCGTCCTGCCCGAAGTCGTTGCTCGATGACTGCACGATGATCACTTCGGGCTGCAGCGCCGCGACCGCGGGGGAGAAGCCCGCGTACGCGGTTCCGCACTCTCCCGTGACGACGAAGCCCATGCCCGCGCAGGCGAGATTGGTTAGCGCGACGTCCTCGCGCGTCGCGAGCAGGTCGGGCCACGCCTGGCCGTGATCCAGCCCGGCGCCGGACATCAGCGAGTCGCCCAGGGTGACGACACGGAGCGGTGCCGGCGCCGGGGTGGGCTCTTCCGAGGCAGGCGACGCGACGGGGACGAGCGGGGGCGCCGAGAAGGTCAGGGGAGCCACCGCGCTCTTCGGCTCGGGGACGCACCCGGCGAGGACGAGGACGCCTCCCGCGGCGACGGCGACCAGCAGAGGCAACGCGACGCGACGCGGACGGGGCATGCAGAGATCGTAGGGTCGCCAACCTATGAGTCTGCGCCGAGGCGGGGGACTCAGACCCGAAGCGCGGCGAGATGCTCGCGCAGCGTCGGGCCCCCGCGGAACTCCCGGATGAGATGCTGCACCACCGCGCGGAGGTAACCGTCGGCGGCCTCGGCCACGGCCACCTGGCGCGCGGAACTGCCGCCGGTCGCGAGGATCGTCTCGAGGCCCGCGAACTCCCGCGCGCACTTGAGTTCCACGGCGATGTCGGCCAGCTCCGCCATGGTCGCGAGCAAGTGTTCACGAACCGGGAGCTGCGTCCCCTGCCGGTCGACGATGACCCGCGCGTCCAGTCCGTACCGCGCAGAACGCCACTTGTTCTCGCGGGCGAACCACGGCGGGATGCCGGGCAGCTCGCCGCCCTCGTCGAGGATCCGCGAGAAGTGCTCGACGAGCGTCTGCGCGAGCGCGGCGACCGCGGCGAGCTCGGGAAGTGTCGACATGCCGTCGCACGCGCGGATCTCCACGGTGCCCCACCGCGGCGCCGGACGGATGTCCCAGCGGACTTCGCTGGCATCCGCCATCACCCCTGTCCGGACCATGTCGTCGAGGTAGCGCTCGAACTCTGCCCAGTCGTTCAACTGCCACGGGAGGCCCGCGGTGGGGAGCTGCTGGAACACGAGCGCCCGGTTCGAGGCGTAGCCGGTGCGCTCGCCCGCCCAGAACGGACTGGATGCCGACAGCGCCTGGAGGTGGGGGAGGAACACCGTCAGCGCGTTCACGATGGGGATGACCTTGTCGACGTCGTCGACGCCCACGTGCACGTGGATGCCCCAGATCATCATGTTGCGGCCCCACCACTGGGTGCGCTCGATGAGCTTGTGGTACCGCGTCTTGTCGGTGACCTGCTGCTCGTACCACTGCGCGAACGGGTGGCTGCCGGCGCACAGCAGCTCGATGCCGCGCGGTTCGGTCTGCGCGCGCAGCGCGCCGATGGCATCCGCGATGTCGTCCACCGCTTCGGCGACCGTGTGACCGACGCCGCTCGTGACCTCCACCGTGTTGGTCAGCAGCTCACCGGTCACCGTGTACCGCTCGAGCGCCGTGGCCTCCTCGACGAGGTCGAGGATCTCGGGGGCGCGGGGCACGAGATCGCCGGTCTCGCGGTCCGCGAGCATGAGTTCCCATTCGAGTCCCACCGAGGAACGCGTGGACGGGGCGAACGGCAGCGTCATGCGGTCAGTCTGACATGGCGACACGAGCGTCACCGGGTTCGCGACCCGCCGTGTCATCTGGCAGAATAGAGGGTCGGACCAGGTGCTCGACCCTCTATCCAGCGCCGGTCCTCCTCTTTGAGCTTCCGCCGGGTGTGCACCCCACGCTCCAGGCGACCGGTTCGTTCATTTCCCACCACAGGAGAAATCGTGGCTGTCAAGATCCGTCTCAAGCGTCTCGGCAAGATCCGTGCGCCCTACTACCGCATCGTCGTCGCCGACTCGCGCACCAAGCGCGACGGTCGTGTGATCGAGGAGATCGGAAAGTACCACCCGACCGAGGAGCCCTCGTTCATCGAGGTCGACTCGGAGCGCGCGCAGTACTGGCTCGGCGTCGGCGCTCAGCCGACCGAGCAGGTCCGCGCCATCCTCAAGCTCACGGGCGACTGGGGCACGTTTAAGGGCGAGAAGGACGCGAAGTCCACCGTCAAGGTCCGCGAGCCCAAGGCTGCCTTCGAGGCTGACGCCGCCAAGAAGTCGGTCGTGAAGCCCAAGGCCGAGAAGAAGGCCGAGGCTCCGGCCGCCGACGAGGCGCCCGAAGCCGCCGCCGACGAGACCTCGGCAGAGTAAGACCCGTGCTGTCCGCCGCGCTCGAGCACGTCGTCAAGGGGATCGTCGATCACCCTGACGCCGTGACCATCCGTTCCGCCACGTCGCCCCGCGGCGAGGTGCTGGAGGTT
>NZ_BADA01000085.1 GCF_000333395.1 Microbacterium sp. B19
AGATGGCGACGTTGCGCGTGCCCCTCGACTACCTCCGTCGCAAGGCGACCTGTGGGATGCGCGCGACCGCGCAGATGCGACCCCGAGGCCGAGGCGCAGGCTCGCGTCCACGAGATTTACCCCGAGCTCGAGATGCTGATCCGCGCTTGACCTCCAGCGCTGGAGGTCTGTTCCACTCGCTCCATGAACACTTCTCATGACACGGTCCTGGTGACCGGGGCCACCGGATACCTCGGAACCCGCGTCGTCGCCGACCTCCTCCAGCGCGGCACACCCGTGCGCGCCGTCGTCCGCTCCCTGGAGGGGGAGCCGCCTCTCCGCGACGCCGTCCGCCGCGCCGGCGCCGACGACTCCGGCCTCGAACTGACCGTCGCCTCCCTGACGGAGGATGCCGGATGGGATGCCGCGGTCTCCGGGGTCGCGGGCGTCTACCACCTGGCATCCCCGATGACCCTCGCCACGGAGGACGCGAACCTCCTGGCTCCCGCGCGCGACGGCGCCCTGCGCGTACTCCGCGCGGCTCGGGATGCCGGGATCCCGAGGGTCGTGCTGACCTCGTCGTTCGCGGCCGTCGGGTACTCGCCGAAGCCGCTGAACGACGAGGGTGCGCGGGAGTACGACGAGCGCGACTGGACCGACCCGGACGCTCCCGGGCTGCCGGACTACCCGCGGTCGAAGACCGTCGCCGAACGCGCCGCGTGGGATTTCGTTGAGCGAGAGGGCAACGGGCTCGAGCTCGTCGTCCTCAACCCGACGTGGATCGCGGGTCCCACCCTGACCGCTGACCCGCGTTCGTCATTGCAGGCGTTCCTCGCGATGCTCGATGGGCACATGCCGTTGGCACCGCGGCAGCGGTTCGGCATCGCCGACGTCCGCGACGTCTCCACGGCGCACCTGGCCGCCATGGACACGCCGGACGCCGCGGGCAAGCGGTACCTCCTGCTCGCCGACGGGCCGACGATCTCGTGGTTGGGCGTGGCATCCCTCCTCCGGGAGCACCTCGGCGACCGGGCTGGGGCCGCGCCGACCGAGGAGGTACCGGGCGACGACCTGCCGCCGCTCGTGATCCACAACGAGCGCGCGAAGGCGGAACTCGGCTTCAGCCCGCGCCCGGCCGAGACCACGATCTTCGAGACGCTGGACGGCATGCGCGAGCGCGGGATGCTCGACCAGGGCTGACCCGCGCCGCGCCGGTGACCGGTCCGCGAGACTGCATCCGCCTGACGAACCCACTGCAGACTGCAGGGGAGATGTCAGGCGGATGCAGTCTCGGCGACCCGGGGCACGCTCCGGGTCAGGCCAGTACCTTCTGCCACGCGCCCTCGTAGGAGATCGGAGTGAATCCGATCGCCTCGTTGATCGACAGCATGGGGCGGTTCTCCTCCGCGTTCCACGTCATCACGCGCGGGGACTCCGGGACGGCGTCGCGCCACGCGAGCAGACCGGCGCACTTCACCACCATGCCGAGACGGTGTCCTCGATGGGATGCCACGACCAGAGTGTCCTCCTGGTGGGTGACGGCCGTGCGGTCCTTGCCGATGGACAGTTCGTTGAACGCTGCGAGCTCGCCGCTGTCGACGTGCTGCGCGACGGTCACGAGGACGTGCCGGTCGGCGTCGGTGTAGCGACGTTCCCAATCGGCGACGCGGGCGGCATCCCACACCTCCTCGTCGTAGTCGAGGTCGGCGGCGGGGGCGTCGGTGATCATGCGCGACTTCATGTAGGCGAAGGCATCCACGAACTCCGGCGGTGTCGGAAGCGTCCACTGGATGACGCGGTAGCCCGATGCCGCGGTCTCGGCCTCGGCGAGCAGGCGCCGCAGGTGCGGCTCGCTGCCGTCGAGCTCGAGGCGGCTCTGTCGGACGATCTGCTCGAGCGTGTATCCCGCGGCCTGGAAGAACCGCGCGGCCCGATCCAGCGGGATGCGGCCGAAGCCGGTCGGCGCGTCCAACTGCGGACCCTCG
>NZ_BADA01000084.1 GCF_000333395.1 Microbacterium sp. B19
GGCGGCGCTCCAGCAGTACACCCCAGACGACGGCGATGCGCTCCGCGCCGCCCCCAAGACAGAGAAGAGCTAGTCATGGCAGGTAACCCCCCGAAGCGGAAGGTCTCCCGCTCGAACACCCGCTCGCGTCGCGCGCAGTGGAAGGCCGAAGCCCCCGCGCTGGTCAAGACCATCGAGAACGGCAAGGTCGTCTACAGCCGCCCCCACCAGGCGAAGGTCGTCACCGACTCGCAGGGCACCGAGCTCTTCCTCGAGTACAAGGGCCGCAAGGTCGCCGACGTCTGATCAACGTCCGGTGACGCGAAACACTGCGCTCATCGAGAAGCTCGGGGTCGACATCGACCCCGAGCTTCTTTCTCTTGCGCTGACCCATCGCTCGTTCGCGTACGAGAACGGCGGCATCCCGCACAACGAACGCCTCGAGTTCCTCGGCGACTCCGTGCTCGGGCAGGCGGTGACCGTGCGCCTGTACACGGGGCATCCCGAACTCGACGAAGGAAGCCTCGCCAAGCGGCGCGCAAGCGTCGTCTCGACGGTGGCTCTCGCCGAGGTCGCGCGGGGCATCGGCCTCGGTGACCACGTGCGGCTCGGCCGCGGTGAGATCCTCACGGGCGGTCGGGACAAGGACTCGATCCTCGCCGACACGATGGAAGCCGTGATCGGCGCGACGTACCTCTCCGCCGGACCGGACGCCGCCACGGCGCTCGTGCTGCGTTTGGTCGAGCCGCTCCTCGACGATCCCGACCGCTACGGCGCGGCGATGGATCCGAAGACGAGCCTGCAGGAGATCGCCGCGCGCCAGTCGCTCGCGGCACCGGTGTACGCCGTTGAGGCCACCGGCCCCGACCACGATCGCCGATTCACCGCGACCGTGACGGTCGGTAATGTCGCGACCAACGGCACCGGCACCAGCAAGAAGCAGGCCGAGATGGCCGCCGCCCTCGCCGCCTGGCGCGAGCTCAACGCCCGTGCCTGAGCTGCCCGAGGTCGAGGTCGTCCGCGCCGGCCTCGAGCCCGCGGTGACCGGCGCGCTCATCGCGTCCGTCGACGTGTGGGACGCCCGCGCGCTGACCCGCCACTCGGGCACCCCGGAGCACTTCGAGGCCGAACTCACCGGTCGGCGCATCGTCGGCGCGGTCCGCCGGGGCAAGTTCCTGTGGATGCCACTCGGCGACGACGAAGCGGTCGTGACGCACCTCGGTATGAGCGGCCAGATGCTGCTGCGCGTCCCCGGCGCGCCCGAGGAACGGCACGAACGCATCCGCATCGAGCTCGAGCACCCCGTGCACGGAGCGCTGTCGGTCGTCTTCGCGGATCAGCGCACCTTCGGTTCGCTCGCGCTCGACGAGCTCGTCGACACTCCGGATGCCGCCGCCGGTGGCCACGGTTCGTCGCTGCCGCGCGTCCCCACGCAGGTGGCCCACATCGCGCGCGACCCGCTCGACCCGGCGTTCGACGACGCGCGGTTCCGCGCGCGCCTCGCCCGCACATCGTCGGGGATCAAGCGCGTGCTGCTCGACCAGACCGTGGCGAGCGGGATCGGCAACATCTACGCCGACGAGTCGCTGTGGGCCGCGCGCATCCACCCCGAGTCCGTGGCATCCGATCTCCCGACCCGCGCGGTGAACCGACTGCTGGCCGAGGTTCGGGCGGTGCTGGAAAGGCCCTCGCCGAGGGTGGCACGAGCTTCCACGCGCAGTACGTCAACGTGAACGGCCAGGCGGGTTACTTCGCGCACTCCCTGAACGCGTACGGTCGCACGGGTCAGCCGTGCCCGCGCTGCGGTCGCCGGATCGTGCGGGTGAGCTTCATGAACCGATCGAGCCACTTCTGCCCGAAGTGCCAGCG
>NZ_BADA01000083.1 GCF_000333395.1 Microbacterium sp. B19
CGGCTCCCGCGTTCTCCATGGCGCCCGCGTTGAACTCGGGCACGAAGAGCTGGTCGTACTTGGCGAACGGGTAGGGGAAGCCGAACTTCTCCTCGTAGTACGCG
>NZ_BADA01000082.1 GCF_000333395.1 Microbacterium sp. B19
ATTCTTCTCGCTTCCGGCGGCATCGGGATGCCCGCGTTGCAGGCCATGCTGTCCAGGCAGGTAGATGACGACCATCAGGGACAGCTTCAAGGATCGCTCGCGGCTCTTACCAGCCTAACTTCGATCATTGGACCGCTGATCGTCACGGCGATTTATGCCGCCTCGGCGAGCACATGGAACGGGTTGGCATGGATTGTAGGCGCCGCCCTATACCTTGTCTGCCTCCCCGCGTTGCGTCGCGGTGCATGGAGCCGGGCCACCTCGACCTGAATGGAAGCCGGCGGCACCTCGCTAACGGATT
>NZ_BADA01000081.1 GCF_000333395.1 Microbacterium sp. B19
CGAGCGCCAAGAACGGCTCGTTCTCGCTTCCCTCCAGCGTNGTCGCCGGCAAGTCGTACCGGATCGACGTGGCCACGGGGGGTCCCTCGGACAATGCGCTCGTGTCGCAGACGTTCACCGCCGTCGCGGGGTCACAGGTCAAGAAGATCGCCGTCCCCGCGCCGGGAACCGTCACGGGAACAGTCGTGGACGCGAGGAGCGGACAGCCCGTGAGCGGCGAGATGGTGCTGCTCTGGCGGGACGGCGACACCGCCGCGATGAGGGGCGCGTCCACGGACGAGACCGGCGCCTACAGCTTCACCGGGCTTCCAACAGGCTCGTACCGCGTCCAGTTCCACGGTGAAGTAGACGGCGGGATCACCTCGTACGCTCCGGGATGCTCATCAACAACCTGCTTCTCATGCAGGCTCCGCGCTTCGCGGACGACTACGACTTCGCGCCGCTCGTCGACCTCGTGTTCGGCGGTCGACCCGAGGCATCCTCCCCCTCCGGCGTCTCCCGCGCCCCGGCCCCCCATCAGGAGTGACATGAGCGATCTCGTCCCGTTCACCGACAACTTCACCGATCTGTCGAACACCGACGGCTACCAGTTCGAGTTCCGCTGCGAACGCTGCGGCAACGGTTATCGGTCGGCCTTCCGCGCCGACCCGCGGGCCGCGGGTCAGCGTCTCGCGCGTGGAATCGGCAACCTCTTCGGCGGGCAGCTGTCGCAGTTCACGTCGATGGCGGACCGTCTCCTCGATCGCGGGACGAACTCGCCGGCGAAGGACCAGGCGTTGCGGGCCGCGACGGCCGAGATCGCGCCCAAGTTCCACCAGTGCCGGGCGTGCAGCGACTGGGTCTGCGACGACGTGTGCTGGAACGACGGTGTCGGGCAGTGCGTGCGCTGCTCACCCATCGCCGTCGAAGAACTCGCGCAGCTGCAGGCCGAGGCGCGGCGTCGGCAGGTGCAGGAGCGGCTCGAGACGATCGACCTCGTCGGCGGCGCGGATCTGAAGACGCAGGCTCGCCCGCGGTGCGGCGCGTGCGGCGCGCAGTCGCAGGGTGGCAAGTTCTGCGGGGAGTGCGGGTCGCCGCTCGTAGTCGTCGCGACCTGCACCGGCTGCGGTTCCGAGAACCCCTCGGGCGCGCGTTTCTGCTCCTCGTGCGGAACGGGCCTCGCGACCTGACCCCGGACTAGAGCGCCACGCTCACGGCCTCCGCCGCGTTCGTCAGGCGCGCGGCGATCGCCGCGTCGTCGAGGTCGGTCGCGACGTAGACGGCGGCGACCGCGGCGGGCTGGCGTCCGTGCACGCTCAGGGGTACGGCCACCGCGCGCAACGACGGAACGACTTCGTCGTGGCTCGTCGCCCAGCCGCGCTCCGCCGTTTCGGCGATCTCGGCGGCGAGCCGGGCGTCGACGGTGTCGGGCCAGCGGCGCGGGGGCAGCTGGGCGAGGATCGCCCGGCCGGGTGCGCCCCGGGTGACGGGATGCCGTGCGCCCGGTCGCTGCGCCACGGCGGTGACCGAGTGCCGCGGTTCGACGCTGGCGAGCGTGACGCACTCGTCGTGGTCGAGCACGACGAGGAAGCACGTCATGCCGAGGTCGTTCGCCGCTGATGTCAGCTCGGGCAGAGCTTCCGCCTGCAGGTCGGCGGCGACACCGGCGGCCAGCGCGGCGAGGCCGGTTCCCAGGCGCACGGCGCCCGCGGCATCCCTCGTCACGAGCCCGTGGTCTTCGAGGGTCCGCAGCAGGCGGTACGCGACCGAGCGGTGCAGGCCGACGCGCCCGGCGAGGTCGTCGATCGACAGGGGAGCGCGCGCGTCGGCGAGCTCTTCGAGCAACCGGATGCCACGGCTCAACGTCTGCGATGCGGGCGACGCATCTTGCCGTGCGGGCATGGGCGGGCTAGCCTCTCGTTCGATAGAAGAACGGTGTGTTCGAATATAGAACACACCCCTGAGATCCGCAAGCACCGCTCCGTCGCGGTGACCCCGACAGCCGGACGGGGTGGCCCTGTGACGCGCATGCGCGCGGCGGTGTTGTACGGTCCCGGCGACCTGCACATCGAGAGCCGCGCCGTGCCGACCCCCGGGCCGGGCGAGGCGCTCGTGCGGGTGAGCGGATGCGGAGTGTGCGGATCGGATGCCACGGAGTACTCCCGCGGCCCGGTCCTCACGCACCTGCCGGTCGTGCTCGGCCACGAGT
>NZ_BADA01000080.1 GCF_000333395.1 Microbacterium sp. B19
ATCGCCCAGGCCTTCCGCGGCGAGCCCGTCGCCGACGGCCGCACGCGTGACCTCGCGCTCGGGG
>NZ_BADA01000079.1 GCF_000333395.1 Microbacterium sp. B19
GATGATCGTGCTGGAGGCGATGAAGATGGAGACCCCGATCGGGTCGCCGGTGACGGGGACCGTCGCCGAGGTGTTCGTGCGGCCCGGCGAGACCGTGGCCGCGGGCCAGCTGCTCGCCGCCGTGGCGGTGGACGCGTGAGCGCCGTCGAGCGGGTCCGCGCCGCCTACGCCCGGATGCGCGAGATCGACCGTCCCGAGGTGTGGATCACGGTCCGCGACGAGGACGACGCGCTCGCCGAGGCGGCCGAGGTCGACCTCGGCGTCGCGGCGGGGGAGCGCCTGCCGCTCGCCGGCACCGTCGTCGCGGTGAAGGACAACATCGACGTCGAGGGGATGCTGACGACGGCCGGGAGCCGCGCGTACGCGTACCGTCCCGAGCGCGACGCGACCGCCGTCGGGCGCCTCCGCGCCGCGGGGGCCGTGGTGATCGGCAAGACGAACCTCGACCAGTTCGCCACCGGCCTCGTGGGGACCCGGAGCCCCTTCGGCGCCGTCCGCAACGCGTGGGACCCGACGCGTATCTCGGGTGGCTCCAGCTCCGGATCGGCCGTGGCCGTGGCGCTCGGCATCGTCGACCTCGCGCTCGGCACCGACACCGCCGGGTCGGGCCGCGTCCCCGCGGCGCTCAACGGCATCGTGGGTGTCAAGCCGACGGTCGGGCTCGTGCCCGCCACGGGCGTCGTGCCCGCGTGTCGCACGCTCGACTGCGTGACGGTGTTCGCGCGCGACCTGTCCGACGCCCGCGCGGCGGCCGAGCTCATGGCCGGCCCCGACGGGATCGCGTCGGCGCCGATCAGGATGTCGGTGTCGGTGAGGACCTCGCCGGGGCGGACGGCCGTGATGACGGTCCCTCCCCGCAGCAGCGTGCGCGTGCTCATGTGGTGGTGACTCCCTCGTCGAACCGGAGCGTCGTCGCGCCGGTGGTGTTCGTTGATTGGATGCTAGAAAGCAGCACTGAACGTGTCAAGTATTTGTTATCACTGTGTTCAGTTCGTCCAGCGCTGCTGAAACTCAGGCGCGTTCG
>NZ_BADA01000078.1 GCF_000333395.1 Microbacterium sp. B19
ATTCACAGATGTCTGCCTGTTCATCCGCGTCCAGCTCGTTGAGTTTCTCCAGAAGCGTTAATGTCTGGCTTCTGATAAAGCGGGCCATGTTAAGGGCGGTTTTTTCCTGTTTGGTCACTGATGCCTCCGTGTAAGGGGGATTTCTGTTCATGGGGGTAATGATACCGATGAAACGAGAGAGGATGCTCACGATACGGGTTACTGATGATGAACATGCCCGGTTACTGGAACGTTGTGAGGGTAAACAACTGGCGGTATGGATGCGGCGGGACCAGAGAAAAATCACTCAGGGTCAATGCCAGCGCTTCGTTAATACAGATGTAGGTGTTCCACAGGGTAGCCAGCAGCATCCTGCGATGCAGATCCGGAACATAATGGTGCAGGGCGCTGACTTCCGCGTTTCCAGACTTTACGAAACACGGAAACCGAAGACCATTCATGTTGTTGCTCAGGTCGCAGACGTTTTGCAGCAGCAGTCGCTTCACGTTCGCTCGCGTATCGGTGATT
>NZ_BADA01000077.1 GCF_000333395.1 Microbacterium sp. B19
TCGCAGTCGTCGCCGTGTGCGTGGTCATCGACGCCGTGCTCGGCCTTCGACTCGTGCTCGTCGTAGTGATCGCCGTGGAGGGCGTGGTGGTGCGTCCCCGTACAGATGCGCGCGGCGGGGGTGTTCCCCGTGGGACGCCAGCTCATCTCCGTCGCGGATCGCGAGACCTTCGACGGCAACGGCCGGGTCCGGGTGTTCCGCGACTGGGGCGTCCCCCTCACCGGGCCGCTCGCGGCGCTCGACGTCTGGGACCACCAGATGGCGGTCTCGGCCGCGCCCGGCGACCCGAACCGGACCCTGTGGCGGGAACGCCTCACGATCGGTGGCGCGGCCGCCCCCGCCCTATGGCCCGGCCTCTGGGCCATGTGGCAGTGGCGCGCGGCGCGCATCCGCGCCCTCGCCCCGACGTGGGCGCACGACCCGGAGCTCACGGAGGACTGAGCCGCGGCCGGCGGTCGCGCAGCGCGTCGCGCCACCCCAACCTCAGCGATCCGCACAACCTCAGCCGAACTCGGCCGGATGCCACCGACCCACGGCGGGTCACTGAGGTTGCGCCGTCGGCACCCGGCGCGCGCCGCGCTCAGACCAGCCCGTGGCGGTACGCGAAGACGACGAGTTGCACGCGGTCGCGGAGGGCGAGCTTGGTCAGGATGCGACTCACGTGCGTCTTCACCGTCGCCTCCGACAGGAACTCGCGCGCGGCGATCTCGGCGTTGCTGAGCCCCGCCGCCGCGAGGGCGAAGATCTCGCGCTCGCGATCGGTCAGAGCGCCGTAGCTCGCGGGCAGCGGCTCGGTCGCGCCGCCCTGCGCGATGTGAGCGAACAGGTCGCGCGTGGCCTGCGCGGCGATCACCGCCGACCCGGCGTGCACCGTCCGCACCGCGGACAGCAGGAATTCGGGATCGGAGTCCTTGAGCAGGAACCCGCTCGCGCCGTGCTGGATGGCGCGAGCCGCGGCCTCGTCGAGGTCGAACGTCGTCAGCACGACGACGCGCGGGGCATCGGGCTCGCGGAGGATCTCCGCGGTGGCCGTGAGACCGTCCATGACCGGCATCCGCACGTCCATCAGCACGATATCGGGGCGCGTCGCGCGCACGACGTCGATGCCCTCGCGTCCGTCGGATGCCTCGCCGACCACCTCCAGGTCGGGCTGCGAATCCAGCACCATCCGGATGCCGGCGCGGAACAGCGCCTGATCGTCGACGAGCACGACGCGGATCGGCGGAGTCATCGGTGCGGGTCCTTCCGAGGGGCGGGGGTGGGATGGCATCCACTCTGCCGAGTGGACCGCGCCCCGGTCACGCGGCGGCGCCGATCGGCAGGGTCGCGCGGACGACGAAGTCGCGGGACTCGGGCTGCGCCGACAGCGTCCCGCCGGCGAGTTGCGCGCGCTCGCGCATGCCGATCACGCCGTGTCCTCCCGACGACGACGGAGGGGTGTCGGCGAGGCGGTTGCGCACAGTGAGTTCGACCCGATCCGGATGCCACGCGAAGCGCACCGCCACGCGGCGGTCGGCGCCGTGGCGAAGTGCGTTCGTGAGCGCCTCCTGCAGGATGCGGTAGAGCGCGAGTTGCACGGATGCGGGCGGTTCCACGACGGGGGCGGGGTCGACCGTCGTCTCCAGCTCGACCCCGGCCGCCCGCACCTGGGCGTACAGCGAGTCGACGTCGGCGAGGGTCGGCTGCGGCCCATCCGCCTGGCTGTGCCGCAGCTGCTGCAGGAGGAGACGGACGTCGGACAGGGCCGCGCGGGCGGTGGTCGAGATCGTCGACAGCGCGTCGGTCGCGGCCGCCGGGTTCTGGGCGGCGGCGTAGCGGGCGCCGTCGGCCTGGGCGATCACGACCGCGAGCGAGTGCGCGACGACGTCGTGCATGTCGCGGGCGATGCGCACCCGTTCCTGCTCCGCGATCGTCGCCTCCTCGGCCGCGCGCTGCGCCATGGCGTTCTCTGCCGCCCGGCGACTCGTACGGGCGAGAGCGCCGGAACCCCACGCGACCACGAAGGCGAAACCACAGACGAGGAATATTGCGAGCGTGTCGAGGGTGGGGGCGAACACGTCTCGTCCCGCCCGGACCGTGAGGTAGCCCGTCACGATGGCCGCCCCGAGGAGCGTCGAAGCCAATCCGGCCCAGTACACGCGGCGTCTGCCGTAGGCGGCGGCGGTGTAGAGGACGGCGTACGTCGCGAGGTCGACCACGCCCGGGTCACGCAGGAACGACATCTGGGCGACCGCCGCCACCCACGCCAGCAGCAGCGCCACCCCGGGTTGCAGCCGGCGGAAGGCGAAGGCGGCCGAGAACAGGGCGACGACGATGAGGGCCCCGAGGTTGGCGAGCACATCCCCCGGCTCGAGCTCGATCACGAAGGAGAGCAGCCCGAAGAGACCGGCCGCGACGAGGTCGACGACCAGCTGGTACCGGAGCAGGGGACGCAGGGCGATGCGCATCCCTGTCACGCTACGCGGGTCCCCGGGCGCACGGCATCCACCGTGGGATGTATCCGCGCACGCCGCGTCGGGGCGCCCCTATACACGTTCAGCGTCCAAGACACGCGGACGACCGCGAGCCGCATCCGCGTGTCTTGGACACCGAATCGGGAGGGCCGCGGGCGGCGCACCGGCGGGGGCGCCTGGCAGCCGGCGGCGCGCGTCAGCCGGGGTAGTCCGCGGGCTCGATGGGGCGGGCCTCGAAGAAGGTCTGCAGCACGATCGTCGTGCGCGTGTTCACCTGAGCCGCGGCGCGGATGTCGCGGATGAGCGTCTCGAGGTCGCGCGGCGTCGGGACGCGCACGAACAGCATGTACGCGGCATCCCCGGCGACGGAGTGGCACGCCTCGATCGCACTCAGGTGCGCGAGCAGTTCGGGGGCGTTGTCGGGCTGCGCGGGGTCGAGCGGCGTGATCTCGACGAACGCCGCGAGCGGCCGCCCGAGCGCCTCCGCGTCGAGCACCGGACGGTAGCCGCGGACGATTCCGCGCGACTCCAGACGGCGCAACCGCGACTGCACGGCCGAGACGGAGAGCCCGACCTTCTCGGACAGGTGCGCGAGGGTCGCGCGCGCGTCGAGCGAGATCTCGCGCACGATGGCGGCATCGACGGCGTCATCCAGACGCACGCGGCGGACGGAACCCTCGGACATGCGCCGACAGTACCAGTGCCCGCCGCACCCCCTCTCGCGCGAGGCGTAAGTTTTCCGTTAGCATCCATGTTTGACCGGAATTTTTCCCGCAATATCGATCGGAGGCCCCAATGTCCCTCGCAACGCCCACGCGTTCCACGCGAGATCTGCTCGACGGGCACACCGCGGCCACGGTCGAGCACACCCCGGCCTGGGCTCTCCTGAAGGATGCCGCGGTCGAACTGCAGTCGCTGCAGGCCGCCGACGGCTCCGTCCCCGAGGCGACGGACCACCCGCGCGCCACCGCCCTGGTGACCGACATCGTCGAGGCCATCGCCGCGCTCACCCCCCTGTTCCCGCACGACGACGCCTACCTCCGCGCGTCCGTCGTCGACTTCGAGCGGTGGCGCGACGGCGGCTTCGCCGTGCCCGACTTCCTCGACTCGCTCGTGGCCTTCCAGCCGCAGGAGCACCGGGTCGATGGCATCCGTCACCTCGTCGTGTTCCCGATGTACACGCAGAACGGGTCGCGCGAGCGGCACGTCGAGGCCGTGCTCGTCGAGGTCATCTGGCCCGAGTTCATCGCGCGCCTCGAGACCGAATACACCAACCGCCTGTTCGTCTCGCTGCGCCTGGTCGACTTCACGCCCGGGTACGACACGAACTCCGCGGTGCTCTTCCCCGAGACCGTCGCGATGCGCGAGGTGCCGACGTTCACGTGGGGCGCGATCTTCCAGGACCGCGAGGCCGCGCGCTACCGTCGCGTGACCCGCGCGGCCGCCGAGATCACGAAGCTCGAGCTCCCGGACGCTGCCGCCCGGATGCTCGACGACCAGGCGCTCACCGAGCAGACCTTCGTGATGTGGGACATCATCCACGACCGCACGCACATGCGCGGCGACCTCCCGTTCGACCCGTTCATGATCAAGCAGCGGATGCCGTTCTTCCTCTACTCGCTCGAGGAGCTGCGCTGCGACCTCACCGCGTTCCGCGAGTGCGTCGAGATCCAGAAGCGCCTGTCGGCGCGGGACGACCTGGATGCCGCCGAGCGCGCGATGCTCGAGCACGCCGAGCTCGTGCAGTACGCCGTGATCTTCGACCGCATCTTCCGCTTCGCCATCACCGGGTCGCGCGTGCGCAACTACGACGGCCTCGGCGGACAGCTGCTCTTCGCGTGGCTGCACCAGCGCCGCGTGCTGCACTGGACCGACACGTCGCTCGCGTTCGACTGGGACGAGGTCCCCGCCGCGGTCGTGGCCCTGGCCGACGCGATCGACGAGCTGTACTGGCGCTCGATCGACCGCCCGAAGACGGCGCACTGGCTGGCCGCGTACGACCTCGTCCGCTCGGTCGTCACGCCGCATCCCGCGTCGGTCTGGGCCCGCGGGCTCTCGGACGACGTCCTCGCCGGACTCCCCAAGGGGTACACCGACGCGGTGCTGGACGACGAGTTCCCGCTGTCGATGTTCTTCGAGGCGCTGGAGAAGAAGATGCGCCCCGTGATCGCCTCGACGGAGGGCATCACCGGCCGCGACTGAGCGGACGGCCCCGGTTCCTGGGCGGGCCGTCGCGCGGAGTCCGCGGCCGACACGCCGCGGGGGTGGCGGCCGGGGCGGCGTGTCGGACACGATGTCCGCACGACGGTTCGTCGCGCGGCGACCGCCGTCGGTCGAACCGAACCACGGAGGAGACGGCATGGACACGGGCGTCGAGGGTCGGACGGTACTGCTCGCCGGCGGCACGAGCGCGGCGGGGCGCAGCGTCGCTCGCGCACTGCGGGCGGCGGGAGCCACGGCGATCGTCGTCGGCTCGGACGCCGGGCGGCTGGCATCCGTCGCCGAAGAGATCGACGGCGTCGTGACCGAGCAGTGCGATCTCACCGACCCGGATGCCGTGGAGGCCACGCGCGACCGCGTGCACGCCGCACATGGCGGGGTCGACGGCATCCTGCACCTCGTCGGAGGGTGGCGCGGTGGCGGCGGGCTCGCGGGGCAGAGCGACGAGGACTTCGCGTTCCTGCTGAGGTCCTTCACGGCGCTGCGGAACGTGACGCGCTCATTCGACGAGGACCTCCGGGCCTCGGATGCCGGTCGCCTCGCGATCGTGTCGTCCACTTCGGTCGCGCGACCCCTCGCGGGCGGGGCGAACTACGCCGCGGTCAAGGCCGCCAGCGAAGCGTGGACGCGCGCGGTCGCGCAGGGCTTCGCGAAGGCGGCTCGGGATGCCGGCCGCGACCCGTCGGCGGCGGCCGTGGTGTTCCGCGTGAAGAGCCTCGCCGGCCTCGAGGACGCCCTGGCGCTCGCGTACCTCGGCCTGTGGGACGACCCGGCGGAGGACATCAACGATGTGACGATCGAGCTCGCGGCGGGCTGAACCGACTGCGGCGCCGCGCCGCCCAGCGGCGGCCGCCACCCCGCAGCGGTCGGTGCGGGTCAGCCGGCCCGCGGAGGTGTCCGCCCGCTCTGCGGCGCGGGGGCTTCGGCATCCGGGACCCCTCCGGCGCGCGCGGCGAGCGAGGACGCTTCGTCCTCGGGGCCGGGAGCCTCGGGCGGGGCGGACGCGTCGTCGGACGGCGCCTCCTGATACTGCCGCGACAGCACCCGGTACGAGCGCGTGAGGAACGCAGCCGCGCCCACCACGACCATGACCAGACCCGCGACGAAGAACACGAGCGCGATGCCGCGCCCGATGCCGTCGCCGAGCAGCCAGCCCCAGGTCGCCCTGCCCTCGCCGCCGTCCATGTACGGGATGATCGCGAACTCCGCGATCGGGGCGATGAGGAACGCGGTGATCGGGGCCGACGCCGACTCGAACGCGGCGGCGAATCCGAAGACGCGTCCCTGCGTCTCGAATGGGACGACCTTCTGGATCACGGTCTGCTCGGCCGCCTCGACCGCGGGGATGAGTGCCATGTACACCCAGATCCCGGCGACGTACAGCCACCACCAGTCACGGAGGGTGAAGGCGGCACCCAGCACGCCCATGCCGATCACGATGAGCAGCATGGTGCGGATCGGGTTGCGCCCGAGCCCGAACTTCGCGACCAGGGCGCCGCCGATGATGAATCCGGTCGCGGTGACACCGAGAACCAGACCCCACCCCTCCACCGTGAAGAGCTGGAGACCGTAGGGGTCCATAAGGGCGAGATAGACGCCGCCGATGAGGTTGTTGAAGGTCGAGAAGATCAGCAGCGCGAAGAGGCCGGGCGACGCCCGGACGGCCCGGACCGCGCCGCGCACGTCGACGGCGGGCACGCGCTCGCCCGTGCGCGCGGGCCGATCCTCGGGGATGCGGATCGTGAGCAGGTGGAGCAGCGCCGCCAGCGTGAGGACGATCGCGATCGCCAGCGTCCACCCCATGCCGAGCTGCCCGACCGACAGCCCGCTGAACACGCTCGTGACGACGAAGGACAGCCCCTGCACCGTCCCGACGAGACCGTTCGCGTTGGCGCGACGATCCTCGGGGACGAGGAGGGTCACGGTCGTCGACAGCGCGATGTTGCGCATGTTCTCGATGACGGCGCCGCCGAGCACCACCCCGGAGAAGATCCAGAACCACGGGCCGCCGAGGTCGAGCAGCGCACGCTCGGGGAAAGCGAGCCACAGTGCTCCCGCGATGAGGAAGGCCACGAGCGTGACGATCCCCGACACCACCATGACGCGGTGCTTGCGGTGCCGGTCGACGATCGTGCCGAAGAGCATCGCGAACACCGCCAGCAGGAGCATGTAGGCGCCGCCGATGATGCCCGTCGCCAGCACCGACCGCGTCTCGAGGTACACCCAGAAGGTCAGCGCGAACCACAGGTAGCTCGTCGTGACGTTGGCCGCCGCCGTGTTCACGAGAACGCCGAGGAAGGCCCGCCGATCGGCGGCGGCGCCCGCAACGGCGGGGGCGGACGGGGGTGTCTCGGTCATGCGGCACACGTTAGCCACCCCCTCCGACATCGGCCAGGGGCTCGGCGGCGACGCGACGCGCGGTGACTACGCTGGAGGGGTGACCCCCCTGCATGACACCGCGGTCCGCGGCTTCGCGTCCGACAACTACTCCGGCATCCACCCCGAGGTCCTGGCCGCCATCGCCTCGGCCAACGAGGGGCACCAGGTCGCCTACGGCGAGGACGTCTACACCTCGCGTCTGCAGGAGCTGTTCGCGGGCCTTCTGGGCGACGGCGTCGAGGCGTACCCCGTGTTCAACGGCACCGGCGCGAACGTCGTCGGTCTGCAGTCGATGCTCCCCCGCTGGGGCGCCGTGATCTCGGCATCCACGGCTCACATCAACGTCGACGAGGGCGGGGCGCCCGAGCGCGTGGGCGGCATCAAACTGCTCACCGTTCCCACCGATGACGGCAAGCTCACGCCTGACCTCGTCGACCGCGAAGCGTGGGGCTGGGGCGACGAGCACCGCGCGCAGCCGCTCGTCGTCTCGATCACGCAGTCGACCGAGCTCGGCACGCTGTACACGCCCGACGAGATCCGCGCCCTCGCCGACCACGCGCACGCGCGCGGCATGCGGCTGCACATGGACGGCGCCCGCATCTCGAACGCCGCCGCGGCGCTCGACCTCCCGCTCCGAGCGTTCACCCGCGACGCCGGGGTCGACGTGCTGAGCTTCGGCGGCACGAAGAACGGCGCGATGATCGGCGAGGCGATCGTCGTCCTCGACCCCGCGGCATCCACCGGGCTCACGTACCTGCGCAAGCTCGACATGCAGCTCTCGAGCAAGATGCGGTTCGTTTCGGCACAGCTCGTCGCCCTCCTCGAGAACGATCTGTGGCTGCGCAACGCGCGGCATTCCAACGCCATGGCGCAGCGCCTGCGCGCGGGTGTCGAGGCGGGGCTCGCCGACGGCGCGATCCGCGGTGTCGAGTTCACGCAGCCGACGCAGGCGAACGGCGTCTTCGCGATCCTGCCCGAGGGGGTCGCCGACCGCCTCCGCGAGAGCTTCCGCTTCTACGACTGGGACGAGGCGCGCCGCGAAGTGCGCTGGATGTGCTCGTTCGACACGACCGAGTCCGACATCGACGCGTTCATCGCCGCGATCGCGCGCGAGACCACGCGCTGACGCGGGCCCGCGCGGGGGCCGCCGTCGCGGGCGGACCGACGGTCAGCGCGCGGAGGGACGGCCGAGCACGAGCGTCGAGGCGGACGGACGCCAGTGCCGCGCCACGTACTCGACGGCCTCGTCGACCCCGAGGGCCCGGCTGGAGTTGCCGACGCGGACCCACAGGTCGGTGACCGAGCCGCCGTCCTTGGGCTGGGTCAGGAACACCGGCCGCGCCGCGGGGCGGCACACCACGACGCACACCGCGGGGTGACCGTCGCCGGCCGAGGCGAACACGATGCGTGGCTGAGCCGCGGCGTTGCGGCCGATCGCCTTCGAGAGCATGTCGCGCAGCCAGAGCTCGAACCGGTCGTGGTCGGGCGTGCGCATGGTCGCGAGGTCGCGGTCGAGCCCGAGGGCGGTGCCCGTGTCATCCGCGCCGATCACGAGCGTTCCACCGCGCGAGTTGAGGAAGGCCGCGACCGACTTGGCGATCGCGATCTCCATACGCACGTCCTTGCGGTTCTCGCGGACGTTCCACCGCGCGGTCTCCTTGAACTCCACGCGGTCGGACTCCCCCGCGCGGAGCAACGCGGGCACGTCGATGTCCCCGCCGTCGCGACGGGCGGCGGCGACGACCGCGGCCACGATCGCGGACAGCCCCAGGCTCGCACCGACGGAGAACAGGATCGTCGTGGGCACCCAGAGCCGCGCGGCGCCGCCGACCCACGCCGACAGCAGCAGCCCGACGCTCACCCCCAGCACGCCGATCACCGTCATGGTCGGCATGCTCAGCGACCGCGCGGGGCCGAACACGCGCCGCAGCACGAGCGCGATGAGCGCGGCCAGCGCCAGGACGACGGGCAACGCGATCGCGAGATCGACGAGGGAGGTGTCCATCGGCATCCGGGTCCGACGGAGCTCAGCGCAGCGCGCCCACAGACGCCAGCCCGAGGCGGATGAGCGTGCCGCGGCCGCCCTCCATCTCGGCGGAGAGGGCATCGGATGCCGCCTCCTCGGGCGACAGCCACGTGACCTCGAGCGCGTCCTGCCGCGGTTCGCACGTGCCGGTGACCGGGACGACGAAGGCCAGGGAGACCGCGTGCTGGCGGTCGTCGTGGAACGCGCTCACGCCCGGGAGCGGGAAGTACTCCGCCACCGTGAAGGGCGCCGGCTGCGGCGGGAGGAGCGGGAAGGCCATGGGGCCCAGGTCGTTCTCGACGTGGCGGAACAGCGCGTCGCGCACGGTCTCGCCGTACCGCACGCGGCCCGACACGAGCGTGCGTGTCATCTCGCCCAGCGGGGTCGCGCGCAGCAGGATGCCGACCTGCGTCACCGCGCCCATGCCGTCGGTCCGCACCGGCAGCGCCTCGACGTACAGCATCGGCAGTCGACGACGCGCCTCGGCGAGCTCGACCTCGCTCAGCCAGGCCGGGTTGGTGTTGGGACCGGAGCCGGCGGGCGCGCCCGAGAAAGGCGTCGAGAGCGGCTCGCGCTCGTCGCCGTTGTCGCCGGGTTCGGGGTCGGGTGTGCGGACAGGCATGCTCCCTGTATATCAACGGTCCGCGGCGATACCTACGCGGGAGGCGACGGCATGCCGCTGCGGCGCGGTCGGGCGGGGGTGCAGCCGCGGCGAGGGAGGACTTTCGGGGAGGGGAGGACTCGCGGTGCTCCTCGCGTCCTCCCCTCCCCGGATCTCCTCCCGGCACCACCTCCGCGGAACTCGTCGAGCCCGTGTCGGAGGCCTGCGCCACAATGGCCGCATGAGCGAGCGCCCGATCCTCGACCCGTCCGTCGTCCGCTGGTCCGTGCCACCGGCCGACATCGGCGAGCGCCCCGTGCTGCTCCTGCTGCACGGCTACGCGGCCGACGAGCACGACCTCTTCGGCCTCGTGCCCTACCTGCCGGACGAGGTCGCGGTCGCAAGCGTCCGCGCACCCCTGACGCCCCCATGGCCGACGCCGGGAGCTTCCTGGTATCCGATCGAGGGGCTGAACGGCCGCGATCCCGGCGCCGTCACGCTCGCCGCCGAAGCCCTCCTCGCGTGGATCGCGGAGCATCTCGGCGACCGTCCCGTCGGACTCCTCGGCTTCTCGCAGGGCGGCGCGGTCGCCATCCAGACCCTCCGGGTCGCCCCGGAGGCCGTGTCGTTCGTGGTCGTGCTCGCCGGGTACGCCGCGGGCGGCGAGCTGTCCGGCGACGCGGTGCTGGCCGAGCGCCGGCCGCCCGTCTTCTGGGGCCGCGGGTCGCGCGACGACGTCATCCCGCCCGCACTCGTCGACATGACGGCGCAGTGGCTGCCCGCCCACAGCGAGCTGACGGGCCGCGTCTACCCGGGGCTGACCCACTCCGTGTCCGAGGAGGAGCTGGCCGATGTGCGCGCGTTCCTCGACGCGCGACTGGCCGCCAGATCCACGGCATCCGAGGGTTGAGAAACAGGGGACCGAACGGCTAACGTGGGCAGCCCTGTCCCCGAGAACGAGGTCTCCTCCGGTGAAGAACGTCGACGCTTCCGCGCCCCTGTCCGCGCGCTGACCCGTCGACCCGCCGTTTTCTCGGCCGCCCTCCGCTGATGCGGACGGGTCCGGTGTCCGCGCATCCCGCGTTCCCGGAGTCCCGTCATGTCATCACCGTCCCCTTCTCTCGTCTTCGATCGCGTCCGCCTCGTGTGGCCGGACGGAACCGTCGCCCTCGACGACGTCTCCGGTTCCCTCGGCCGCGGGCGCACCGGTCTCGTCGGCCGCAACGGCGCCGGCAAGTCCACGCTCCTGCGCGTCGCCGCGGGGCAGATCGCGCCGACGTCCGGAACGTTCTCGGCATCCGGTGAGGTCGCGATGCTGCCCCAGCGTCTCGCGGCCGATCCTCGTCGCCCGGTCTCCTCGATCCTCGGCGTCGAGACGGCGCTCACCGCGCTTCGCGCGATCGAGTCGGGCGACGTGGCTCCGCACCATTTCGACGCCGTCGGCGACGACTGGGACGTCGAGACCCGCGCCCACAGCCTCCTCGCCGAAGCGGGCGTGGCATCCGATGCGCTCGATCGAACCGTCGGCGAACTCTCCGGCGGCGAGGCGATGCTGGCGGCGCTCGTGGGGCTGCGCGCCCGCGCGGCCGACATCACGCTGCTCGACGAGCCGACCAACGACCTCGACCGCGACGCGCGTGCACGGGTGGGCGAGCTCGTCCGGACGTGGCCCGGCACGCTCGTCGTGGTGAGTCATGACGTGGCTCTCCTCGAGTTGATGGATGCCACCGCCGAGCTGTACGGCCACACCCTGAGCGTCGTCAGCGGTCCGTACAGCGTCTGGCGGGCGCATCGCGACGCCGAACAGGACGCCGCCGTGCGCGCCGAGCGCGACGCCGCGCAGAGCCTGCGGAGCGAGCGACGCCAGCGCATCGAGTCGCATGACAAGCTCGCCACCCGCGCCCGCGTCGCGCACAAGGCGCAGGTCGAGAAACGGGTTCCGGGGATCATCGCGGGGAACCGCGCGAACGCGGCGCAGGTGAGCGCGGGCCGCTTGAGCACCGAGATGAGGGGCAAGGAGGATGCCGCCCGCGCGGCGCTGGACGAGGCTGCGGCCCGCGTCCGCGACGACGACGTGGTGCGCATCGACCTGCCCGATCCCGGAAACGCGCACGGTCGGCGCATCCTCGTCCTGGGCGACGGCGAACGCGAATGGATCGTCACCGGCCGCGAGCGGGTCGCCCTGGTGGGGCGGAACGGTTCGGGCAAGACGACGCTGCTCGAGAGCATCGTGCGCGGCACGGGGGCGGTGGGGGCGGTCCACGCCCGAGCGAGCGTGGAGCACGTGGGCTACCTCCCCCAGCGTCTCGACGACCTCGACGACACGGCATCCGTCCTCGACACCCTCTGCGCAGCGGCGCCGAACGTTCCCGTCCCCGCGGTCCGCGACCGGCTCGCCCGTTTCCTCGTGCGGGGAGACGCGGTCACCCGTCCCGTCGGATCGCTGTCCGGCGGCGAGCGCTTCCGCGTCGCGCTGGCCCGTGTGCTGCTCGCCGATCCGCCGCCGCAGCTCCTCGTGCTCGACGAGCCGACGAACAACCTCGATCTCGACACGGTCGACCAGCTCGTGTCGGCGCTGCAGGCGTACCGCGGCGCGGTGCTCCTGGTCAGCCACGACGACGCGTTCCTCGCGCGTGTCGGGCTCGACCTGCGGCTGGAGCTGGAGGACGGGAGGCTGACCGAGCGCGCACCGTGACGTGAGCCGGCCCGGGCGTTCCGCGACCAGCGAACGTCAACCCCGGCCCGATGTCGGAGGTCCGGGGGAGGATGTCGGCATGGCCGACGTACTCGACAGATTCGGTCCTGCCACGCAGGACTGGTTCCGCGGTGCGTTCTCCGCGCCCACCACGGCCCAGAAGGGGGCGTGGGAGTCCGTGGCATCCGGCCGCAACGCCCTGGTCGTCGCGCCCACCGGATCGGGCAAGACGCTCTCGGCCTTCCTGTTCGCGATCGACCGGGTCTTCCGCGAGAAGGCGCCCGAGGTTCCGGATGCCACTCCCCCGCGCCGCGGTACCAAGAAGGCGCCCACGCGCACGCGCATCCTGTACATCTCGCCGCTCAAGGCCCTCGGCGTCGACGTCGAGCGCAACCTGCGTTCGCCGCTCGTCGGGATCGGGCAGTCCGCCCGGCGGCTCGGGATCGACGTGCCGGCGGTCACCGTGGGCGTGCGGTCGGGCGACACGACCTCGAGCGACCGGCGCAAGCTCGTCACCGATCCGCCCGACATCCTCATCACGACACCCGAGTCGCTGTACCTGATGCTCACGAGCCAGGCGGCCGAGACCCTGCGCGGGGTGCACACCGTCATCATCGACGAGGTGCACGCGGTCGCCGCGACCAAACGCGGTGCGCACCTCGCGGTGAGCCTGGAGCGACTCGACGCGCTCCTCGACGCCCCGGCGCAGCGCATCGGGCTGTCGGCGACCGTGCGCCCGATCGACGAGGTGGCCCGTTTCCTCGGCGGTGCGCAGCCCGTCGACATCGTGGCCCCGCGCGCGACGAAGGCGTTCGACCTCTCGGTGGTCGTACCCGTCGACGACATGCTGAACCCGCCGCCCCCGCCCGGCAGCCCGGCCCTCGACGAGCCGACCGACGGCGAGTGGTTCTCCGAGCGGCCCGAGAGCACCGAGATGTCGGGTTCGGTGTGGCCGCACGTCGAGGAGGCGATCGTCGACCGCATCCTCGAGCGCCGCTCGACCATCGTCTTCGCCAACTCCCGCCGTCTGGCGGAGCGACTGACCGGGCGCCTGAACGAGATCTACGCCGAACGGCAGGGCATCGACGTTCCCGAGCCGACCGTCCCCGCGAGCATGATGGCGCAGGCGGGGTCGTCCGCGGGCGTCGCCGCGATCCTCGCCAAGGCGCACCACGGCTCGGTCTCGAAGGAGCAGCGGGCCCAGGTCGAAGACGAACTGAAGTCCGGCACCCTGCGCTGCGTCGTCGCCACGAGCAGCCTCGAGCTCGGCATCGACATGGGCTCGGTCGACCTCGTCATCCAGGTCGAGGCACCGCCGAGCGCGGCATCCGGTCTCCAGCGCGTCGGACGCGCGGGCCACCAGGTCGGCGAGGTGAGCCGGGCCGCACTGTTCCCCAAGCACCGCAGCGACGTGCTGCACACGGCGGTCGTGACCGAGCGCATGCTGTCCGGCAAGATCGAGGCGATCGCGGTCCCCCAGAACCCGCTCGACATCCTCGCCCAGCAGACGGTCGCGGCGTGCGCCCTCGGAGCGATCGACGTCGAGGAGTGGTTCGAGACGGTCAAGCGCAGCGCGCCGTTCCGCTCGCTCCCGCGCTCGGCGTACGAGGCGACGCTCGACCTGCTCGCGGGCCGCTACCCCTCCGACGAGTTCGCCGAACTCCGCCCGCGGCTCGTGTGGGACCGCGACGCGGGCACCCTCACGGGCCGCCCCGGTGCGCAGCGCGTCGCGGTCACGAGCGGCGGCACGATCCCCGACCGCGGCCTGTTCGGCGTGTTCGTCGCCGGCGAATCGCAGAACGCCCGCGTCGGCGAACTCGACGAAGAGATGGTCTACGAGTCGCGGGTCAACGACGTCTTCACCCTGGGCACCACGAGCTGGCGCATCGTCGAGATCACGCACGATCGCGTCAATGTCGTCCCGGCGTTCGGCCAGCCGGGGAAGCTCCCGTTCTGGCACGGCGACGGCCTCGGCCGCCCCGCCGAGCTGGGTGAAGCGCTCGGCAAGTTCTCGCGCGACATCGCCGGCGCCGACCGAGCCAAGGCCGAGGAGCGCCTGCGCGAATCGGGCCTCGACGACAACGCGATCGCCAACCTCCTCGCCTACCTCGCCGAGCAGCGCGAGGCGACCGGAAGCCTCCCCACCGACCGCACGCTGACGGTCGAGCGCAGCCGCGACGAGGTCGGCGACTGGCGCATCATCCTGCACTCGCCGTACGGCATGCAGGTGCATTCGCCGTGGGCGCTGGCCGTCAACGCGCGGATCCGCGAGCGTCTGGGCGTCGAGGGCGCCGCGGTCGCGAGCGATGACGGCATCATCGCGCGGGTTCCGGATGCCGCGGCCGAACCGCCCGGAGCCGACCTCTTCGTCTTCGAACCCGACGAGCTGGAGCAGATCGTCACCGACGAGGTCGGGGGCTCCGCGCTCTTCGCCTCGCGCTTCCGCGAGTGCGCGGCCCGCGCGCTGCTGCTCCCGCGGCTGAACCCGAACCGCCGGTCGCCGCTCTGGCAGCAGCGCCAACGCTCCGCCCAGCTGCTCGAGGTGGCCCGACGGCATCCGTCGTTCCCGATCATCCTCGAGACGCTGCGCGAGGTGCTGCAGGACGTCTACGACCTCCCCGCCCTGTTGCGCGTGGCACGGCAGATCGGCGAACGCCGGATCCGTCTGGTCGAGACCACGACGAGCCAGCCGTCGCCGTACGCGCGCGATCTCCTGTTCGGCTACGTCGGCGCGTTCATGTACGAGGGCGACTCCCCCCTCGCCGAGCGTCGCGCGGCCGCCCTGTCCGTCGACCCGGCGCTGCTGAGCGAGCTGCTCGGCAAGGTCGAGATGCGCGAGCTGCTCGACCCCGAGGTCATCGCGCAGTTCGAGCGCGAGGCGCAGCGGCTCGACCCGGAGCGCCGCGCGCGCGGGGTCGAGGGCGTGGCCGACCTCCTGCGCCTCCTCGGACCGCTGGATGCCACCGAGGTCGCCGCCCGTCTCGAAGGAGAGTCGCCGGCCGAGGCGTCGGCGCACCTGCAGGCGCTCATCGAAGAACGGCGCGCGATCCCCGTGACGATCGCGGGCGTCTCCCGCGTCGCCGGCATCGAGGACGCCGGGCGCTTGCGCGACGCGCTCGGCGCGGCCCTGCCCGTCGGCATCCCGAACGCCTTCCTCGAACCCGTGGCCGACCCGCTCGGCGACCTCGTCGCGCGCTTCGCCCGGACGCACGGGCCGTTCACGACGGACGCGGTGGCCGAGCGCCTCGGCGTCGGGGTCGCGGTCGCGCGTCTCACGCTGCAGCGCCTGGAGTCGCAGGGGCGGTTGGCGAGCGGCTTCTTCCTTCCCGAGGCGGCCGGCGGGCGCGGCGACGACACGGAGTGGTGCGACGCCGAGGTCCTGCGACGGCTGCGGATGCGCTCGCTCGCGGCGATCCGCGGCAGCGTCGAGCCCGTACCCCCGTCGGCGTACGCCCGGTTCCTCCCCGTGTGGCAGCACCTCACGCGGCCCCTCGAGGGCGTGGACGGCGTGCTCGCGGTGGTGGAGCAGCTCGCCGGTGTCCCGATCCCGGCCAGCGCGTGGGAGTCCCTCGTGCTGCCCTCGCGCGTCGCCGATTACACCCCCGCCCTGCTCGACGAGCTGACCGCGACCGGCGAGGTCGTGTGGTCGGGGCACGGCACCCTCCCCGGTCGGGACGGGTGGATCGCCCTGCACCCCGCCGAGGCGGCGCCCTTCACGCTGCAAGACCCCGACGACCCCGAAGATCCTGCGCCCGACTCGCTCGAAGCGCGCCTGCTGGCGGCGCTCGACAGCGGCGGCGCCTACTTCGCGTCGCAGCTGAAGCAGCTGGTCGGAGCCGAGAACGAGCAATCGGTCAACGACGCGCTGTGGGCGCTCACGTGGGCCGGTCGCGTGACCAACGACACGTTCGCTCCCGTCCGCGCGCTGCTCGGCGGCGGCGGACAAGCCCACCGCGTCGCGCGCCGCGCCCCACGCGCGCGCATGTACCGTGGAGCGACCCTGCCGCGGCCGACCTCGGCTCCCCGGCCGCCGTCGCTCGGCGGGCGCTGGTCGCTCCTCCCCGATCGGGAACCGGATGCCGCAGCCCGGGCGACCGCCACGGCGAGCCTGCTCCTCGACCGCTACGGCGTCGTCACGCGCGGCGCCGTGCAGTCCGAGGGCGTCCCGGGCGGCTTCGCGCAGGTGTACCGCATCCTCGCCGGCTTCGAGGAGGCCGGACACTGCCGCCGCGGGTACGTGATCGAGAAGCTGGGCGCCGCGCAGTTCGCGGCGTCGGCGACCGTCGACCGGCTGCGCGAGTTCGCCGCCGTCGCCGACCCGCCGCCGCTGCGGACCGTCACCCTCGCCGCGACCGACCCGGCGAACCCCTACGGAGCGGCGCTCGGCTGGCCCGCGCTGGACGGGGTCACCCACCGCCCGGGACGGAAGGCGGGCGGTCTGGTCGTGCTCGTCGACGGCGAGCTGACGCTGTACCTCGAGCGTGGCGGGCGCAGCGCCCTCGCCTTCACGGACGACGAGGCACGGCTGCAGGCCGCCGCGCGCGATCTCGCGGAGACCTCGCGCCGCCGCCGGCTCGACACGCTCACCGTCGAACAGGTCAACGGAGAGTTCGTCTTCGGCACCACCGTGGGCCGCGCGCTGCGCGAGGCGGGGTTCGTGGAGTCGCCGCGCGGACTCACCCTGCGCCGCCTCACCGCCGGCGACACGCTGCGAGAGGCTGCCCGTGCCTGAGGGCGACACCGTCCACCGCGCGGCCGCGAAGCTGTCCGCCGCGCTCGCGGGCCGCGAGGTGACGAGGTTCGACATCCGCGTCCCGGGCAGCGCCACCGCCGACCTGCGGGGCGAGACGGTGCACGAGGTGGTCGCGCGCGGAAAGCACCTGCTCGAACGCATCGGCGCCTACACGCTCCACTCGCACCTCAAGATGGAGGGCCGGTGGGACGTGTACCGTCCCGGCGAACGGTGGCGCCGCCCCGCGTTCAAGGCGCGGGCGATCGTCGGGGTGACGGGTGCCGACACCGTCGGGTTCGACCTCGCGATGGTCGAGGTGCTGCCGACGGCCGACGAGGACCGGGTCGTCGGGCATCTGGGACCCGACCTGCTGGGTCCCGACTGGAACGAGGCCGAGGCCGTCCGCCGGGTTTCGGCCGACACCCGCGCCGCCCACGTCGCGCTCCTCGACCAGCGCAACGTCGCCGGCTTCGGCAACGTGTACGCGAACGAGCTGCTGTTCGTGCGCGGCATCGCCCCGACCACCCCCGCGAACGAGATCGACGTGGCGGCGACCATCGCGCTCGGGTACCGGATGATCCACGCGAACCTCCCCCGCGCCGAGCGCACCTTCACCGGAGACAACCGGCCGGGCCGTCGCATGTGGGTGTATGGCCGCGAGGGAGCACCGTGTCGCCGGTGCGGCACGCCGATCCGCGCCACGACCCTGGGCGCGTCGGCGACGACCGAGCGCAACGTCTTCTGGTGCCCGACCTGCCAGCCGGAATGACGAGCCACGGGCGAAGGCCCGACCGGCAATAGCATCGACGCATGCCCCTTGCCGAGGACTACCTGGCCGCGCTGGAATCGGGCGATCCGCGCCGCGTGCTCGAACTCTTCGCCCCCGACGCGATTGTGCATTCCCCGCTGTACGGCGACCTCCGCGCTCAGGACTTCTATCCGCGACTGTTCGCCGACACCGGCGAATCGAAGCTGACGCTGCGGACGGTCTTCCACGCCGAGAAGTCGATCGCGTTCTGGTTCGACTTCGACTGGACGCTGTCGAACGGCACCCCCGCACCGTTCCGGGTGGTCGACATCGCCGAGGTCGACGACGACGGCAGGATCAGCGAGCTGCACATCGTGTACGACACCGCCAACGTCCGGGAAGCCTTCGACGCCCTCCGCCCGTGAGGTGACCGGAGGGCGCCACAGACAGTGAGTGTTCTCCGCCCCGCTGTCAACCCGCCGTTCCTGTACGCCCGAGCGTGCGACAACGGTCTGAGACAAACCGGCGCAGCGGAAAATACCGTGGTCCGGCGGAAATCCGACCGGGCGTCCGCGCCGAACAACCATGCACGGGAATGAGATCGAACCCGTATCGGTTGTCACACAAGTCGGCTCACCCGAGAGCCGATCGGAGGGGATCGTGGGAAAGAACTACATCGACATCGAGAACGACCACGGCGAGACGCTGCGTTACCGCAAGCACGTCAACGGTCGTGGACTCGTCGCGCACGGCGCGAAGGTCCACCCGTCGGCACTGGTGGAGAACGGCGCGTACGTCGAACCCGGAGTGCAGATCGCGGCCGGTGTCCGTGTGGGCCGCGGCGCCTGGATCGAGTCGGATGCCGTGATCGGGCCGGAGGCGCACATCGAACCGCACGCGCACATCTGCTCGGGCGCGGTGATCGGCGCCGGCGCGCACATCGGCGTCCGCACGCAGGTCGGGTCGAACGCCCGCGTGGCGGTCGGCTCGCTCATCGGGGACGACGAGATCATCAACGACGGCGAAGCCGTCGCGACCGATCGACGCGGTCTTCGCCTGGCGGCCTGAGGCACACGCTTCACGGCATCCATCACCCGCACGTTCTCCGGAACGTGCGGGTTTCGCCTTTTCCGGGGCCGGAATGTGCTTCGACGTCGAGCGAAATCGACGCGGATTCGTCTCGACGTCGAACGAATTCCGGGCTCCCGATTTCCTCGACGTCGAGATTCCCTCCCCGAATTCCCTCGACGTCGAACGACTCAGGCGAGCAGTGTCAGCACGAAACCGATCAGCGGGAGCGTCCCCTGGATCGTGGCCGGCCGGAGGTACTTCCGCCCCGAGGTGATGAGCACGAGAGCCGCCGCGAGCATGGACCCGAGCGAGAACAGCAGCAGCGTCCGGCCGGCGACATCGCCGACACCGTTGACGGCCCAGAGAACCACACCGACGGCAGCGCCGATCGCGAGGAACAGGTTGTAGAAGCCCTGGTTGTACGCCATGGGCTTGGTGGTGTCGGCGGCCTCCTGCGAGGTGAGGCCGAAGATGCGCCACACGCTCGGGTGCGACCAGCGCACGCTCTCCAGCACGAAGATGTAGACGTGGAGCAGGGCCGCGAGCCCCGCGAAGACGAGAGCCAGGATGCCGACCATTCCCCCAGGTTAGCCTGGGGGAATGGCGAAGAGCGGGAGCGGAGCACGGGGTTCGCGCGGTGGCACGGGCCGTCCGCGCGCCGGAGCGCCCGCGCGGAAGACCGCCCCCGCTCGCCCGCAGCGGAAACCGGCTCCCGCACCTCCCGAAGAGCCGCGGACGTTCACCCTCGGCGCGGTCGCGGGCGCGACCCCCGGGAAATGGATCGGCGTCTGGCGCGACCGGATGCCGCACGTGTCGCTGGAGTTGCGTGAGATCGCGGCATCCACGCAGCGCACCGCCCTCGACGACGTCGACGCGGCGCTCGTGCGCCTCCCGATCGACGGCGCCGACGACCTCCACGTCATCCCGCTGTACGACGAGCTCCCCGTCGTGGTGATGTCGACCGAGTCGCCGCTGACCGCGGCCGACGAGGAGATCACGGCCGCCGACCTCGCCGGCGAGGTCGTCATCGTGCCCGCCGACGACGTCCTGGGAGCGCGGATCCCGGATGCCGTACCCCCGGCGTTCGCGCCTCCGGCCGACACCGCCGAGGCGATCGCGACCGTGGCGGCGGGCGTCGGCGTCGTGATCGTTCCGATGTCGCTCGCGCGGGCGCACCAGCGCCGCGACGTGGAGTACCGGGTGCTGGCCGCCGGCCCGGTGTCGACCGTGGCCCTCGCGTGGCGGCGGGACGCGACGACCGAGGACGTCGAGACCTTCGTGGGCATCGTCCGCGGCCGCACCGCGCGCTCCTCCCGCTGACGCGAGCGGGCCGCCCCCGCCGCTCAGCGCTTCGTCGTGCGCCGCACCTCGTCGACCGTCGCGCCACCGCGCAGGCCCCGGGCCCGCGCGCCGCGCAGGACCGCCTCGGCATCCACGGGTCCGTCCGACAGCGCGTGGAGGTCGACCTTCACCGGGATCGGCAGGCGCTTGCGCTCCCGATCGCGGCGCGCCGCCGCGGCCGTCTCGGCCTCGTCGACGTCGTCTCCGGCGAGGGTGCGGACCGTGAGGCCGCAGTCCAGCTCGGCGGCAGCCTCGCGCAGGAGAGCGACGACCTCGCGGAGGTTCTCGACGTCGGTCACGAGCAGGGTCGCGGTGGTCATACCCCCATTGTCGCGGCAGGTCACGTCCTCGGGGCGGAAGGCCCGGGCCGAATAGAATCCTCGGATGACCGGTCGACTGCTCTACGTCTGCGCGCGCCCGCAGCGCGAGGCGGCGGTCGCGGAGTGGGCGTCCTTCCGCGACGGACTCGGGGTCGCGAGCGACGAGCTCGTGCACCACGACCTGGTCCGCGAGCCCCTCCCGGCCGAACTCGAGCGCTATGCCGGAGTCGTCGTGGGCGGAAGCCCCTTCAACGTCACCGATCCGGACAAGACCGACGCGCAGCTGCGGCTCGAGCGCGACCTCGAGTCCCTGGCATCCACCGCTCTCGACGGTCGCACGAGCGCGATGTTCACGTGCTTCGGCATCGGGGTCGTGACGCGTCTGCTCGGCGGCGTCGTGACTCTCGATCACCCCGAGGGCACCGGCCCCACCGACATCGCGCTCACCGCGGAGGGCGCGGACGACGAGCTGTTCGGCATCCTGAACCCCCGTTTCGAGGCGCTCACGGCGCACAAGGAGGGCACGGCGGAGGTTCCGCCGGGAGCCACCCTTCTCGCGCGCAACGACGCCTGTCCGGTTCAGGCGTACCGCGCGGGCGTCTCGCTGTGGGCGACGCAGTTCCACCCCGAGCCCACGGCGGAGGCGTTCGTCGCGCGCATGGCCGTGTACCGTGCGGCGGGGTATTTCGACGCGGATGCCTTCGACGACGTCGCCGCGCTCGTGCGGACCGTGTCGGTGGAACAGCCGACCCTGCTGCTGCGCACGTTCGCCGCGCGGGCGCTGGCCGCCTGACGCGGCGCGGTCTGGCGCGCGGTGTCAACCGCGTGCGCAAACTGTCTCGCTTTTCTAGTGTTTCGGTATGTACTCGACGCGCCACTCCCCCTCGAACGCCCGCGGCTCGGACCTCGTGCGACAGATCGTCGTCCTGTCCGCGGTGTCGTTCATGCTCATCGCGGCCGTGATCGGCGCCGGGGCGTTCGGCAACACGGCCGTCCAGGATCAGCAGGGCGGGGCGCTCGACACCAGCGGCTCGTACCTCGCGCCCGCGGGACCGGCGTTCTCGATCTGGTCCGTCATCTACCTCGGCCTCATCGCGTACGCGATCTGGCAGGCCCTCCCCCGCCAACGCGCCTCGGAGCGTCAGCGCGCGATGGGCTGGCCGATCGCGGTGACCATGGTGCTGAACGGGTTGTGGCTCGTCGCCGCGCGTTTCGGCACGCTGTTCCTCACAGTCGTGGTGATCGTGCTGCTGCTCGCGGCGCTGGGCTGGGCGTTCCGCACCGCGGTCGTCACGCGTGACCCGCGCGGCGGCGTCGTCGACTCGGTGCTGATCGACGGGGTCACGGGCCTGCACCTCGGGTGGGTGACGCTCGCCACCGTCGCCAACATCTCGGCCTGGCTGACGACCGTGGCACCGCCGTCGTGGGAGGACGCGGCGAGCGCGATCGGCGTCGCCGTGCTCGTGGTCGTCGCGGTCATCGGCCTGGCGATCGCGTGGCGCAGCGGGTGGCGCGTCGCCCCCGCCCTCGCGCTCGCGTGGGGACTGTCGTGGCTCGCCGTGGAGCGCCTGACCGGTACGCCGCTGAGTACGCCCATCGCGATCACGGCGGTCATCGTCGCGCTGATCGTGCTGTTGCCGCCGGCGGTGGTGTCGGGCCTGCGCCTGATCCGGCCCTCGATCGACTGAGGTCCCGGGTCAGAGCGCCGGACCCGCGATCGCCGCGCCGCCCGCGGGCACCTCGAGCACACCGGAGTCGAGCGTCACGCCGTCCACGGTGGCCAGCAGAACCCCGGAACCGGATGCCACGGGCACCGAGGCCGCGGCATCCGAGAGGTTCACGAGCACGACGAGGTCTTCGCGACGCAGCTCGTACACGCGGCCGCCGGCGGCCTCCGTCGTGCGCGCCGACAGCCCGTGACGGGAGGGGTCGGTCAGCTCGGGGCGCGCGCGCCGCAGCTTCGCCAGCTCGCGGTACAGCGCGAGGAGTTCGGCGTGGCCGTCGGCCGCGGGCTCGGCCCAGTCGAGCTTCGACCGGTGGAACGTCTCGGGATCCTGCGGGTCCGGGACCACCGACTCGTCCCAGCCCATCTTCTCGAACTCGGCGACGCGGCCCTTGGCGGTGGCCTCGCCGAGCTCGGGCTCGGGGTGCGACGTGAAGAACTGCCACGGGGTCGTGGCGCCCCACTCCTCGCCCATGAACAGCATCGGGGTGCCGGGGGCGGTGAGGGTCAGCACGGCGGCCGCGGCGAGGCGATCGAACGGCAGGCTCTGCGAGAGTCGGTCGCCCGCGGCGCGGTTGCCGATCTGGTCGTGGTCCTGCGCGAACGTCACGAGACGCCAGTTCGGCACCTCCGCGGGGATGACGTGGCCGTGCGCGCGCCCCCGGAACGACGAGTACGTGCCGTCGGGAAGAACCCGC
>NZ_BADA01000076.1 GCF_000333395.1 Microbacterium sp. B19
ACGAGCGGTGTCGGCGGACCGGTCCGTCAACCCGACGTCGTTTCCGGCCGGAGGTGGCACGATGCGAGCATGCGCATTCTGCTGAAGTTCGAGATCGACTGCGATCCGGATGCCGCCTGGCGAGCCCTGCACTCCCCGCGCGCGGTCGCGGAACTCTACGGACCCCTGCTGGACGTCGAGACGCTCGAAGAGGCTCCGACGTCGTTCTCCTCGGGCGACGACGTACCCGTACAGATGCGCGCGGCGGGGGTGTTCCCCGTGGGACGCCAGCTCATCTCCGTCGCGGATCGCGAGACCTTCGACGGCAACGGCCGGGTCCGGGTGTTCCGCGACTGGGGCGTCCCCCTCACCGGGCCGCTCGCGGCGCTCGACGTCTGGGACCACCAGATGGCGGTCTCGGCCGCGCCCGGCGACCCGAACCGGACCCTGTGGCGGGAACGCCTCACGATCGGTGGCGCGGCCGCCCCCGCCCTATGGCCCGGCCTCTGGGCCATGTGGCAGTGGCGCGCGGCGCGCATCCGCGCCCTCGCCCCGACGTGGGCGCACGACCCGGAGCTCACGGAGGACTGAGCCGCGGCCGGCGGTCGCGCAGCGCGTCGCGCCACCCCAACCTCAGCGATCCGCACAACCTCAGCCGAACTCGGCCGGATGCCACCGACCCACGGCGGGTCACTGAGGTTGCGCCGTCGGCACCCGGCGCGCGCCGCGCTCAGACCAGCCCGTGGCGGTACGCGAAGACGACGAGTTGCACGCGGTCGCGGAGGGCGAGCTTGGTCAGGATGCGACTCACGTGCGTCTTCACCGTCGCCTCCGACAGGAACTCGCGCGCGGCGATCTCGGCGTTGCTGAGCCCCGCCGCCGCGAGGGCGAAGATCTCGCGCTCGCGATCGGTCAGAGCGCCGTAGCTCGCGGGCAGCGGCTCGGTCGCGCCGCCCTGCGCGATGTGAGCGAACAGGTCGCGCGTGGCCTGCGCGGCGATCACCGCCGACCCGGCGTGCACCGTCCGCACCGCGGACAGCAGGAATTCGGGATCGGAGTCCTTGAGCAGGAACCGCTCGCGCCGTGCTGGATGGCGCGAGCCGCGGCCT
>NZ_BADA01000075.1 GCF_000333395.1 Microbacterium sp. B19
AACCGCGGCGCACTCGCGCCGATCCGCGAGGAATTCGCCCCCTCCTGCATCCGACCCCTCTCGCCGCAGTATCGTCGCCCCTTCAGATATACCACGTATACATGGTCACTTCCGGCGAGGAGAGGGGCCGGACGACTCAGCGAGCGGCCGACGGCGCGGCGACCGAATCCTCCGCTTCCGGCGCGATTCGCCTCCTCTCGCGCGTCCGCGAGCGCCACCCGCGCACGGCCGCCCAGCGCCCCGCGACGGTCGGCACGATCCCCCGGGGGACGAAGAGGAGGAAGAGCACGAGCACCACCCCGTAGCCCGCGTACTGCAGGATCGGCCCCGCCGCCGCCGGCATCCCGGGTGTCGCACTGAGAGTGCTGAGCACCTGCAGCCACAGGCTCAGCGCCAGCGTTCCGACGACCCCGCCCCACACCGAGCCGAGGCCGCCGACGACCGCCATCACGACGTAGCCGAAGGACACGAACGGCGGATAGGTGTCCTGACTCACGTACGGCGTGAAGAAGGCGCCGAGCGCACCCGCGAACCCCGCGAACGCCCCGGCGACCGCGAACACCGTGAGCTTGCTGCGCAGCACGGGGACACCGCTCGACGCCGCCGCGGACTCACTGCCGGCGAGCGCACGGATGCCGCGGCCGAACCGCGACCGGACGAGGTTGCGACACACCACCAGCGCCAGCGCGAGCCCCGCCAGGGCGAGGTAGGAGTACACGCGCTGGTCGGTCACGACCAGGCCGCCCACCGACAGCGGAGGGATGCCGAAGATGCCGACGCCCGCGCCGAACAGCGGGACCGTGGCCATCACGGTCTGGATGATCAGCAGCACCGCGAGCGAACCGAACGCGAGGTAGTGACCGCGCAGTCGCAGCAGGGGCCAGCCGACGAGGGCCGCGGCGGCCCCACCGAGGACGGGCGCGAGCAGGAGCGCGATCAGCGGCGGGATGCCGAGCGAGACGGTGCCGACGGCGACGGTGAGCCCGCCCACCGCGACGAACGCGCCCTGACCGAGGGACGCCTGACCGGCGTAGCCCATGAACAGGGACAGCCCCGTGACGACGATCGCGGCGAGCGCGGTCTGCACGAAGAACGTCTGATCGATCAGCAGGAGCGGCGCCACGGCGGCGGCCACGGCGACCAGGATGGTGACGATGCGGGTCATTTCGCCTCCTCGGCGGTGAACGAGCGCGAGCGGGCGATCATCAGCACGAGCATCATGATCAGCGCGATCTGGGTCTGGTACGAGCCGTCCGTTCTCTCGCGCTCGAGATCGCGGTGGCCACGCACAATCACGACCTCACCGTCCAGAAGGAGCTCTCCGATGCGCACACGCTGACCGAGAAGTTCGCCGCGACGGTCGGCGCGCTCGGCGAGGGACGCATCGGCATGCGCCACGCTCAGGCGATCCTCGAGACCGGCATCGTCCTCGATGACGACGGCACGCGGGCGGGGTGGGAACAGGTCGTCCTCGCACGCGCTGAGCGCGACTCCCCCGGGCGCGTACGCGCGTTCGGGCGCGAGCTCGCCGAGAGCGTGCACCCGGTGGGCATGACCGAGCGGCACGCGCGTGCCGCGGCGACGCGCGGCGTGAGCGTCCGAGACCTGGCCGATGGCATGGCGGAACTGAGTGTGATCCTCCCGGCGACGGTGGCCTACGGCATCCGCGACCGTCTTCGGCGGCAGGCCGCGGCCATCCGCGCCGCGGACACGGAGACGTCGGCCGAAGAACCAGCGAGGTCGACCGGAGCCGACAGGGGTTCGGACGCACACGCCGGCCGCGGCGGAGGAACCGCTCCTATACCGACGGACGGCACGCCGGCGGTCGGTGAGGATGCAGGATCGGAAGCACCCGCCACCCTCGATGAGCGCGGGGAGGCGACGCCGGAGGCTCCCGCTCACGCCGCTCTTGTTTCCGTCGGTGCTCCGGCCGAAGTGACGGCGCTCGTTTCCGTCTGCGTGCCGATCCAAAGCCGATGCCACATTCGGCGCCGTCAAGGTGCCCGCAGCAGCGCCAGCCGCTCCCGCAAGCCCACCAGTCAACCCACCAACGACGCTGTGCGCCAGGACCCGCATCGCCCCATCCGGCCCCCAGTTATTTTCAAGAGCACTGGCCCGATCATTGAGTTCTTTTGCCACCGCAGGATCAGTCGCTGCGTTAGCCTCCTTACGCAAGCCAGCCGCCTTATTCTGCTGCTCCTGCGCATAGTCTCCAATTAGCTTCGAGGCCTGCTGCCCAAACAACTGCGTAATCTGCGCCTGCGCTTCAACATCTGCCTGCAAGGCCTGACCATTCCACGTCTTAGCTATTTTCCACT
>NZ_BADA01000074.1 GCF_000333395.1 Microbacterium sp. B19
GATCGTGTTGATCGATCCGATCGCCGCAGCCGAGGGTTCGATGCGGTCGACGAGTGGGATCACGGCCTCCTTGAACGGCATCGACACCGAGCATCCCCGGATCCCGAGGGCGCGTACTCCGCCGATCGCCGCGGCGATGTCGGTCGTCGTGAACGCCTTGTAGACGAAGTCGAGACCGAGCTCGGCGTAGAGGAAGTTGTGGAAGCGCGTCCCGATGTTCGACGGACGACCGGCGAGCGAGATGCAGACGGTGGTGTCCTTGCTCAATTCGGGCATGAGGGCCTCCGGGGGGTGTGGACGGTCCTTCGATCGTACGAGGCGGTGCGTGGGGCGAGCGTTCCCCGCACGGTTTCTCGGATTGAGGAAGCGCGATATTCCTCCCTACCATGCATACATGGTGAACAATGCGCGGGAACTCCCGACCGAGATCGTCGCGCGCGAAATCGACGCCACTCTTCGAACGGCGATCGGACGCGCTCTGAATGCGTGGGGGCGGTCCCAGCGCCTTCCTCCCCTGTCCTGGTCCGTCGACCATTGGGAGGGATACATCACGGTCGTCGGAACCCCCGACCGCAGGTCTCTGCGCAAGAAGTCGGCGGCGAATCGCTGGGCCACGAACATGAACCTCGAGCCGGTGAGCGGGCTGACGTCACGGTGGCACCTCACGACCGGCGAGTGGCACGTGGAAATACGCGGGTGGGACAATTGACGGCCCGATAGCGCAATTTCGACACCATGTATGCGTGGTATTGTCCCCCAAAGCGCTGGGGGGCCTCACGGTGGCGGCGCGCGACCGACGGCACGACCCACCCGGCAGAGATGCCCGCGAGATAGGTTCACCATGCATGCAGAGCCGTCGCCGTCCGAAGCGACCTGCCCGAAATGGTGCAACGGCGTACACGACCACGTCGACGGACGGGTGGTGTCGCACCGCAGCGATGCCTCGTTCGTCCCGGCCGTCGAACGGCGCCTCGAGCCCGACGGCGTCAGCTTCGATCGCGTCGCCGCGGGCGATCTCACCGTCGGGGTTGAACAGCGCTGGGGCGACACCTGGGTCTGGATCTCGCCCGAGGACAGCGTCCGACGCAGCCTCGTGCTGACCGTGGAGAGCGCGCATCGTCTGCATCGCACGCTGACCAGGATCTTCGAGGACCTGGTCCCCTGACCCGAGCGATCGGATCCCGCTCAGTTCCCGCCGCGCAAGAGCTCCGGCGTCGGAACCGGCAGGAGGTCGCCGACGGTCACCTCGAGGACGAGGGAGAGCGACACCAGCGTCTGCATGCGGGGGTTCGCCGCCGTGCCGGGGTTCGATTCGCCCTTCTCGAGCTTCTGGTACGTAAAGGTCGACAGCCCCGCCGCATGCGCGACACGTTCCTGCGTGAGGCCGACGCGAAGGCGCGCGTTCTGGAGGTTCAGTCCCAGGACCCGCGAGTACTCCGCCCACGAGTCGATCGAGCCGCCGCCTACCACGGGACCAGGTTGTCGGAATTCCACGTACACATCGCCCCGCCAGTGTGGCACGTTAACGATTCGTCATCACGCGCTCTCCGCCGTCGCTAGGATTCGCCTGACCTTTCGCATGACGAATCGATCGCAGGGCACGAGGCAAGAGGAATCCCGCGAACTCGCTGCTCAATTCCGCCACGACGCTGCGCGGT
>NZ_BADA01000073.1 GCF_000333395.1 Microbacterium sp. B19
ACGACGCGCTCTCCAAGAGGGCACGGCGGCGTTCGAGGCGGACGACCCGACGCAGCAGGCCGCCGCCCTCGAGCAGTACCGCGGCGAGGTGACGAGCTACGTCGCGCGGCACTTCGNCATCGACGCCGGCGGCGCGGACTGCACTNCCGCCCTCGCCGACGACGTCACGATGACGCACCAGGACGGCGTCCCNTACGCCGTCCTCACCATCGACTACGCGTGCCCGCCCTCCGAGAACGGCCACGAGGTCGTCTCGACCCTGTTCCCCGACGACGAGGGCTTCGTCAGCGGCACGAAGACGATCCTCACGTACGCGCTCGACATCCACGAGGGAAGTACGGTCCTGGATGCCGAGCACCCGTCGTTCACCACGGCGCAGACGACGCTCGAGCGGTTCTGGGAGTTCTTCCCCTTGGGGTGCACGACGATGTCGGCGCCCATCTTGTTCAGCGCCTGCGTGAACCCGAGACGGTTCTCGTACACGGTCTCGTGCACGGTCGACGTGCCGTGCGCCTGGGTCAGCGCGACGATGAGCGGCTGCTGCCAGTCGGTCATGAAGCCGGGGTGGACGTCGGTCTCGACCATGACGGGCTTGAGGTCGCCGCCACGGCGGAACAGGATGCCGTCCTCGCGGACGTCGAACCAGCCACCCGCCTTGCGGAAGACGTTGAGGAACGTGAGCATGTCCTGCTGGCGGGCGCCCTTGGCGAAGATCTCGCCGTCGGTGGCCAGGGCGGCGCACGCCCACGACGCCGCCTCGTTCCGGTCGAAGATCGCCCGGTGGTCGTAGCCCACCAGGCGGTCGACGCCCTCGATGAAGATCACGCGGTTGGGCTCGTACGAGATGATCGCGCCCATCTTCTGCAGGACGGCGATGAGGTCCATGATCTCGGGCTCGATCGCGGCGTTGCGGAGCTCCGTGACGCCCTTCGCGCGGACGGCCGTCAGGAGCACCTGCTCGGTCGCGCCGACGCTCGGGTAGGGCAGCGTGATGTTCGCCCCGTGCAGGCCGTTGGGGGCCGTGATGCGGATGCCCTCGTAGCTCTTGTCGACCACGGCACCGAACGCGCGCAGCGCGTCCATGTGGAAGTTGATCGGGCGGTCGCCGATGCGGCATCCCCCCAGGTCGGGGATCAGCGCTTCACCGAGGAGGTGCAGCAGCGGGCCGCAGAACAGGATCGGGATGCGGGAGGCACCGGCGTGCGCGTCGATCTCCTCGAAGTGCGCGGCGACCGCGCCCGAGGGGTCGAGGTGGAGAGTCCCCTCCTCGTCCCCCTCGGTCACGGTCACACCGTGCACCTCGAGGAGCGAACGGACGACCTTGACGTCGCTGATCATCGGGACGTCGCGCAGCGTGCTCGTGGTGTCGCCCAGAAGCGCCGCCACCATCGCCTTGGTGACGAGGTTCTTCGCCCCCTTGACCTCGACGGTTCCCCGCAGCGGACGCCCGCCGCGGATCGCCAGGGTCTCGGCCGCTTCCCAGTCCGGCTTCACGATCAGGTGCTCTCCGGAATCGGTGACGAGTGTGCTCATAGGGGGGTAGACCTCACTTCGTGGACGAGGGGCGGCGGGAGGGCCCGATCGGGCCGACCGGGCTTAGCGGACCGGAAGGGTCCGCGGCCGCCATGCCTCGCGGCGCGCCTCGAACTGCGCGATCTTGTCTTCGTTGCGCAGGGTGAGCCCCTCGACGGAACGGATGCCGGCACCCTCCGCGGCCGTCGCCTGAACCGCACGCGCAACAAGACGTTCGGCTTCGTCTTCCAGCAGTTCTTCCTCACCCCGAACGCCACGGTGCTGGAGAACGTGGTCCTCCCCCTCAAGATCGCCGGGGTCGGACGCGCCGAGCGCAAGCGCCGCGGTCTCGCGGCCCTCGCCGAGCTCGACATGCAGGACAAGGCCAAGAACAAGGCGACCGCCCTTTCCGGCGGTCAGAAGCAGCGCGCGGTCATCGCCCGCGCGCTGGTCAACGACCCGCAGGTGATCTTCGCCGACGAGCCGACCGGCAACCTCGACTCCCAGACGGGTGCGGTCGTCGAGGACATCCTCTTCCGCCTCAACCGGGAGCACGGGATCACCCTCATCGTCGTGACGCACGACGACGACCTGGCGGCGCGCTGCGACCGCCGCATCCAGATCCGCGACGGCGTGATCGTCTCCGAGGAGGGACGCGCAGCATGAAGACCACGGACCTGGTCGCCACCGCGTTCTCGAACACGTTCCGTTCGAAGACGCGCACGATCCTCACGGTGCTGGCGATCTTCGTCGGCGCCTTCACCCTCACCCTGACCAACGGCCTGGGCACCGGCATCAACCGGTTCATCGATTCCACGGTGTCCTCGATCGGCGCGTCGAACGTGCTGACGGTGTCGAAGACGTCCACGAACGACCCGACGTCCACCGACCCCCAGAAGTACGATCCGGATGCCATCGCCACGGCGCAGACGAACGCCGGTCGTCCGGGCGCGCGCAGTGAGGTGTCGGCGCTCACGGATGCCGACATCACCACGCTCGAGGGCATCGACGGGGTCGAGAGCGTGACCCCTGTCCGGTCGGCGACCGTCGACTACGTCCAGTACGACGGCGGCGAGCGGTACGTCGCGTCGGCGGGCGGCATCATCGGCGGACAGACGCCGCAGCTGTCGGCCGGCGTCGCCCCCGACAACGCCGCCGAAGCGCTGCAGGTCGCCCTCCCGACCGCTCTCGTGGCGCCGCTGGGCTTCCCCGACGACGCCGACGCCGTGGGGAAGACCGTCACGATCGCCGTCACCGATCCGCTGCGGACGCAGCACTTCGTGGAAGCCACCGTCACCGGCGTCACCGAGGCGGCGTTCACGACGACGACCGCCCTCACGACGAACACCGCGCTGCAGGACGCCCTGTACACCGCGCAGAACACCGGGGTCCCGCAGGATCAACTCGACCGCTACGCCACCGCGAGCGTGACCGTCGCCTCGTCGGCGACTCCGGCGCAGATCGACGCCGTGAAGGCGGCACTGACGGACGCCGGCTACACCGGCCGCACGGTGGCCGATCAGCTCGGCACGTTCCAGGCCGTCATCAACGGCATCGTGCTGGTGCTGAACGCGTTCGCCGTCATCGCCCTCCTCGCGGCGAGCTTCGGCATCGTCAACACCCTCCTCATGTCGGTGCAGGAACGGACGCGCGAGATCGGCCTCATGAAGGCGATGGGGATGGGCAGCGGCCGCGTCTTCTCGCTCTTCAGCCTCGAGGCGGTCGTCCTCGGACTCCTCGGCAGCGTGCTCGGCGCGGTCGTGGCGATCGCGGTCGGCGTGCCGGTGAGCGCGGAGCTCGCCCGCACCCTGTTCAGCAACCTCCCGGGGCTCCAGCTGATCGCGTTCGACCCCGTGTCGATCATCGTGACGTCGCTGGTCATCATGGGGATCGCGTTCCTCGCCGGCAGCCTCCCCGCTGCCCGAGCGGCCCGGGCCGACCCGGTGGAGTCGCTGCGCTACGAGTGATCGTCGCGCACCTCCGGCCCCGCGGTGCCGACCGCGGGGCCTTCGCCGCGTCAGGAGCGCGAGTGGGCCGATGCCCGGGCGACCTGGTCGGGCGTCGGGGTCACGCCGGTGTAGCGCGCGAACTGCCCGGCGGCCTGCAGGGCGATCACCTCCGCGCCGGTGATCACGTCCCGTCCGGCGTCGC
>NZ_BADA01000072.1 GCF_000333395.1 Microbacterium sp. B19
GAGCAAGCGTTTGGAACGGGCGTTCGCAAAGCGCGGGATCACGTTCCATCTGGGCAAGCGGTTCTCGTCGATCACGGAGACGGCAGCGTCGGTGACGGTCAGCCTGGATGACGGGACGACCCTGGATGCCGATTACGTCCTTGTCGCCGTCGGTCGCGGTCCCGCCACGGCGGGCCTGGGCTTCGAGGAGGCCGGCGTCCGCCTCGAGCGCGGTTTCGTGCAGACCGACGAGCGCCTCCGCACCACCGTCCCGCACGTCTGGGCCGTCGGCGACATCGTCGCCGGTCTGCAGCTGGCCCATCGCGGATTCGCGCAGGGCATCTTCGTGGCAGAGGAGATCGCCGGCCTCGCTCCCGTGCTCGTTCCCGACATCGATGTCCCGCGCGTGGCGTATTCGCATCCCGAGGTCGCCTCCGTCGGACTCACGGAGGCGCAGGCGCAGGAGCGCTTCGGCGCTGATGGCATCCGTGCCTACGAGTACAACCTCGCGGGCAACGGGCGCAGCGAGATCATCGGCACGTCGGGCATCGTCAAGATCGTCCGACGCGTCGACGGTCCCGTCGTGGGTGCCCATCTCGTGGGCGATCGCGTCGGCGAACTCATCACCGAGGCGCAGCTCGCGATCGGGTGGGAAGCCCACCCCGAGGACATCGCACCGTTCATCCACGCCCACCCCACTCAGAGCGAAGCACTGGGCGAGGCCTTCCTCGCACTGGCCGGCAAGCCGCTGCACGCACTCTGACCCCTCAGCCGTCACTAAGCTAGACACCGCATCCGGTACGAAGGAGACATATCCATGAGCACTTCCGTCGTCCTCCCCGCTCTCGGCGAGAGCGTGACCGAGGGAACGGTCACCCGCTGGCTCAAGCAGGTCGGTGACACCGTCCAGGAGGACGAAGG
>NZ_BADA01000071.1 GCF_000333395.1 Microbacterium sp. B19
TGTACCCATGGCTTCCCACACCGCCGTCGCGACCCTTCACACCAACCACGGCGACATCGTCGTCAACCTGTTCGGTGACCACG
>NZ_BADA01000070.1 GCF_000333395.1 Microbacterium sp. B19
ACCTCCGCCCAGCGCCAGACCTGGCTGCGCCGCGGCATCGAAACCGGCGATCCGGCGGCGTGCGACACCTTCTCGGGCGCGATCTGACGGAGATTCCAAACGGCGGTGAACGCCGCCACACCCGCCCCGTCATCCCCGCACAGGCGGGGATCTCCCGGTGACGGTACGCTTCGGGAGCCGCGAGGAGCTACCACCCTTCTCGACGGTCCGTCATTCCCGCGAAGGCGGGAATCCATAATCGCTACCGTTTATAAGGGAGTCGTCGCGGTAGCGCGTCTGGATCCCCGCCTGCGCGGGGATGACGGGGCGGGTGGGGCTTGCGGCCCTCCCGTGACACACGTCGCCCCGGCGCGCCCGGGTCGGTCACCAGCCTCCTCGCGTGGCTCGATCACGCCGAGCAGGCCGACGAGTTCGCCCCGCGCACCGAGCCGCCCGAAGACGACGTCGTGCAACTGCTCACCATCCACGGGTCCAAGGGACTGGAATGGGATGCCGTCGCGGTCGTGCGCCTCGTGACCGATGAGCT
>NZ_BADA01000069.1 GCF_000333395.1 Microbacterium sp. B19
CCGATGTCGATGATCCAGTCGGCGTGCGCCATGACAGCCTGGTGGTGCTCGATCACGACGACGGTGTTGCCGGCATCCACCAGGGAATCGAGGAGGGCGAGCAGCGTGTCGACGTCGGCGAGGTGCAGACCCGTCGTCGGTTCGTCGAGCACGTACACCGCCCCCTTCTTCGCCATCGAGATCGCGAGCTTCAACCTCTGCCGCTCGCCGCCCGACAGGGTGTTGAGCGACTGACCGAGCGTGATGTACCCCAGCCCGACGTCGACGAGGCGCCCCAGCACCGTCGCCGCGGGGCCCCGGGTGAGGAACGTGGATGCCTCGGCCACCGACATCTGCAGGACCTCGGCGATGTTCTTCCCGTCGAGCGTGTACTCGAGCACCTCGTCCGCGAACCCGGTTCCGCCGCACAGTTCGCAGACGGTTTCGACCGTCGACTGGAAGCCCAGTTGCGTGACGATCACGCCCAGCCCGTTGCACGCGACGCAGGCACCCTCGGAGTTGGCGCTGAACAGCGCGGGCTTGACGCCGTTCGCCTTCGCGAAGGCCGAGCGGACGGCATCCAGGATGCCGGTGTAGGTCGCCGGGCTGCTGCGCCGGGAGCCCTTGATCGGGGTCTGATCGACGACCACGACGTCGTCGTGCGCGGGAAGGTTGCCGTGGATCAGCGACGACTTGCCCGATCCGGCGACGCCCGTGACCACCGTGAGCACACCGAGAGGCACATCGACGTCGACGTCCTTCAGGTTGTGCTGCGACGCTCCACGGATCGGGATCGCCCCGGTCCGCGGGCGCACCGCGGCCTTCAGCTGGGCGCGGTGATCGAGGAAGCGACCGGTCAGAGTGTCGGAACCGCGCAGTCCGGCGACGTCGCCCTCGTACTGGATCGTCCCCCCGTCGCGACCGGCGCGAGGGCCGAGGTCGACCACGTGATCGGCGATCTCGATGACCTCGGGCTTGTGCTCGACGACGAGCACCGTGTTGCCCTTGTCGCGCAGCTGGCGCAGGGTGTCGTTCATCCGCTGGATGTCGTGCGGGTGCAGGCCCGCCGTCGGCTCGTCGAAGACGTACGTGATGTCGGTCAGGCTCGAGCCGAGGTGACGGATCATCTTGGTGCGCTGTGCCTCGCCGCCGGAGAGCGTTCCGCTCGCGCGGTCGAGCGACAGGTAACCGAGGCCGATGTGGACGAACGCGTCGAGCGTGTCACGGAGGCCATCGACGACCGGCGCCACCGACGGGTCGTCGATCGTGCGCACCCAGGCGGCGAGATCGGTGATCTGCATGGCCGCGGCATCCGCGATGTTGACCCCGCCGATGCGGGACGAGCGCGCGCCCTCGTTGAGCCGCGTGCCCTCGCACGCCGGGCACGGCACGAAGGTCACCGCCCGATCGACGAAGGCGCGGATGTGCGGCTGCAGACCGTCGCGATCCTTCTGCAGCATGCTCTTCGTGATCTTGGGGACGAGCCCCTCGTAGGTCATGTTCGAGCTGGCGATCTTCACCTTCTGCTGCTCGCCGTAGAGGAAGATCTGCCGCTGCTCGGGGGTGAAGTCGCGG
>NZ_BADA01000068.1 GCF_000333395.1 Microbacterium sp. B19
CGAGGTGCAGATCGACGACGGCGCGTGGCAGCCCGCGAAGCTCGCGACGGCGATCTCGTCCGACACGTGGGTGCAGTGGAGCCTGCCCTGGGATGCCACGGCGGGAACGCACACGCTCCGCTGCCGCGCCACGTCCGCCACCGGCGAGACCCAGACGCAGCAGCGCGCCGCGCCCGCCCCCGACGGCGCGACCGGCTGGGACGAGCTGACGCTCACCGTCGCGTGAGGGGTCGTTTTCTGTCGCTTGGGACGAAAAGAAGCGACAGAAACTGACCCCTCACGCCCGAGTCAGGGGAGGACGTGCCGCAGCTGATCGATCGCCCAGTCGATCTCGGTCGCGCGGATCGTCAGCGGCGGGGCGATACGGATCGTCTGCCCGTGCGTGTCCTTGACCAGCACGCCGCGCGCGAGGAGCTTCTCGGCGATCTCGCGCCCGCGGCCCGCGGCCGGGTCGATGTCGACGCCGGCCCAGAGCCCCGCCACGCGCACCGCGGTCACACCGTGACCGACGAGCGACTCGAGCCCCTGCGCGAGGTGCTCGCCGAGCGCCTTCGCGCGGGTCTGGAACTCCCCGGATGCCAGCATCTCGACGACCCGCAGTCCCACCGCGGCAGCCAGCGGGTTGCCGCCGAACGTCGAGCCGTGCTCACCGGGACGGATGACGCCCAGGACGTCCTCGTTCGCGACGACCGCGGACAGGGGCAGGATGCCACCGCCCAGGGCCTTGCCGAGGAGGTAGACGTCGGGCACGATGCCTTCGCGGTCGCACGCGAACGTCTCACCCACGCGGCCGAGGCCCGACTGGATCTCGTCGGCGATGAACAGCACATTGTTCGCCGAGCAGATCTCGCGCACCCGGCGCAGGAACCCCTCCGGCGGGATGACGATGCCGGCCTCGCCCTGGATCGGTTCCAGGAGCACCGCGGCGGTGTTGTCGTCGATCGCCGCGGCGATGGCATCCGCGTCTCCGTACGGGACATGCACGAAGCCCGGCGCGTAGGGACCGAAGTCGTCGTGCGCGGTGGGGTCGTCGCTGAAGCCGACGATCGTCGTGGTGCGGCCGTGGAAGTTGCCGTTCGCGACGATGATGGTCGCGGCATCCGGGGCGATGCCCTTCGACCGGTAGCCCCACGCGCGGGCGACCTTGATGCCGGTCTCGACCGCCTCCGCGCCGGTGTTCATCGGCAGCACGAGATCCTTGCCGCAGAGCTGCGCGAGAGCCGTGGCGAACGGCCCGAGCTTGTCGTTGTGGAACGCGCGGCTGGTGAGCGTCAGCCGCTCCAGCTGCTCACGGGCGGCCGCGAGGATCGCCGGGTGCCCGTGCCCGAAGTTCAGCGCGGAGTACGCCGACAGCAGGTCGAGGTAGCGCTTGCCCTCGACGTCGGTGACCCAGACGCCCTCGGCGCGCGCGGCGACGACCGGCAGCGGGTGGTAGTTGTGCGCGAGGTGCGCGCCCTCGGCGGCGATGAGCTGAGCGCCGAGGTCGTCGACGGTGGTGCTCATCGGGTGCCCCCGCGCAGCTCGAGCGTGCAGCACTTGATCCCGCCGCCGCCGAGCAGCAGCTCGGACAGGTCGACCAGCACGGGCGTGTAGCCGCGCTCGCGCAGCTGCGCCTCGAAGCCCTTCGCGCGCGGCGAGATGATGACGTTCTTGCCGTCGCTGGCGGAGTTCAGGCCGAACACCGCGCCGTCGGCATCCGACACCCGGATGGCATCCGGGTAGCGCTCGCGGAGGATCGCCTGGCTGCGCTCGTCGAACGCGTTCGGCAGGTACGCGATGTTGGCCTTCTCGACGCCGCCGGGACCCTCGACCGGGTCGAGCACGGCGATCGCGGATCTCCAAGGGCCTCCTCGGCACCAAGCTCGGCATGACCCAGGTGTGGGACGAGAACGGCAAGCTCGTTCCCGTCACCGTCATCGAGGTCGCTCCGAACGTCGTGACCCAGCTCCGCTCGGTCGAGAAGGACGGCTACAACGCCGTTCAGATCGGCTACGGCCAGATCGACCCCCGCAAGGTGAACAAGCCCCTGACGGCCCACTTCGAGGCCGCGGGCGTCACCCCGCGTCGTCACCTCACCGAGGTTCGTACCGCGGATGCCGCTGACTACTCGCTCGGTCAGGAGCTCACCGTGGACGGCCTGTTCGAGGCCGGCCAGCTGGTCGACGTCGTCGGCACCAGCAAGGGCAAGGGCACCGCCGGTGTCATGAAGCGTCACAACTTCAAGGGTGTCTCCGCTTCGCAAGGTGCACACCGCAACCACCGCAAGCCCGGTTCGATCGGCGCCTC
>NZ_BADA01000067.1 GCF_000333395.1 Microbacterium sp. B19
CCCTCACGCGACGAGAATCAGGGGCGCAGCACGACCTTGATGCCAGGACTCAGCGCCGCGGGCGGACGGCGGTGTCGGCCTGGGACAGGGCCTGCAGCACCCGGGGGAACCGCGCGGAGACGCCGGTGCGGCGGAGCCGATCCAGCGCGGACTCCTCGGCGGGGAGCCGGTGCTGCTCGCCGCGGACGAGCCGTCGTGTGGCGTTGAGCAGCGCCATCGGGTGGGTGTCCAGGGCGCTGTGTCCGTTGTGGAGCCGGACCAGGGTGGCATCCGGGGCCGTCCGCACCACCCGCTCGGCGATCGCCGGCGGTGTCCGCAGGTCGCGATCGCCCGAGAGGACCACGAGCGGCCACGAGAATCCCGCGGCGGCGGCGGTGAGGTCGTAGGGCTCTCCCGCGAAGGCGGCGAAACGCTCGGCGAGCGGGGCGTAGGTGAGCGCCGGGTCGAGCGGGAGTCCGTCCGGTGGGGCGCCGTAGTGCAGCTCGCGGAACGCGATCGTGCCGACGACGTCGAATTCGTAGATGCCCGGGACCCGTGCGATCGAGGCGTCGCGCGTCGCGTATGCGGCGAGCGCGCGCCACGCGAGGCCGGGGCGGTGACGCACGAGCGTCCGCAGCAGTTCGGGTCCGGCGAGCTCGTAGGCCGCGCGGACGACGTCGAGCACGACGCGCTCGTCGATCCCGTCGTCGACGAGACGCCGCACGCCGCGGGACAGGTCGTCCTCGGCATCCCAGAAGAGGGCCCGCAGGCGCGCCCGCTCCAGCGCGAGATCGTCGGCGGACTGCAGCGCGGAGTCCAGCAGCATGCCCGCGACCCGGTCCGGATGCCGAGCGCCGAAGCTCGACGCGAGATAGCTGCCGTACGACGACCCGACGATGTACGCCCGGTCGACGCCCTCGGCATCCATCACCGCGGCGAGGTCGTCGAGGACCGCGGTGATGCGCATCGCGTCCGGCGGTAGGACATGACCGGCGAGGTCGTGGCGCGAGCGCCCGATCCCGCGGTGCTCGACCATCAGGACGTCGAGTCCGCCCTCGGCCGCGCGTCGGCGGAGTCCGCGGTAGGGCAGAACGGATGCCAATCCCGGACCACCCGGGATGATCAGGGCCGGGGTCGCGGTGCGCGGACCGGTGCGGACGTACGCGAGGTCGAACGGCGGCACCCCGTCCGCGGCCGGGCGCCGCACGGTCGTCACTCGCTCGCGCATGCCCCCGACGGTACCCGCGGATTACGCGCGTGAGAGGTCAGAAAGTGTCGCTTCCGGCGGGCGCAAGCGACATTCTTTGACCCCTCACACCGTGGGCCGCGGCTCATGCGGCGACCGAGGGGCCGAGCACCGCCAGGAGCCGGAGTTTCTCGGCGCTCTCGCTGCCGGGGACCGCCGTGTAGACGAGCAGCGAATGCGACGTCTCGGGGTCGACGAGCGACTGGCAATGCAGCTCGAGTGCGCCGACCGCGGGGTGCACGAACCGCTTGGTCGCGCTCGGCCGCAGCCCGACCTCGTGCGCGGCCCACAGGGTCCGGAATTCGGCGCTGCGCTCGAGCAGATCGTCGGCGAGGGCGGCGGCCCGAGAGCTCGGGCCGCGGCGGCCCGCGAGCTCGCGCAGCCCGGCGGCGAAGAGCCGGCCGAGGAACTCGTGCTCCTCCGGCGCGTAGAGCGCCCGCGACGCGGGATCGCTGAACCAGCGGTAGCCGAGGCTGCGCTCGGGCCCCGACCGGAGCGACGCGTCACCGACCAGGGCGGCGCCCAGGGGCGACTGCCGCAGCGTCTCGCCGAGCTCGGTGACGATCTCGGCGGGGGTGTCGTCGAGGCGGTCGAGGATGCGAAGCAGTCCCGGGCTGACGTGCTCGCCCGCGGCGGAGCGCTCGTCGGGCACGTGACCGGCGAGCCGGAACAGGTGATCGCGCTCGGCGCGCGTGAGGTGGAAGCCCTGCGCGATCGCGGCGAGCATCTGGGGCGACGGCTGTGGTCCGCGCTCCCGCTCCAACCGCGCGTAGTAGTCGGTCGACATGTGCGCGAGGGCCGCGGCCTCCTCGCGCCGGAGCCCGGGCGTGCGACGACGGGCGCCGCGCGGCATCCCGACGTCCTCGGGTTGGAGCGCCTCGCGCCGGGTGCGGAGGAAGTCCGCGAGGGCCGTTCGGTCGATCATGCTCCCTGTCTACCCGCCGGTCGGGCGCGGATCCAGGACGCGGCGATCCCCCTCTCCGCGGTTCGGCGGGAAACGCGGCGCGGGCGGGCGGGAGACGCGGCGCGCGCGGGCCGGAGACGCGGCCCGCTCAGCCGGGGATCGACGGGTCCTGGTTCGGGTGCCGCTTCCGGACGCACGCTGGGACCGACCCCGACCGAGGAGACACCATGACCGACATCGACATCCCTCTTCCCTCCCTCGCCGGCCGCCGGGCCGTGCTGACCGGCGGCAGCGACGGCATGGGACTCGTGATCGCCGAACGCCTGGCCGCCGCGGGCGCCGAGGTCGTCCTGCCCGTCCGCAACCGGGCGAAGGGTGACCGCGCCGTGCGGACGATCCGCGAGCACGTCCCCGGCGCCCGCGTCGACCTCCACGATCTCGACCTGTCGTCGCTCGCGAGCGTCGCGGCGTTCGCCGACGCGCTCCGCGCCGACGGGCGGCCGGTGCACCTGCTCGTCAACAACGCGGGCGTGATGACGCCGCCCGAGCGGCAGACGACCGCGGACGGGTTCGAGCTGCAGTTCGGTACGAACCACCTCGGTCACATGGCGCTCGTCGGTGGCATCCTCCCGCTGCTCGTCGCCGGGCGGGCACGGGTGGTGACGCAGCTCAGCATCGCCGCGCGCAGCGGACGCATCGACTGGGACGACCTCCAGGCCGAACGCTCGTACGACGGCCAGCGGGTGTACTCGGCGTCGAAGATCGCCCTCGGCCTCTTCGCGCGCGAACTCGATCGGCGCAGCCGCGAGGGCGACTGGGGCGTCACGAGCGTCGTCTCGCACCCGGGCGTCGCGCCCTCGAACCTCCTGGCCGCCCGCCCCGAGATCGGGCGCACCACCGACGTCCCGGCGGTGCGCGCGATCCGCTGGATGTCGCGTCACGGCATCCTGCTCGGCACCGTCCGCTCGGCCGCGCAGCCGGCACTACTCGCCGCGACGACCGCGGACCCGCGCAGCGACGTGCTGTACGGCCCTCGGGGCCCGATGAACCTCGGCGGCGCCCCGACCACGCACGCGCTGTACCGCCCGCTTCGCGACCTGGACGAGGCCCGGCGCGTGTGGGACGAGTCGCAGCGGCTGACGGGGGTCACCGTCCGCGCGTGAGGGGTCAGAAACTGTCGCTTACCCGCGGGTCCAGGCGACAATTCTTGACCCCTCACGCGCGACCCCCGCGTTCCGGTTGGCTGTGAGTTCGGGATGCCACGGCGCCCGCTCCCCGTGCGCTGCCTATGCTCCGAACGTGGCCTCTGCTTCCCGCTCCCTCGACCTGCTCGCGGCCGGCGCCGGCGTCGCGGCCGCTGTGCTCGGCGCGGGACTCGGCGAACTCACCGCGGCCGTCGTCGCGCCGTCGGCGAGTCCGTTCGCCGTCATCGGCGGCGGGATGATCGACATCGCACCCCCGTGGGGGAAAGACCTGGCGATCAGCTGGTTCGGCACGAACGACAAGGCGGCCCTGCTGGTCGGCATCGCGATCCTGCTTCTGGCGATCGCCGCCGCGGCCGGGGTGCTCGAGCGCCGCCGCCCGCCGTGGGGCCGCGTGATCCTGGGCGGACTCGGTGTCGTCGGCGTGATCGTGTCGATGACGCGGGCCGACGCCGACGTCCTCTCGCCGGCTCCGTCGTTCGTCGCGGGAGCCGTCGCCGTGATCACCGGGGCGCTCCTCATCGCGCGCCTCCGCCGCGCAGGCGTCGCCCCCGCGGACAGCACCGGCCCGTCCCGACGCAACGTCCTCGCGTTCTCGGGCCTCGCGGTCGTCGTCGGCGCTCTCGCCGCGGTCGGTTCCGCGGCCGTCCGCGGGGGTGCGCAGGCGGCGTCGACTGTCCGCTCCGCCCTGCGCCTGCCGACCCCCGCGACCACGACCGCCGTCCCGGCCACGGCGGAGCTCGGCATCGACGGCCTCGCGCCGGTGATCACGCCGTCCGCGGACTTCTACCGCATCGACACCGCGCTCGTGGTGCCGCAGGTGGATCCGTCGACGTGGAGTCTTCGCATCCACGGGCTCGTCGAGGAAGAAGTGGTGCTGACCTGGGACGACCTCGTCGCGCTCCCCCAGCGCGAGACCGTCGCGACCCTCGTGTGCGTGTCGAACGAGATCGGCGGCGACCTGATCGCACGGCGCGCTGGCTGGGCGTCCCGATCCGCGATCTGCTCGCCCGGGCGAAGCCGACGGCGGATGCCGACATGGTCCTGTCGCACTCGATCGACGGCTTCCCGCCT
>NZ_BADA01000066.1 GCF_000333395.1 Microbacterium sp. B19
GTACGCGTCGTCGAGAAACGCCTCGAGCGCCCGCACCCGNTGCTTCACCCCCGCCTCGATGCGCGACCACTCGTCGTACGCGATGACCCGGGGCACGGCATCCAGCGGGAACGGACGCTCCTCGCCGGCGAAGTCGAACGTCACGCCCTGGGCGAGATAGGAGCTCGCGAGCGAGTCGGTGCGCCCGCGCAGTTCCTCCTGCGTCATCTGCGCCAGCGTCTGGTAAAGCTCCCGATACGCCTCGCGCGAGGGTACAGCGTCTCCCGGGGCGGCCGGGACACCGAACATCTCGTCGTACGCCGGGATGCCGGATGCGGTCTTGCGCGGCGCCAGCGTGGAGCCGTAACCGTCGAACAGGTCACCCATGCAGCGAGCCTACCGAGGCCCGTGTTGCGGAGGTGTTTCCCCCGCGGCGCGCGCCGCCGTCGCTAGGCTGGCGCGACATCCGTCGCCTCCGCCGAAGGTGCCCTCATGCGCGTGCTCATCACCAGTTCCCGCAACACGTTCGCCCTGGACCTCGTCCGCAAGCTGGGCAGCGTCGGCCACACGGTCTTCGCCAGCGACACGTACGACGGCGCGGTCGGCAACCACTCCCGCTTCCTCGCCGGGCACCTGGTGACCCCGTCTCCCCGATTCGAGACGGATGCCTTCATCGAGACGGTCGGCGCGTACGTGCGCGAGCACGACATCGACGTGATCATCCCCACCTTCGAGGAGGTCTTCTACCTCGCGGCCCGCGTCGCCGACCTCCCGGAGGGCGTCGAGCTGTACGCGGGGGGCTTCGCCGACCTCGCGCGCCTCCACGACAAGGCGAGCTTCCAGCGCCTGGCTCAGGATGCCGGAGTGCCGATCCCCGAGACGGTCGTCGTCACGTCGCCCGACGAACTCCGGGCGGCGATCGACGGCTTCCCGCGGTACTTCGCCCGCGCGGCGTTCTCGCGCGGCGGTGTCGGGCTCCTCACGAACACCGGGCCGCTCGCGGGCAAGGTGCCGATCGAGGACTGCGTGCCGACGCCCGAGCAGCCGTGGCTCGTGCAGCCGTTCGTCGACGGCCCGATGGTCTGCACCTACAGCGTCGTCGTCGACGGCCGCGTCACGGCACACACGACGTACAAGGCCGCCGAGCAGTGGGCGCACAGCACCGCGATCGGCTTCATCGCCGTCGACAGCACCGACACGCTGCGGTACACGCAGCAGCTCATCGACGCCCTCGACCCGACGTTCACAGGCCAGATATCGTTCGACTTCGTCGACCACGGCACCGCCGACGCGCCCGACTACAAGATCATCGAGTGCAATCCGCGCCCCACGAACGGCGTCATCCTGCTCGAGGCCGAGGACGTCTCCCGCGCGATGGAGGGTTCGGTCGATCGGACGGTCGTGGCGGTCCCCGGCACGCAGCGCCAGATCACGCTCGCGGTCCTCGCCGACGCCTTCACCGAGCCGCTGTCGCACCTGCCCCATACGCTGCACGACCTCGTGCGGGTCCGCGACGTCGGCGCCGGATGGTGGGACGACGCCGCGATGCTGTGGAGCCCGGCGACCATCGTGCACGGCGCCAAGATCTCGCACGGCGACCGCAAGGAGGTGCTGGCCGCCCTCGGCGACGACATCGTCTGGAACGGCGAGCCGATCCAGGGCATGTCCTCCGCCGACGCCGAGGCCCTGGAGGCGGTGCACCGGGGTCCCCGCGCGTGAGGGGTCA
>NZ_BADA01000065.1 GCF_000333395.1 Microbacterium sp. B19
GAATCCTGACGCTGCGCGCCGGAGAAATGGATGCCACGGCCCGCACCGCGCGGGCTCTTGAGGCCGGGGCGGCAGACACCCGGCACAACCTCAGCGATTCGCACCTACTCAGTCGCGTGCAGGGGATTCGGACTGAGGTTGCGCGAATCACTGAGGCTGCGCGCCGGCGACAGCGCGCCCGCGCGCCCCGAGACTCAGACGCGCGCGTCGGCCCCGTCGGCGACCGGCACGAGGCGCGTGAGCTGCGTGACGTGGCGGGGCTCGAGTTCGGCGAGCGACGAGACGCCGAGCAGCGCCATCGTGCGCTCGATCTCGCTGCGGAGGATCGCGATCGTCCGGTCGACGCCCTGGCGTCCGCCGGCCATGAGGCCGTAGAGGTACGCGCGGCCGATCAGCGTGAACTTCGCGCCGAGGGCGATGGATGCCACGATGTCGGCGCCGTTCATGATGCCGGTGTCGACCATGACCGTGGCGTCCTTGCCGACCTCGCGCACGACGTGCGGCAGGAGACGGAAGGGGATCGGCGCGCGGTCGAGCTGACGTCCGCCGTGGTTCGACAGGACGATGCCGTCGACGCCGAGGTCGACCAGACGGGCGGCGTCGGCGACGTTCTGCACGCCCTTCACGACGAGCTTGCCCGGCCACATGCCCCGGATGATGTCGAGGTCGTCGTAGCTGATCGTCGGGTCCATCGCGGCGTTCAGCAGCTCGCCGACGGTGCCGCCGGTGGTGCTGAGCGACGCGAACTCGAGCTTCGGGGTCGTGAGGAAGTCGTACCACCACCACGGCCGCGGGATGGCGTTGACGATCGTCCCGAGCGTGAGCTGCGGCGGGATCGAGAAGCCGTTGCGCTTGTCGCGCAGGCGGGCGCCGGCGATCGGGGTGTCGACCGTGAACTGCAGGGTGTCGAAACCTGCCTTGGCGGCGCGCTCGACGAGTCCGTACGAGATCTCGCGCTGCTTCATGACGTAGAGCTGGAACCAGTTGCGACCCGTCGGGTTCGCCGCCTTCACGCCCTCGATCGACGTCGTCCCGAGCGTGGAGAGCGTGAACGGGATGCCGGCGGCCGCCGCCGCGGAGGCACCCGCGGTCTCGCCCTCGGTCTGCATCAGGCGCGTGAAGCCCGTGGGCGCGATGCCGAACGGCAGGGCCGACGGGCCGCCGAGGATCTCGCACGACGTGTCGACGTTCGCCGCCGGACGCAGGATGTCGGGGTGGAACTCGACGTCCTCGAAGGCGCGGCGGGCACGGTCGAGCGAGAGCTCGCCCTCGGCGGCGCCGTCCGTGTAGTCGAACGCGGCCTTGGGGGTCCGGCGCTTCGCGATCGTGCGCAGATCGCTGATCGTGAGCGCGGCATCGAGACGGCGCTTACGCGCGTCGAGCTCGGGCTTCTTGAACTGCATGAGCTCGAGGAGCTCACCGACCTTGGGGAGCTGACGCTGCACCATGGAGTCTCGCTTTCGTGTGGTCTGACCACAGACTACGCCGGTTCCGCGACGACGGAGCCGCGGGGCGTGTATCGGACGGGAGGGAAGGCGAGCGCGACACGCGCCCGCAGGTTCTCGAGGCTCGCACCGGCGCCGAAGCAGCCGAGCGCACGCGCCTGGACGAGAACGTTGCCGAGCGCCGTCGCCTCGACGGGCCCGGCCAGCACGGGCACGCCCGTACGGTCGGCGGTCGCCTGGCACAGCAGCGCGTTGCGCGCGCCGCCGCCCACGAGGTGGATGACGTCGACCTCGCGGTCCGCCAGCTCACCGGCGGTGCGCACGGCCTGCGCGAACGCGGCGGCGATGCTCTCGACGATGATGCGCGCGAACATCGGACGCCCGGCACGGCCGGGGCGATCGGTGCCGAGCAGCGCGGCGATACGTCCCGGCATGTCGCCGGGGGCAGCGAGTTCGGGCGCATTGGCGTCGAACAGGCGCGCGGGCGGCGACACCGCGCCCGCCGACGCGAGCAGCAGCGGGAGGTCGATCGCGAAGCAGTCCTCCGCCTCCCACGCGCGCACCGTCTCGCTGAGCAGCCACAGCCCGGTGACGTTGTGGAGGAACCGCACGCGCCCGTCGACGCCGCCCTCGTTCGTGAAGTTCGCCTGGCGGGCGGCATCCGTCACGATCGCCTCCGGAAGCTCGAGCCCCACGAGCCCCCACGTGCCGCACGAGATGTACGCCGCGTCCGGTGTGGACAGCGGAACAGCGACGATCGCCGACGCCGTGTCGTGCGACCCGACCGCGACGACGGGCACCGCACCCAGATCGGCGGGGGTCTCCCCGATCGTCTCGCCCGGGTCCACGAGCTGGGGCAGAACGGATGCCGGGATGCCGAGCGCCTGGGCGAGAGCGGTGTCCCACTCCCGCGTGCGCACGTCGAGAAGCCCGGTCGTCGAGGCGTTGGTGCGCTCGGCGACCGCGCGGCCGGTCAGGCGCTCGGCGATGAGATCGGGGATGAGGACGCTCACCTCCGCCTCGCCGACGCGAGGGTCGGCCGCGTACTGGTACAGCGTGTTGAACGGCAAGAACTGCAGGCCGTTGCGGCGGTACAGCTCCTCGAACGGCACCGCCGCGTGGACGGTGTCGACGCCGCGCGCCGTGCGGGTGTCTCGGTAGTGGAATGGCTCGGCGAGCAGCTCTCCACCGCGCAGCAGCCCGTAGTCGACGGCCCACGAGTCGATGCCGACGCTCTCGATCGACGGCTCGCGGCGGAGGGCTTCGGCGAGCCCCGCGCGCACGTGCCCCCACAGCGTCTCGATGTCCCAGTGCCACCCGTCGGCGCGCTCGACCGGCCCGTTCGGGAAGCGCGCGACCTCCTCGAGCGCGAGCGTGTCGTCGCCGACCCGGCCGATCATGACGCGGCCACTCGTGGCGCCGAGGTCGACGGCCGCGACGACGCGCACCGGTGACGCACCGGGCACCGCCGCGGCCGCGCCGGGCTCGGCCGCGCTCATCGCAGGAACGCCGCGGCGACGCCCGAGTCCACGGGGATGTGCAGACCGGTGGTGCGGGAGAGCTCGGGGCCGGTGAGCACGTACACCGCGTCGGCGACGTTCTCGGGCACGACCTCGCGCTTGAGGATCGTGCGGTTGGCGTAGAACTGGCCGAGGTCCTCTTCCTTGACGCCGTACGTCGCGGCGCGGTTGGCGCCCCAGCCGGCGGCGAAGATGCCCGAGCCGCGCACGACCCCGTCGGGGTTGATGCCGTTGACGCGCACGCCGTGCTCGCCGAGCTCGACCGCGAGGAGGCGCACCTGGTGCGCCTGGTCGGCCTTCGTCGCGGAGTACGCGATGTTGTTCGGGCCGGCGAAGACCGAGTTCTTCGACGAGATGTAGATGACGTCGCCACCGAGCTTCTGCTCGATGAGGGCCTTAGCAGCCGCCTTCGACACGAGGAACGACCCCTTCGCCATGACGTCGTGCTGCAGGTCCCAGTCCTTCTCGGTCGTCTCGAGCAGCGGCTTCGACAGCGACAGTCCCGCGTTGTTGACCACGAGGTCGATGCCGCCGAATGCCAGCAGCGTCGCGTCGATAGCGGCCTGCACGCCCGCGGCATCCGCCACGTTCGCGGCGACGCCGATCGCGACGTCCGTGCCGCCGAGCTCGGCGGCCGCGGCCTGGGCCTTCTCGAGGTCGAGGTCGGCGACGACGACGCACGCCCCCTCCGCGGCCAGGCGCGTGGCGATGGCCTTGCCGATCCCGGATGCCGCACCCGTGACGAACGCGATGCGCCCCTGGTGCGTCTTGGGCTTCGGCATGCGCTGGAGCTTGGCCTCTTCGAGCGCCCAGTACTCGATGCGGAACTTCTCGGCATCCGAGATCGGCGCGTACGTCGACAGCGCCTCGGCGCCGCGCATGACGTTGATCGCGTTGACGTAGAACTCCCCCGCGACGCGGGCCGTCTGCTTGTTGGCGCCGTACGAGAACATACCGACGCCCGGCACCAGGACGATGAGCGGGTCCGCCCCGCGGATGGCCGGGGAGTCGGCATCCGCGTGCGCGTCGTAGTACGCCTGGTAGTCGGCGCGGTACTCCTGGTGCAGTTCCCGCAGTCGCGCGATCGCGTCCTCGACCGACGCGTCGGCGGGCAGGTCGAGGATCAGCGGCTTGACCTTGGTGCGCAGGAAGTGATCGGGGCAGCTCGTGCCGAGCGCGGCGAGCGCGGGAGCCTTCTCGGATGCCAGGAAGTCGAGCACGACGTCCGAATCGGTGAAGTGGCCGACCATGGGCTTGTCGGTGGACGCGAGTCCGCGGATCGTCGCCGCGAGAGCCGCGGCCTTCGCCCGGCGCTCGGGCTCGGGGAGGGCCGCGAAGCCGGCGCGGACAGCACCGAAAGGCTCGGCCGCACCGTTCGCGTCGATGTACGACTGGGCGGTGTCGATGATCCAGAGCGAGTTGCGCTCGGCCTCCTCCGACGTGTCGCCCCACGCGGTGATGCCGTGTCCGCCGAGGATCGTGCCGATCGCCTGGGGGTTCGCGGCCTTGATCGCGGCGATGTCGAGCCCGAGCTGAAAGCCGGGGCGTCGCCACGGCACCCACACGACCTTGTCGCCGAAGATCTTCGCCGTCAGCGCCTCGCCGTCGGCCGCCGTCGCGATCGCGATCCCCGCGTCGGGGTGCAGGTGATCGACGTGGGCGGCATCCACGAGTCCGTGCATGGCGGTGTCGATCGACGGGGCCGCGCCGCCCTTGCCGTGCAGGCAGTAGTCGAACGCCGCGACCATCTCGTCCTCGCGGTCGATGCCGGGGTAGACGTCGACGAGGGCGCGCATGCGGTCCAGGCGCAGCACCGCGAGCCCCTTCTCGGTGAGCGTGCCGAGGTCGCCGCCCGAGCCCTTGACCCACAGCAGCTCGACCGGCTCGCCGGTGACGGGATCGATGTCGGTGCCCTTGGCGGACGTGTTGCCGCCGGCGTAGTTGGTGACCTTGGGGTCGGAGCCCAGGCGATTGCTGCGCGCGACGAGGTCGGCGGCTGTGGAGCTGGTCATGTGAGGAGGTTCCTTTCACCATTCGGTGTCCAGAACACGCGGACGCCTGCGGGGCGCGTCCGCGTGTCTGGGACACTCGAGCCATGTGGGGGTCGCCCGGCGCGGGGCGGCAGCGGGGTGGACACCGGGACGGCGGATTCAGACGCCGCCCCGGTGGGTCTGGATCAGGCGCCCCAGCCGGCCTGGGTGCCGCCGACGCGCTCTTCGGCGGTACGGGGCAGGTACCCGGATGCCGCGAACGCGGCCATCGGGTCGGCGGGGAGGCCGCGCGACTCGCGCCACTCGGCGAGCGCGGGACGGACGTCGGTGTAGAAGGCATCCATCAGCACCGCGTTCGCGGCGAGGACGTCGTTCGCCTGCTGGGCGGCGGTGAGCGCGTCGCGGTCCACCAGCAGGGCGCGGGCCGTCATCTCCTGCACGTTGAGCACCGAGCGGATCTGCCCGGGGATCTTGTCCTCGATGTTGTGGCACTGGTCGAGCATGAACGCGACGTCCGGGTTGTTGAGGCCCCCACCGCGGACGACCTCGGTGAGGATCCGGAAGAGCTGGAACGGGTCGGCCGCGCCGACGATGAGGTCGTCGTCGGCGTAGAAGCGCGAGTTGAAGTCGAACGAGCCGAGCTTCCCCAGGCGCAGCAGCTGCATGACGATGAACTCGATGTTCGTACCCGGAGCGTGATGGCCGGTGTCCAGGCACACGAGCGCCTTGTCGCCGAGCGCGGCGACCTGGGCGTACGAGGTCCCCCAGTCGGGAACGTCGGTGTGATAGAACGACGGCTCGAAGAACTTGTACTCCAGCACGAGACGCTGGTCGTCGCCGAGGCGCGCGTAGATCTGCTGCAGCGAGTCCTGCAGGCGGTCCTGGCGTCCACGCATGTCGTTCTGACCGGGGTAGTTCGAGCCCTCGGCGAGCCAGATCTTCAGATCGCGGGAGCCCGTGGCATCCATCACGTCGATGCAGGCGAGGTGGTGGTCGATGGCCTTGCGGCGGATGCGCTCGTCGTGGTGGGTGAGGGCGCCGAACTTGTAGTCCTCGTCCTGGAAGGTGTTGGAGTTGATCGTGCCGAGCGTCATGCCGAGGTCTTCGGCGTGACGGCGGAGGGCGCCGAAATCGTCGACGAGGTCCCACGGGATGTGGAGCGCAACGGTCGGAGCGAGCGCCGTGAGGCGGTGCACCTGCGCGGCGTCCGCGATCTTCTCGAACGGGTCGCGCGGGGTGCCCGCGGTGGGGAAGACCCGGAAACGCGTGCCGGAGTTGCCGAACGCCCACGAGGGCAGTTCGATCGCCTGGCTCTCGAGGGTCGAGAGGATCTCGGGGCTGAGGGTGCTCATGGGCGTTCCTTCTCCACGACGGTGGGGGTCGACCGAAACGCGTGAATCGTTTCAGAACTTGAATCGTTTCAGACTGTAGTGTGGGAGCTTCGACTCGTCAAGCGGAGGAGGCACCGGTGTCAGCGAGCATCAAGGACGTGGCGGCCGCCGCCGGGGTGTCCGTCGGGACCGTGTCGAACGTGCTCAACCGACCCGAGAAGGTCTCCCCCGCGATCCTCGAACGCGTCCACGCGACGATCGAGGAACTCGGTTTCGTCCGCAACGACGCCGCCCGCCAGCTGCGCGCGGGGCGGAGCCGCTCGGTCGGCCTCATCGTCCTCGACAGCGCGAACCCGTTCTTCGCGGAGGTCGCGCGCGGGGTCGAGGAGCGCGCCGACGCCGAAGGCCTCTCGGTGCTGCTGGGCAACAGCGGGCAGCACGGCGCGCGCGAGGGCGCCTACCTCGACCTCTTCCGCGAGCAGCGCGTGCGCGGAGTACTGCTGACCCCGAGCGACCCCGGCGCGGCAGCGCTGGCGCAGGCCGGCATCCCTCTCGTCCTGGTGGACGGCGACTCGCCCGACGGGAACCTCCCCTCGGTCGCGGTCGACGATGTCGAAGGCGGCTATCTCGCCACCCGCCATCTCCTCGAGAGGGGTCGTCGCCGCCTCGCTTTCGTCGGTGGACCGCTCGCCGTGCGTCAGGTGACCGACCGCCTCGCGGGCGCCCGACGCGCCCTCGCCGAGGTACCGGACGCGCACCTCGAGATCGTCGAAAAGCCCGCACTGACCGTCCTCGCGGGGCGCGAGGTGGGCGAGGAATTCGCCGCGCGGCGTCCGGAAGATCGACCGGATGCCGCCTTCTGCGCCAACGACCTGCTCGCCGTCGGCGTGCTGCAGGGGTCGGCGATCCTCGGGACGATCCGCGTGCCGACCGAGCTCGCGCTCATCGGCTACGACGACATCGACTTCGCGCAGTCGACGGTGGTGCCGCTGTCGTCGGTGCGCCAACCGGCGCGCGAGATCGGCGCGACCGCGATCGATCTGCTGCTCGAATCCGTCGCCGATCCCGACGCCGCGCCTCGCCGGGTCCGCTTCCGGCCGGAGCTCGTCATCCGCGCCTCGACGGGCGGCTGAGGCGTTCCGCCCACCGGCGTACGCCGGAGCGAGCCGGGCACGACCGCCCGAACGTCACGTCTCGCGGGTGATCGTCACCTTCACCTTGAGCTGGCTCTTGCCGGGACCGGCGTACACCCCGCGCAGCGGCGGGACGTCGTTGTAGTCACGGCCGCGGCCGACCAGGACGTGGCGGTCGCCGATCTCGATGTTGTTCGTGGGGTCGAAGCCCTGCCAGTCGCCCGCGAACCACTCGACCCACGCGTGCGACTCGCCCGTCACGGCCTCGCCGATCCCGGCCGACGGCTTCGGGTGCAGGTAACCCGAGACGTACCGGGCCGGGATGCCGACCTCGCGCAGGGCGCCGAGGGTGATGTGCGCGATGTCCTGGCACACACCCTTGCGAGCCTCCCACGCGTCGACGGCCGTGGAGTGCACGCCCGTGACGCCCTGCATGTACTCGATCGCGTCGCCGACGGCCTCGGCGATCGCGTGCGCGGCCGGACCGGGACGCTCGTGCTGCGCCGCGATCTCGCGCGCGAGGGCCGCCACCTCGGGGTGCGGCGTGGTGCGGCGCGTCTGCGTCAGCTGCTCGACCGTCGTGATCGAGCGGGCGGCCTCCTCGCGGAGCCCCTCCCACGTGATGTCGGCGTGCTCGATCGGGCGCGGGCGCACCTCGACGAGCGAGCGGGCCGTGATCGTCAGTCCCAGGTGCGGGGAGAGCACGTCGAACGCCGCCACGCGGGTGCCGAAGTAGTCGACGTACTGGTTGACCGACGTCGAGGGCTCGATGTCCAGCGACGAGCTGAGCACGAACTGGCTGTCGGTCGAGCCGGGCAGCATCCGCGCCTCGTTGTACGAGGCCACGACGTCACCCGGGTAGACGAACCCGGTCTGATGCTCGATGCGCAGACGCTTCACGAGATCTCTCCGATCCACGCGGGCTCGGCCTGCGTCGGGAAGAACCGCGACCGGATGGCCTCGGATGCCTCGCGGGTCACCGTCTGCACGCGCTGCATGTGCTCGGGGAGCTCGGCGAGGATGTCGCTGATCGGGCGGTACTCCAGGTCGTTGCGGATCTGTCCGAGAGCCCGCAGCACGGTGTTGGAGTGGCCGACGCGGTCGGCGCGGGGGTCGATGGCGCTCATGCAGTCCTCGGCGCGCTGGATGGAGTAGATGATCGACCGCGGGAACAGGCGGTCGAGGAGCAGGAACTCGGCCGCGTTGCGGGCGCTCGGCATCCCGCGATACGTCCGGAGGTACGCCTCGTAGGCGCCGCACGAGCGGAGGATCGTCGTCCACGACGGGCCCGAGACCTCGGTGAGCGACCGCGTCGCGAGGAGCCGCGCGGTCATGTCCGTGCGCTCGATGCTGCGCCCGAGGGTGAAGAACTGCCACGCCTCGTCGCGGTTGGTCGAGGAGTCCACGATCCCGATCGCGAGCGCCGCGCGCTCGCGCACCCACTGGAAGAACTCGTGCACCTTCTCGGTCTGCAGACGCCGCGGCATCCGGGAGTTCGTGGTGTTGAGGATCTCCCACAGCTCGGTTGACACGATCTCGCGCGCGCGGCGGGCGTTCTCGCGCGCGGCCGTGATCGAGTACGCGATGCTCGACGGGTTCATGCGGTCGACGGCGAGTCGCGCCAGCACATCCTCACGACGGACGGTGTCGACGTTCTCCGGGAACGGCGAGCCCATGACGCTGAGGAGCGACCGGCACGCGGTGTCCTCATCGATCCAGGGGTCCTCGAGCAGCAGCTGCAGGTGGACGTCGAGGATGCGCGCGGTGCCGTCGGACCGCTCGATGTAGCGGCCGATCCAGAACAGCGACTCGGCGATGCGGCTCAGCACGACGCCACCTCCCCCGTCTGCTGCTGCTGTTGCTGCTGCTCGGCCTGCGGACCGTGTTCGACGCCCGCGTCGGCCTGCTGCTGCTGCTCCTGCTGGTCGCGGTCGGCGCGCGGATCGCGCGGGGCCGTGGCGGGGGCGGGCTGCCCGTCGTAGACGATGGCGATCGCTTCGGTCACGGCGGCCTGGTCGGCGACGAGGCCGGACACGCCGTTGCCCTGGCCGTACTCGACGTGCGAGGGGGCGGAACCGCCGACGACCCAGGTGTCCTTCGAGCCGCCACCCTGGCTCGAGTTCACGACGAGCTGCCCCTCGGGGAGCGCCACGCGCGTCAGACCGCCGGGAAGCACCCAGATGTCGTCGCCGTCGTTGACCGCGAAGGGACGCAGGTCCGCGTGGCGGGGACGCATGCCGTCCTCCACGAGCGTCGGGATGGTCGAGAGCATGACGACCGGCTGCGCGATCCAGCCGCGGGGGTCGGCGAGCAGCCGCTTCCGCAGCTTCTCGAGCTCTGCGGGCGAGGCATCCGGTCCCACGACCAGTCCCTTGCCGCCGGAGCCGTCGACGGGCTTCACGACGAGTTCGTCGAGGCGGTCGAGCACCTCCTCGAGCGCGCCCGGATCCTCCAGGCGCCACGTGTCGACGTTCTTCAGGATCGGTTCCTCGGACAGGTAGTACCGGATGAGGTCGGGCACGTAGGTGTAGAGGAGCTTGTCGTCCGCGACGCCGTTGCCGACCGCGTTCGCGATCGTGACGTTGCCCAGGCGCGCCGCGAGCATGAGGCCCGGGGCGCCGAGCATCGAGTCGGCGCGGAACTGGAGCGGGTCGAGGAAGTCGTCGTCGACGCGGCGGTAGATGACGTCGACGCGCTGCGGGCCGCGGGTCGTGCGCATGAACACCTTGCCGCCGACGCACAGCAGGTCGCGCCCCTCGACGAGCTCGACGCCCATGAGGCGCGCGAGCAGCGTGTGCTCGTAGTACGCGGAGTTGTACACACCCGGCGTGAGCACGACGATGTTCGGGTCGTCGATTCCGGGCGGGGCGGACGCGCGCAGCGCCGCGAGCAGCTTGTTGGGGTAGTCGCCGACGGGCCGGACGCGCATGGAGACGAAGAGCTCGGGCAGCGTCTGCGCCATGACGCGGCGGTTCGAGATCACGTACGACACCCCCGAGGGCACGCGCACGTTGTCTTCCAGCACCCGCATCTCGCCGTGCTCGTCGCGGATCAGGTCGATGCCCGACACCTGGATGCGAACGCCGTTGGCGCTGCGGATCCCGGCGGCCTGGCGGTAGAAGTACTGGGACGACGCGATCAACCCGGCGGGCAGCACGCCGTCGCGCACGCAGTGCTGGTTGCCGTACGCGTCGTCGAGGAACGCCTCGAGCGCCCGCACCCGCTGCTTCACCCCCGCCTCGATGCGCGACCACTCGTCGTACGCGATGACCCGGGGCACGGCATCCAGCGGGAACGGACGCTCCTCGCCGGCGAAGTCGAACGTCACGCCCTGGGCGAGATAGGAGCTCGCGAGCGAGTCGGTGCGCCCGCGCAGTTCCTCCTGCGTCATCTGCGCCAGCGTCTGGTAAAGCTCCCGATACGCCTCGCGCGAGGGTACAGCGTCTCCCGGGGCGGCCGGGACACCGAACATCTCGTCGTACGCCGGGATGCCGGATGCGGTCTTGCGCGGCGCCAGCGTGGAGCCGTAACCGTCGAACAGGTCACCCATGCAGCGAGCCTACCGAGGCCCGTGTTGCGGAGGTGTTTCCCCCGCGGCGCGCGCCGCCGTCGCTAGGCTGGCGCGACATCCGTCGCCTCCGCCGAAGGTGCCCTCATGCGCGTGCTCATCACCAGTTCCCGCAACACGTTCGCCCTGGACCTCGTCCGCAAGCTGGGCAGCGTCGGCCACACGGTCTTCGCCAGCGACACGTACGACGGCGCGCCGAGAAGTTCGCCGCGACGGTCGGCGCGCTCGGCGAGGGACGCATCGGCATGCGCCACGCTCAGGCGATCCTCGAGACCGGCATCGTCCTCGATGACGACGGCACGCGGGCGGGGTGGGAACAGGTCGTCCTCGCACGCGCTGAGCGCGACTCCCCCGGGCGCGTACGCGCGTTCGGGCGCGAGCTCGCCGAGAGCGTGCACCCGTGGGCATGACCGAGCGGCACGCGCGTGCCGCGGCGACGCGCGGCGTGAGCGTCCGAGACCTGGCCGATGCATGGGCGGAACTGAGTGTGATCCTCCCGGCGACGGTGGCCTACGGCATCCGCGACCGTCTTCGGCGGCAGGCCGCGGCCATCCGCGCCGCGGACACGGAGACGTCGGCCGAAGAACCAGCGAGGTCGACCGGAGCCGACAGGGGTTCGGACGCACACGCCGGCCGCGGCGGAGGAACCGCTCCTATACCGACGGACGGCACGCCGGCGGTCGGTGAGGATGCAGGATCGGAAGCACCCGCCACCCTCGATGAGCGCGGGGAGGCGACGCCGGAGGCTCCCGCTCACGCCGCTCTTGTTTCCGTCGGTGCTCCGGCCGAAGTGACGGCGCTCGTTTCCGTCTGCGTGCCGGCCGAAGTGACGGCGCTCGACGGGCCGTCCGTGGCGGATGACCCGCAGAGCCCTCCCCGCGACACTCGGACGCTCGCGCAGATCGGCGCCGACCTGTGCGCGGATCTGCTTCTCACCGCGGTGCCGGCGGTCGACCCGACCACCGACGCGACATGTCCCGGAGGGCTGGGGGCGATTCGTGGGCACGTGCAGATCACCGTGCCCGTGATGACGCTCCTCGGTCGGACCGACGTGGGCGCCAGCCTCGACGGATCGACGCCCATCGACCCCCAGACGGCGCGTCACCTCGCGGCGCGGGCTCCCGGGTGGGATCGCGTGCTGTGCGACCCGGTGGCTGGCACCGTACTCGAAGTCGACCGCTACTCGCCCACGACATCGCAACGCCGATTCCTCGCCGCCCGCGACCGGCACTGCCGCGCACCAGGATGCCGAGCGCCCATCGCCCGCTGCCAACTCGACCACAACCACGAAGCTCACGATGGTGGGCCGACCCATCTGGGCAACCTCGCCTACTTCTGCGTCCGTCATCACACGCTCAAGACCGAGACCGAGTGGACGGTGACGCAGGAAGCCGACGGCAGTCTGAGGTTCCACAGCCCGCTCGGGCAGGATCACCGCGAGAAGCTCACCGGGCGAGTGATGTTCGTCCCGGATGCCGACCCCGCACCGTTCTGATCGCCGGGCGCGCCGATCGAGCTCGGAGTGAAGAGTCCATGTCGCTGGGCCGCCGGATAGAACGTGGCTCATCCGGACTGCTGCGGCCTCGGGCCTCACCTCGCCGCCGAGCAGCGGCCTGCCTTCCCTCGTCCGCCGTCAGCGGGGCTACAGCCGATCACCTCGAACGACGCAGACGCAGACGTCGCCGGTTCGCTCGTCGTCTGGTCGCGCGTCCGGGCCCGGCCCTTGAACCTCCTCGTCATCGGGGTCCGGGCAGGCCGCATTCGGCCGACGGAAACGAAGACGGGCCGTTTCGATCACGCCCGCGACGTTCCCTACCCCGCAGCCTCGCTCCGACCCAACGTCAGGAGCGCCCGCGCGTCAGGAGCGCTCGCACATCAAGAACGCCCGCGCATCAAGAACGCCCGCGCATCAAGAACGCCCGCGCATCAAGAAC
>NZ_BADA01000064.1 GCF_000333395.1 Microbacterium sp. B19
CGCGGGCCGCTCGCCCCGAGCGCGGGTGCCGCGCGGGGGCGCCTCGACGGGGCGCGACCCGGGAGTCGGGGGCAGTGGCGAGGGCCGACGCACGGCTCAGACCGCCGCGGCCTCGGTGCGCGAGAGCGCCTCGAGCACCTGCGGGATGATCTGGTACACGTTGCCGCAGCCGAGGGTGATGACGTAGTCGCCCGGACGCGCGATGCGCGCGGTGTAGTCCGCCGCGCTCTGCCAATCCGGGACGTAGTGCACGTGCTCGGGGTCGGCGAAGGCGTTGCTCACCAGTTCGCCGGTGACTCCGGGCACCGGGTCTTCGCGCGCGCCGTACACGTCCAGCATGACGGTGTGGTCGGCCAGCGACTCGAGGACCTCGGCGAACTCGCGGTACATCTCCTGCGTGCGCGAGTAGGTGTGCGGCTGCTGGATCGCGATGATGCGCCCCTCGCCCACGACCGTCCGCGCCGCGGACAGCGCGGCCGCGACCTCGGTCGGGTGGTGCGCGTAGTCGTCGTACACGCTGACGCCGCGCTCGACGCCGTGGAGCTCGAAACGGCGGACGGTTCCGCCGAAGCCCTCGACCGCGCGGGCGGCCTCGACGAGGCCGTAGCCCAGCACGCGCAGCACCGCCACGGCACCGGCGGCGTTGACCGCGTTGTGCGCGCCGGGCACCCGCAGCTGCACGTCGACGCTCTCGCCGCCCGCGGTGAGCGTGAAGGCGACGGGACCATCGGTGCGGATGCCGGTCAGGCGCACGTCGGCCGCGGCATCCTGGCCGAACGTGACGACGTTCGCGTGGGTCAGACGCGCGGTCACGGCCCGGGCGCCGGGGTCGTCGGCGGATACGACGACGGCCTCGCGCGCCGCGTCGGCGAAGCGGGCGAACGCGGCGTCGAAGGCCTCGCGCGAGCCGTAGTGGTCGAGGTGGTCGGGGTCGACGTTGGTGATCAGCGCGACGGACGTGTCGTACAGCAGGAACGTGCCGTCGGACTCGTCGGCCTCGATCACGAACAGGTCGTCCGATCCCGTGCCGCTGGAGGCTCCGAGATCGGCGATGACGCCGCCGTTCACGAACGTCGGGTCGGCGTCGAGCGTCCGGAGTGCGGTGACGATCATCCCGGTCGACGTGGTCTTGCCGTGCGCGCCGGCGACCGAGACGAGACGTCGCCCGCCGATGAGCCAGTGCAGCGCCTGCGAGCGGTGGATCACGTGCAGTCCGCGCTCCTTGGCTGTCACGAACTCGGGGTTCTCGGGCCAGATCGCGCCCGTGTGCACCACGGTGTCGGCGTCGCCGAGGTGGGCGGCGTCGTGACCGACGTGGACCGTCGCGCCGCGAGCGGCCAGGTCGCGCAGCGCGGCGCTGTCGGCGCGTTCGGAGCCGGAGACCCGATGCCGCGGTCGAGGTACATGCGCGCGAGTCCGACATCCCGGAGCCGCCCACGCCGATGAAGTGCCGGACGTGATGGTCTCGGAATGGGGAGGCTCAGGTCGGGTC
>NZ_BADA01000063.1 GCF_000333395.1 Microbacterium sp. B19
CCCGCCCGCTGCTGCGAAATTTGCTTACATTTCTTGCAAATTCAGGCAACTGTGCCGATCATCGCGAAATATCACTGAACATCAGCATTTCCTCATCCGAAAAACCAGCCGCACGCCGCGCCTCCAGGTTGAACGGCCCGCGCAAGGGCGGCGCCCGGTGACGCTGGCACAGTTCGGCGAAGGTAGCCACCGGCTCCAGTTGGCGCTGCTCGCAC
>NZ_BADA01000062.1 GCF_000333395.1 Microbacterium sp. B19
CTGGGCCTGCATGAAGCGCTGACCAGCCCGCGCGCCACCGCCGCCGGCCTGGTCAGTACCCATCCGCACCCGGAAGCGGGCAGCGTGCAAGTGCTGGCGACGCCCTATCGCTTCGACGGCCAACGCTTGCCCGTGCGCAAGGCGCCGCCTGCGCTGGGTGAAGGGACGGGGGAAGTACTGCAGTCCTTGCTGGGAATGGACGACGCGCAGATTGCCGCGCTACGCCAGCGCGGCGTGCTGTAGACAGCGCAATGTCATCACCCGCAAGCCGCTGTGCCGGCGGCTTGCGGGCCGAATCACTTCAGTTGGAAAAAGCCGCCAGCCCGGTGATGGCGCGGCCGAGGATGAGCGCGTGCACGTCGTGCGTGCCCTCGTAGGTGTTGACCACTTCCAGGTTCACCAGATGGCGCGCCACGCCGAACTCGTCGGAGATGCCGTTGCCGCCCATCATGTCGCGCGCCATGCGGGCGATGTCCAATGCCTTGCCGCAGCTGTTGCGCTTCATGATCGAGGTCTGCTCGATGGCGGCATAACCCTCGTCCTTCAAACGGCCCAGACGCAGACAACCTTGCAGGCCCAGCGAGATCTCGGTAAGCATGTCGGCCAGCTTTTTCTGCACCAGCTGGTTGGCCGCCAGCGGACGGCCGAACTGCTGGCGCTCCATGGTGTAGCGACGGGCGCGCTGGTAGCAGTCCTCGGCCGCGCCCAGCGCGCCCCAGGCGATACCAAAGCGGGCGCTGTTGAGGCAGGTGAAGGGGCCTTTCAATCCGCGCACGTCGGGGAAGGCGTTCTCTTCTGGACAGAAGACGTTGTCCATCACGATTTCACCCGTGATGGAGGAACGCAAGCCGACCTTGCCATGAATGGCCGGTGCCGACAGACCCTTGGCGCCCTTGTCGAGGATGAAGCCGCGGATGTCGCCCGCCTCATCCTTGGCCCACACCACGAAGACATCCGCCACCGGGCTGTTGGTGATCCACATCTTGCTGCCGGTGAGGCTGTAGCCGCCGGCCACCTTGCGCGCGCGCGTGATCATGCTGCCGGGGTCGGAACCATGGTTGGGTTCGGTCAGGCCAAAGCAGCCTATCCATTCGCCACTGGCCAGCTTGGGCAGGTAT
>NZ_BADA01000061.1 GCF_000333395.1 Microbacterium sp. B19
CGGCTCCCTGCACGACGGCTTCGCCGAGGCCGTACGAGCTGGTGAGGAACACCGCGTCGTCGAAGCCGGACTCGGTGTCGAGCGTGAACATCACGCCCGAGGCGCCGACGTCCGAGCGCACCATCCGCTGCACGCCCGCCGACAGGGCGACCTCGTGGTGGTCGAAGCCGTGGTGCGCGCGGTACGCGATCGCGCGGTCGTTGTACAGCGACGCGAACACGCGGCGGATCGCCCGCAGGATGTTCTCGATTCCGCCGATGTTCAGGAAGGTCTCCTGCTGCCCCGCGAACGAGGCATCCGGGAGGTCCTCCGCCGTCGCGCTCGAGCG
>NZ_BADA01000060.1 GCF_000333395.1 Microbacterium sp. B19
TCCCCGACGGGTACGCTCTGCGGCTCTCCCTCCCGTGGATCCGCTCGCTCCCCCTCGCCGGTCTCGTCGAGCCCGCGGTGCGGATCGACGGTCGTCCCCTGCCCGCGACGGTCCAGCTCGGCGACCGCCGCGTCGACCCCGCCGCCCTCGAGTCCGAGACCCGGTGGTGGCACGTACAGGACCGCGTCGCCCTGCACGTGACGGATGCCGCGAGTCCTGGCATCCACGAGGTGTCGGTGTCTTTCCGTCTCGAGGTGCCGTACCTCGACGGCGGACCCGACGGGCCCCTCGCCCTTCCCTTCTTCTTCACCCGTGCGCTGGACACCGAGACCCCGACGACGGGCGTCTCGCGCGACGTCGGGAGCGTCGCGTGAGCGCGCTGCCCGCGGGCTGGACGCTGTCGGCGAGCGCGTTCAACCTCACGCCCGAGGTCGTGCGCGCCGAGCGCACGGCGCCCGACCTCGCCCTGACGCTCGTCGAACGCGGCCTCGCCTCCGCGATCGAGGTGGAGCTCGGGCAGCTGTGGCGCGGCTATCCGGCGGCCACGCTCGCCGAGGCCCGCGCCCTGCGCGACCGCCTCGACGCCGCCGGCGGACGCGTGAGCATCGTCGGCGTGAGCATCGACGAGTGGGACGGGCGTCACCGCCGCACCGACGACGAGCGCCTGGCGTTCCTCGAACCGCAGCTGCGCACCTCCGCCGCGCTCGGCGCGCAGGGCGTGCGTCTCCCCCTCGGCCAGGCGGGCGCGCTCCTCGAGCGCGCGTTGCCGCTGCTCGAGGAGCACGACCTCGTGCTGTACGAGGAGGCTCAGGGCCACGGGACTCCCGCCGCGGTACCCGAGGCGTACGCGCGGATCGCGGCGATCGACAGCCAGCGCGTCCGGCTGCTGCTGGACATCAGCATGCTCATGCCGGCGCTCCCCGTGTCCTACCTCGACGCCCTCTCTCGCGGTGGCGTGGACCCGGCTCTCGTGGCGCGCCTGCGCGACCACTGGCGTGAGCCCGAGACCCACGGCGCCGTCATCGACCACCTGCGGTCGGGGCGCGTCCCGGGGCCGGTGCACACGTTGTACATGAACCTGCTCGTCCGCTTCGGGCGCTCGGACATCGCCGATGTGGCATCCGTCCTGCCCCTGCTCGGCGGGGTCCACCTGAAGTTCTGGGATCTCGACGACGCCGACGATCGAATTTCCGACCCGATCCGCGACGTGGGCACCGCCCTCGCCGCGACGGGCTTCACCGGCACGCTCTGCAGCGAGTGGGGCGGCCAGGAGTGGCTCGACGACGACCCGTGGGAGACGACCTCGCGTCATCTCTCGCTGGCCGCCGGTCTCCTCTCCGACCGTCACCCCTCCGAAACGCTGCAGAAAGCGAGCACGCCATGACCGATCGACCCATCAAGTGGAGCTATATGGACCACTGGCGGGCCCAAGGACCCGCCGGACCCTACGACCAATGGCAGTCGCGCCTCGCGATGAAGCGCTTCCTGCAGCAGGTCGCGGCGGTCGGGTTCGACGCGATCGACACGTTCGACTTCCGGATCTGGCAGATCTTCGAGCAGTACGGGTCGGTGGCCAACTACCAGGAGTTCGTGCAGGAGCAGGGCCTCGAGCGGATCGTCAACACGTTCCACGGCGTCTACTACTCCCCCGACCGCTACGCGCCCGAGGTGCCCGCGACGCACGCCACGATCCTCGAGGACTTCCAGCGGACGCTGGACATGTGGTCCGGCATCCAGCTCGACAACATCATCGTGATGCCCGGGTCGCGCTACTTCGACGAGGCCGGCGTGCCCGACGACGGCCTCAAGCACGCGGCCGACATCTGGGGCAAGGTCGGCGAGCTGACGCAGCAGTACGGCGTCAACCTCACCTGCCACCACGAGTTCTACGCCGGCATCCGCACGCGCGACCAGATCGACCGCTTCTACTCGTACGCCGACCCGCGCTACGTGAAGTTCTTCGTCGACACCGCGCAGCACTGCATCGCCGACGTCGACCCGGTCGCCGTGTACGAGAAGCACCACGAGCGCGTGACCGGCTTCCACTTCAAGGACACCCGCCACAAGGACGTCAACGACGACTATCGGATGTTCCCGGATGCCGAGGTCTCGGCGAAGACGACCGAGAAATGGTTCTACGAGATGGGCACCGATGAAGGGCTCGTCGACTTCGAGGCGATGATGCGCTCGGTGCGCGACAACGGGTACACCGGCTGGATCAGCGTCGAGCACGACAAGGCCGACAAGCTCGGCGGCGACTACGCCGAGAGCACCGCGATCTCGCGCTGGTACGCCAAGAACGTGCTGGACGGCATCTACAACGAGAAGGTGGCGTGATGAGCGACGTGCGCTGGGCCTACGCCGTCAACCAGTGGGACACGAACATCGACTCGTTCGTGCGCAAGCGCGAGCACGAGCGCGCGTTCAAGACCGTGTCGATCAGCGGCTTCTCGGGCGTGGAGCTCACCGCCGTGAGCTTCGGCGCGTGGGAGCCGCTCGGGACGCCGCAGCAGATCGCCGACCTCTACGGCTCCCTCGAGGGGTTCCGCGAGGTGCTGTCCGCGTGCGCGCTCGAGGCCGTGAGCAGCTACGTGTACGACCCCTCCGTGGGCTTCGAGGTCGAGATGGGGCGCGGCCCCGACCCGCTGAACCCGGAGTCGGTGGATCAGATCGTGCGCACCGCCCGGTGGTTCGCAGATGCCCTGCGCCGCCTCGGCGGCAGTGTGCTGGTGGTGCGTGCTGCGCCGTCGGCGTGGCAGACGGGCCCGCTCTCCGACGAGCAGATCGGCGTGCTCGCCGACCTGTGGAACACGGTCGGCTCGGCCGTCGCCGCGGACGGCATCGCCCTCGGCCTGCACGTGGACTTCCTCTCCGCGCTGCGTCTGGAGGATGGCATCCATCGTCTGCTCGCCGCCACGGATCCCGCGAAAGTCGGGCTCGCGATCGACACCGCGGAGTACGCGATCGCCGGGATCGACCCGGTCGCGCTGTACCGGCGGTACGCGGACCGCGTCGTGCACGTGCAGCTGAAGGACGCCCGCGAGACCGTGGACGACGCCGAGGCGTCGACGCCGCACGCGGAGCAGTTCATCCGCACGGAGGGCGGTGCGCGCAAGATCCTGCGCTGGTTCTACGAGCCGAGCGACGAGCGCGCGCTGGTCGACTTCGAGGGCTTCGTCAGGGCGCTGGCCGAGCACGGCTACCGGGGCTGGATCGTCGTCGAGTCCGACCAGAGCCCCCACCCCGCCGAGAGCACGATGGTCGCGGGATGGTACGTGCAGAAGGTGCTGCAGCCGCTGCTGGGCTGAGGTTCCGTCCTTCGCGTGAGTCGCCAGGATTTGTCGCCTCGGCATGCCGGAAAGCGACAAATCTTGGCGACTCACGCCCTATGGCACCGCGCTCAGCGGGGCGACAACCCGGCGGCGCGGTAGATCGCGTCGACCGTGCGCATCGTGCCGACGGCACGGCGCGCGTCCAGGATGCTGGGAGCGCCGGTGGTCAGCGCGCCGCGCAGGTGCTCCAGCTGCCGGGCGTAGCTGTTCTCGGCGGGGTCGACCGCGACCTCGCGGAGCACCGCGCCCTCGGGCGAGGTCACGGACAGCGTCGCGCCCCACTGCGGCACGATCACGCTCGTCGCCCGGAGCGACGCGGCGCTCCCGAAGACGCGCACCTCCATCGCGCCGGTGTCGTCGCCGAGGAACGACGCCCGGACCGCGGCCGGGATGCCGGCCGGGAGCCGCAATTCGGCGTCGGTCTGCAGGTCGATGCGGGGGTCGGTGTCGTACGTCCGCGCCGACGCCGAGACCACCTCGGGCTCGCCCCACGCCGCCCGGAGCAGATCGACCGCGTAGCAGCCGACGTCCATCACGGCTCCTCCGGCGAGGTCGCCGTCGAGGCGGATGTTGCCGGGCTTCACGACGAAGTGCGGGATGCTGAAGTCCACTTCGACCCGCTGCACGTCACCGAGGACCCCCGACGCGATCGTGGCGAGGAGGTCCGCGATGAACGGGTGCAGGCGGTAGTGGAAGCCGACGAACGCGCGTCGGCCACTGGCATCCGCCGTGTCCGCGATGGCTGCGGCGGTCGTGCCGTTCGCCGACAGGGGCTTCTCGCACAGAACGTGCTTCCCCGCCTCGAGGGCACGCGTCGCCCACTCGGCGTGGACGATCGGCGGCAGCGCGAGGTAGACGAGCTCGACACGCGGATCGGACAGCACCGCGTCGTAGTCGCCCCACGCGGGGAGGTCGAGCCGGTCGGCGAAGACGCGCGCCCGCTCCGGATCCCGCGCCCCGATGGCCACGACCTCGACGCCGTCGATCGTCCGCGACGGTTCGACCATCGCGCGTTCCGCGATGCCGCCGGCTCCCAGGATGCCGATCCCGATCACGCCCGCACCACCGAGAAACGCGATTCCTCACGAGACACGGCGAGACGCACAGTGTCTCGCAACGAATGGCGTTTATCGCCCGACACGGACCGCCTCACCCCTCGCCGTTGTAGTACGGCCAGGGGTTGATGCGGCGGTCGCCGCGGCGGTCGGGGCCCGTGAGCGTGACCTCGCCGGTCGCGGCCCACTCGACACCGCGCGGGAACATCCGGATGAACTCGATGCGCCGGAACGTGTCGATGTCGTGCCCGATCGTGATCGTGAACGACCGGCCCGCGCCGTACTCGTTGATCCACGCGAGCGGCTGGTCGGTGTTGATGCCCGGCAGCGCCGCGATGCCCTCCGGCGGGATGTCGACGGGGTAATGCGACATCGGCCACACCGGCGCCTTCTCGTACGCCTCGAGGTCGTCGAACGTCGTCAGCAGCACCTGGGCGCCCTCGTACATCTGCACGCCGACGAGGATGTCGTCACCGGTCACGGTCCACGTCTCGTTGATGCCCTCGGTGATGGGATGCCGGGGCTCGGCCGTCCGCAGGAGCGCCTCGCCCCACGGACGTGGGCGCAGTCCCGTCTCCCACGCGCTGAGCTTGGCTCCGCGCATGACGTTGTACTCCTCGGGGTAGCCCCAACGGTCCTCCTGGGCGGCGGAGCCGTGGAACCACACGATGCCCTTGCCTTCGTCGTGCACGAAGCGGAGGATCGCGGCATCCGTCTCCGCCCCGAAGCCGGTCGCGATGTCGTGGTAGCCGTCTCGGCCCTCGAACACGACGATCAGCACGTCGTACTTGTCGATGACGCTCGCCGGCAACCCGCGCGGGTCCTCGACGACGCGGACTCTGAAGCGCCCGGTGTCCTCCAGGAGCGTCGTGATCCACTGATTGTGCAGGCGGAAGCTGCGGTGGGCGTTGTCGTGCTCGGTGGTCATGTGCCCCGAGAGGATCAGAGCGTTCAGCACGTCAGTCCTTGCGCGAGAACGCGGCGTCGAAGAGCTGGTGCGGCGGCGTGATCTCGGCGAGCTTGCGGACGAAGGCGAGGGCCTCGGGGCCGCCGACGAGCCGGTCCATGCCGGCGTCCTCCCACTCCACGCTCGTGGGGCCGTCGTAGCCGATCGCGTTGAGCGCGCGGAACAGCGGTTCCCACGGCACGGCGCCGTGCCCGGTCGAGACGAACGTCCACCCGCGGCGCGGGTTGTCCCACGACAGGTGCGACCCGAGCACGCCGTTGCGGCCGTCGAGGCTGGTCACCGACTCCTTGCAGTGCACGTGGAGAATGTGCTCCGCAAAATCCAGGACGAACGCGACCGAGTCCAGCTGCTGCCACACGAAGTGCGACGGGTCGAAGTTGAAGCCGAAGCTCTTCCGGTGGCCGATGGCCTCCAGGGTCTTCTTCGCCGTCCAGTAGTCGTACGCGATCTCGGACGGGTGCACCTCCAGGGCGAAGCGGACCCCGACCTCCTCGAACACGTCGAGGATCGGGTTCCACCGGTCGGCGAAGTCGCGGTAGCCGGCCTCGATCATCGCCTCGGAGGCCGGCGGGAACATCGCGACGTACTTCCAAATCGACGACCCTGTGAACCCGGTCACCGTCTTCACCCCGAGTTTCGCGGCGAAGCGCGCCGTGTTCTTGAGGTCTTCCGCGGCGCGCTGCCGGACGCCCTCGGCATCCCCGTCGCCCCACACCCGGGCGGGCACGATGTCGTGGTGCCGCTCGTCGATCGGGTCATCGCACACGGCCTGGCCGACGAGGTGGTTCGCGATGGTCCAGACCTTCAGGCCGTTGCGCTCGAGGATGTCGAGACGCGACTGCACGTACTCGGCGTCGTCCCAGCGCGAGACGTCGATGTGGTCGCCCCAGCAGGCGATCTCGAGGCCGTCGTAGCCCCACTCGCCCGCGAGACGCGCGACCTCTTCGAAGGGCAGGTCGGCCCACTGGCCGGTGAACAGGGTGATCGGGCGTGCCATGACGAAACCTTTCAGGAGACCGGAACGGGGGATGCCACGCTCGTCCACGCGGCGGCCGCGGCGGAGCTGCGCTCGACCGCGTCGAGGACCCGCTGCACCGAGAGGCCCTCGGCGAACGACGGGTGCGGGTCGGTCCCGCCGTCGATCGCGGCGACGAGGTCGACGACCTGGTGGGTGAAGCCGTGCTCGTAGCCGAGCATGTGACCGGCGGGCCACCACGCCGCGACGTACGGATGCACGGGTTCGGTGACGAGGATCTGTGTGAAGCCCTGGCACCCCTCGGGGGCCGTGCGGTCGTAGAACCGCAGGCTGTTGAGGTCCTCGAGGTCGAAGGCGAGCGCCCCGCGGTCGCCCGAGACCTCGATGGTGAGGGCGTTCTTGCGGCCGGTCGCGAAGCGCGTCGCCTCGAACGACGCCAGCGCGCCGTTCGACAGGCGCCCGGTGAAGATCGCGGCGTCGTCCACCGTGACCTCGCCGACGCCCTCGCCGGCCGAGCCCGACAGCCCCGACCCGGCGGCCTGCAGCGGACGCTGCTTCACGATCGTCTCGAGCGTCCCGGTGACGCTGTCGACGCCGAGGCCCGTGACGAACTGGGTCATGTCGATGATGTGCGCACCGATGTCGCCGAGCGCCCCCGAACCGGCGTGCTCCTTCTGCAGGCGCCAGGCGAGCGGCATCCCGGGGTCGACGAGCCAGTCCTGCCGGTACGCCGCGCGCACCTGCTGCACCGTGCCCACGGCCCCCTCGGCGATCATGTCGCGCAGCAGCGTCACCGCCGGCACGCGACGGTACGTGAATCCGACCATCGACCGGATGCCACGCGCCCGCGCCCGCTCCGCCGCCTCGGCCATCGCCTCGGCCTCGGCCACGGTGTTCGCCAGCGGCTTCTCGCACAGCACGTGCTTGCCGGCCTCGAGCGCCGCGATCGCGATCTCGGCGTGCGAGTCGCCCGGCGTCACGATGTCGACGATGTCGATGTCGGAGCGTTCGATCACCTCGCGCCAATCGGTGGCCGATTCCGCCCAGCCCCATTTCGCGGCGGCGGATGCCACGGCATCCGCGTTCCGACCGACGACCACCGTCATCTCGACCGGGCGCGCCAGATCGAACACATGCGGCGCCTGCCGCCACCCGACGGAGTGCGCGGCCCCCATGAAGCCGTAGCCGATCATCGCCACGCGCAGGGGCTGGGCGGAGGTCATGCCAGCACCAACTCGCGCTCGACCGGCACGCGGTTCGTGACGTACCGGCCGGGTCCGCCGTCGACGCCCGGCATGATCTGCATGTAGAGCAGACGCATCGTCAGGACGACCTCGACGGTGATCTTCTCTCCCGCCGCGGGCGGCGTGTCGAGGTGGATCAGCACGTCGGGGCGGTCGGCGACGAACCACAGGGTGTCGGACTGCTCCGGCAGCTCCTCGACGCGGTACTCACGGCCCTCGAGCGAGAACCGGAGGTCCTCGGTCGGGACCGCGACACCGTTCACCGAGGCGGCGACGCCGTCGACGGCCGACAGCCAGAGGCTCCGGTACCACGGCAGCTGCACCGAGACGGCGAGCCCGTCGTCGGTACGACGGACGTCCTTCTCGGCGAAGAGCGAGTTGTGGGTGGCCACGGGGACTCCTAGGCGAAGGTGTCGACGAAGTGCTCGTGCGCGACCGGGGGCACGGGCTCGAGCTTCTGCGTCGTCTCGGGGCTGTACGGGTGGTTCTTCGACGGCACCGGCTCGTCGGCCGGGGGCATGAAGACCGGCTTGCCGTCGTCGCCGAAGTACATCAGGTCGAGGTCGAACGCGCCCTGGTTCTTCAGGCCGAAGCTGACCCAGTTCTCCTCGAAGGGGGCACGGGCGAGCTCGTAGCAGCGGAACTTCCAGAACTTCCACTCGCCGTCCTGCTTGAGGAAGTCGATGGCGTACTTGCACCACACCCAGTGCGCCCAGACCTTCTTGCCGAGCACCTCGTCGGGCGAGTACATGTCGGGGAACTCCTCGGCGACCTTGGGGTCGGTCAGGCCCGACTCGGTGCCGGCCATGAGCCAGACGCCCTTGGCCGTCTTGCCGTCGGCGGCGACCTCGATCACGGGGGTGTTGGTGGTGTGGAGGATGAGCTTGCCCTCGGGGTGGGGGCGCCCGCGGTGGTAGTCGGTCACGCTCTGCCACGTCGTGTACTGACCGGCGTTGGTGTACCGCGCGCGGATGCCCTCGGTGCCCTCCTTCACCCACATCGGGATGATCTGCTCGTCCTCGAACGCGTTGTGCAGGAACATGTAGCGGTTGAACAGGTTCTCGACCTGTCCGCGGTCCTCGGCGCGCTGCGCGAGGGACTGGGCGGCCTCGACCTGCTCGCGCAGGCGCGCGATCTCGGCGACGAGGTCCGAGATGGATGCCTCGGTGGTGGTGTTCGACACGGGTACTCCTTCGTTGGTGATGGGTGTCAGGCCGGCTGGCGCGCGGCGACGGTTTCTTCGATGGCGGTGCGCATGAGGGCGTGCTGCTTCTTGACGAGGTCGATCGGGTCGCTCTCGCCGAGGTCGCTGAAGGCGTGGCCCTCCCACTCGCTGGAGAGGTAGCCCTGGTATCCGCCCTCGACGAATTGCTTCACGATGCGCGGAATGTCCATGGCGGGCTCCTGGCCGTCGGCCCCGATGTCGTAGAACTTCGCGTGGACGTGGAAGATCTGCGGCATGATGTCGAGCCACTCCTCCGGCGCCACCAGCCCGTGCATGTTGAACGCGAGGCGCGTGAACGGCCCGAAACGCAGCGGGTCGACACCCTCTCCCGAGAGGTAGTCCTCGAACTTCTGGTTGCGCACGTGCATGGGGGTCGGCTCGTGCCAGATCTCGTCCATAACGGGGAAGTGCTTCTCGTCCATGCCCATCTGGCCGAGCGTGCGCAGCAGCGTCGGGGAGAGGGAGTGCATGGTCGAGGAGAAGTCGGCGGTGAAGCCGAGGCGGTCGCTGCCGAGCTCCTCGTACACCTCGCGGATCTCGAGCACCTTCGGGTCGTTCGGGCCGGAGGGCGCGTGGATCTCGTAGCCCAGCTTCTGGTCGTACTTCTCGGCGAGGGGCAGCAGGCGGCGGAGCAGTTCCTTGCCGGCCGAACGGATGACGACTCGCTTGAAGCCGAGCGTGTGCGCCGACTTCAGCTGGCGTGCGAAGAAGTCGTGCTCCTCGTCGGGCGTCATGTCGCGGTCCTTGCGGCGCCCCATGTCGAGGTTGGTGCCGACCGCGCTGGCCTCGAGGCCGTACTTCTCCAGCGAGTCGAACCACAGCTTCACGAAGTCGTCGTCCACGTCGGGGTACGACCGCAGCAGCTGCGCGAAGTTGAACTCCACGCCCGGGCCGATGCCCTGGTCGTGCACCTCGCGGATCAGCGTCTCGGGGGTGTACAGCCCCGCGGCGAACTCGCTCGTCATCGAGTAGAGGGTGGTCCCGAGCTGGATGCCGGTCCCGGCGATGCCGTCCGTCATGGCGGTGTCCTTTCGGGGGTCAGGCGCGCACGGCGTGCGACAGGTGGGCGTCGATGGCGCGCCGGGCCTCGGCGGCATCCGTGATCATCCGGGAGCCGGCGGCCTCGGCGGCCGTGCGCTGGATCGCCTGCTCGGCGCGGATGATCTCGAACGGGCTCTGCCAGTGGTTCCAGTGCCAGCCCTCGTACTCGCTCGAGACCGCGCCGCTGTAGCCGTTGTCGACGAGCAGCGTGATGAGGTCGGCGACGGGGACCGAGGGTTCCTGGCCGTTCTCGTCGATGCCGAAGAACTTGCCGTGCACGTGACGCACCCACGGCATGATCTCGAGCCAGTCGTCGACCCGCGCCGGGCCGAAGAGGCCCGTGCCGTTGATGCCGAGATCGATCCCGAGGTCGGGACGGCCGAACTGGTGCGAGAGGCCGATGAACCGGCCGAACCGCTGGCCGTGGTCGGCCTGGTCGGCGGGCGGGCCCTGCTCGTAGTACTCGTCCCACAGGGCGACGACGGCGGCGAGCAGCTCCTCCGACGCGCCGCGGCGTCGGTACGCCTCGAGGAGCGAAGGCGCGAAGCCGGTGACCGTGGCGCCCCAGTCCATCGTGAAGCCGAGGAACGGCGACCCGACCTGCTCGTAGCGGTCGCGGAGCGCGAGGATCCGCGGGTGCGAGGCGTACTGGTCGGCGTGGACCTCGAGCGCCAGGGTCACGCCGTACTCCTCGGCGATGGGCGCGAGAGCCTCCATCGAGTCCGGCGTGAGCGAGATCTGCACGCGGGCGATCGGGAAACCGAGCTTCGCCGCCGCCGCGATCTGGCGGCGCATGTAGGCGATGAGCTCGTCCTGGTCCATGAGCTTGTCCGGCCGCAGACCGATGTCGGCGTTGACCGCGAGCGAGGTGCGGACCAGGCCGACCTCGTCGATCAGGTCGGAGAAGCGTCCGGCGAAGTGGTCGTCGATCTCGGGGAAGCCGCGGAAGCTGGAGAACCCGATGATCTCGAGGCCCGGCCCGAAGCCCTCGGCCGCGGTCTTGCGGATGAGCTGGTCGAGGTCGTACTCACGCCCGTGGAACGCGCGGGTGAAGCTGTACAGCGTGACGCCCTGGATGGGCGTGCCCTTCGCCGCGGTCATGCGAGCGCCTCCTCGGCCTGACGGACCGTCATCGTCTTGGTGTCGTGCTCCTCGATGTGGAGCACCTGGTCGTCGGCGATGATGATGTACGGGATGTAGAGCTCGAGGTCGACGCGGACCTCGTGCTCGCCGGCGTCCACCTCCAGGTCGCCCGAGAGCACGGCGGAGTCGGTGGGGAACCACCACTGCTCGGTGTTCGTCTTCATCTCGGCGAACGTGAACTCCGCGCCGTTCATCTGCCAGCGCAGCGTCTCGGCCGGAGCCTCGGCGCCGTCGATCGTGAGCTTCGCGGCGGAGATGCAGGATGCCGGGAGCGCGCGGTACCAGGGAAGGCGGACTTCGACGGCCGCCCGTCCGTCGCGGACGCTCAGCGTGCCCTGTTCGATGATGCGATCCGGGATCACCGCGACCTCCTCGTCGGTGCGGCCGAAGCCGCAGACCTCTTTGTCTTGATTTCTACAGTCTAATGTCGGTTTCCTGCATAAGCAAGGAATCAGACGAGGGATGCCACGATCGCGCGCGCCCCGCGGACCGCCAGCGCCACGGACGTCAACGTCGGATTGCACGCCGTCGCGGTGGGGATGACGCCGTTCCCGGCGACGAACAGACCCGGGACGCCCCAGACCTGGCTGTCGACGTCGCACACGCTCGTCCCGTCGTCCTCGGTCCCCATGCGCGTGGTGCCCTGGTAGTGCAGCGACGAGCCGAGCGGCAGGGTGAAGGGCCGGTCGCCGACCGGGTCGCCGACCGCCTCGGCCAGACGCGTGATCTCCGCGCGGGCGCGTTCGATCACCTCGTGGTCGCGATCGGTGAGGACGTAGTGGATGCGGGGAGCCGGCATCCCGTACCCGTCCACGTGCGCGTCGTCGAACTCGACCCGGTCGTCGGCCCGCAGGTCCTTCGCGCAGAAGAGGCCGAGACCGACGATCGACCCGGGGACGACCGGGTCGTCCTCGGCGAGCGCGATCGGCGAGGCGTCGAGCTGCATGATCTGGCCGTGGAACGGCACGGCGTCGGTGAAGGGCACCCAGCTGACGCCGCTGTACTCGGCGAGCCCCGTCGTCGGGGAGTCGTCCCCGAGCGGGGCGACGTCGCGCAGGCGCGAGGCGTAGACGACCTGGGACTGGTCGTTGAGATAGCGCCCGAGGGCGGCCGGGCGGACGCCCGACGCCCACAGCAGCTGGGGGGTGCGCAGTGCGTCGGCGGCGACGACGACCGCCCGCGCGGCGATCTCGTGTTCCTCGCCCGACCGGAGGTCGCGCACGACCACCCCCGCGGCGCGGCCGTCGGCGAGCACCACCGAGGTCACGAGCGACTCGTCGAGGAGCGTGAAGGCCGGGTTCGCCCGCGTTACGTCCCCCAGGACGACGTCCGAGCCCGACCACACGAGACGGCCGTCGTCGCGCCGGTGCACGGCGAGTGGCATCCGCTGCACCTTCGTCGCCTCGGTACGGCCGGCGTCGACCGCGGCCGCGAGACGCTCGCGCACGATCTCCCCGAACGGGGCGGAATCGAAGGCGTTCCGCGTGACTCCGAGGAGACGCTCCGCCTCGACGAGGAGCTCGTCCATGTCGGGGAGGAACGCGATGCGCTCGCTCTCGTTCGGCCACGGGCACGCGCCGGTCCAGTGGGCGGCCATGCCGCCGACGTTGCTCGACATCGCCGCGACCGGCAGGCCGTCCTCGCCCTCGAAGACGTAACCGTCGTCGAGCAGGAACGTTCCGGGACGCGCCCCGCGCACCCCGGCCTTGGCGGCACCGGGGCTGGCGACCTTCTCGCCGCGCTCCCCCGGGCCCTCGGACGCCACCTGCGCGCGCGTGCGCTCGGCCGGCTCGGCGATGTTCTTGACGTGCGCGCCGGGCGGGTCGGACACGGTCGGGCCCACCTCGAACATCGCGACGGTCAGGCCGGGTGCGCGCTCCGAGAGCACGCGGGCGTACGCGGCGCCCGTCGGGCCGCTACCGACGATCGCGACGTCGACCGATTCCGGGTACTCGCGCGCGCTCATGCCGTCCGCCCCAGCTCGACGATGTGGGCGACGGATGCCGCGGACTCGGTGGTCGGGTAGTACTCCAGGCCGATCGGCCCGTCGTAGCCGCTCGCGCGCAGGAGGCGGAAACGCTCGGCCCAGTCGAGGTCGCCCGTCCCCGGCTCCCCGCGCCCGGGGGCGTCGGCGAGCTGCACGTACTTGACGAGGTCGCCCGCGTTCGCGAGCTCCGCCTCCATGTCCTCGCCCTCGACGGCCGAGTGGTAGATGTCGTAGAGCACGCCGAACTGCGGCGAGTCGACGCCGCGCGCGACATAGACGGCCTCCGACGTCCGGTCGAGCAGCGACCCCGGGTGGTCCACGCGGACGTTCACGGGCTCGAGCACGAGCGTCACGCCCGAGCCGTCGATCTGCGCGACGGCCTTCCGGTAGATCTCGATCAGCTTGTCGAGCTGCACCTGGCGCTTCCAGCCGCCGAAGCCCGTGCCGCTGCCGACGACGATGCGCGGGCAGCCCAGGTCCTGGGCGATCGCGACACCCTCGTCGAGCTTGCGGTAGAACTCCGAGTGGTCCCACGGCGGGATCATGAACTGGGTCCGCGGCTCGGCGAGCTGCGCGGTGAGCTGCGTACCGGTCTCCTCCAGCGCGGCTTTGAGGGCCGGGAGGTCCTTCGGGGTCGCGGGCGCGTCGACGCCGGTCGGCCCCCAGAACTCGACGGCGTCGAAGCCGGCGGCGGCCGCCGCGCGCACGCGGTCGTGGTAGTCGCCGGCCTCGGTGAAGAGCAGTTCGATGTTCGGAGCGAGCTGGTACATGGGGGTCCTTTCGTTGTGCGGGCGCGACGACCGACGGATGCCAGGGGTCCTGGCATCCATCGGGGTGCGCCCTAGCCCTTGAGGCCGCCGGCGAAGCCCTGGATGAAGCGCTTCTGCGCGAAGAGGTAGAAGGCGAGGATCGGCACCATCGAGACGATGACGATCGCGAAGATCTGGTTCCAGGCCGACACCAGCGAGCCGATGTAGTAGTACATGGCGACCGGAAGGGTCTGGTTGGCGGAGCCGCCGAGGAAGATCAGCGACGTGAAGAAGTCGTTCCACACGATGAGGCCCGCGAGGATCGCGACCGTGCCGGTGGCCGGCGACATGAGCGGCAGGACGATCCGGAAGAAGATCTGCGTGCGGTTCGCCCCATCGATGGTGGCCGCCTCTTCGTATTCGGTGCCGAGCCCGCGGAAGAATCCGGCGTAGAGGAAGATCGCCAGCGGGAGCAGCATCCCCGTGTAGAGGATGATCATGCCCCAGGCCGAGCCGGTGAGTCCGAGCGAGCGGGCTCCGATGTAGAGCGGCACGGTGCCCAGCTGCGTGGGCAGCACGATCGCGACGAGGAACAGGTAGTAGACGGCGCGGCTCCAGCGGCGGGTGCTGCGGGCGATGACGTATCCGGTCAGCGACCCGAGGAGCACCATCAGGACGATGCTGCCGGCGGTGATCACGATGCTGTTGACGAGACCCATCACGACGTTGGAATTGCCGGTGGCCGTGAGGACCTTGATGAAGTTGCCGAAGTCGGGGGCGGCCGGGGGCGCCAGGGTCGACGACGTGATGACCTCGCGGTCGGACTTCAGCGCCGTCGTGATGAGGAAGTAGAACGGCAGGAGGAACACCAGCGCGAGGAGCCAGAAGCCGAACTCGCGGAGCGCGGTGAGCTTGGTGTAGCGGAACATGTCAGGACTCCTCGGAACGACCGGCGGTCACGCGCTGCTGCACGACGGCGAAGACCAGGATGATGAGCGTCAGCAGCAGCGCGAGCGCTGCGCCGTAGCCGAAGTTGCCGAGGGCGAACGACTGCTTGTACACCTGCGTCGCCAGCGTCTCGGTGGCCGCGGCGGGACCGCCGCCGGTCAGGGCCATGATCTGGTCGAAGACGCGCAGGCCGTTGACGAGGCCGAGGGTCGTGGCGATCGCGACGGCGGGGCGGATGGACGGCAGGGTCACGTGCCAGAAGCGCTGCCAGAGGTTGGCGCCGTCGATGGCCGCGGCCTCTTCGATCTCGACCGGCACCGCGGCCAGGCCCGCCATGTAGATGACCATCGCGAAGCCGATGTTCTGCCACACCAGCACGATCAGCACGGTCCAGATCGCCCACGTCGGGTCGGCGACCCACGCGCGGGCCACGTTGCCGAGGCCCATCCCGCGCAGCGCGATGTTGAGCGGACCGTTGTAGTCGAAGATGAACTTCCAGATGTACGAGGTCGCCAGGGGGCTGAGCACCACCGGCATGAAGAAGAGGGTCCGCAGCACGTAGCGGGATTTGAGACCGCGGTTCAGGCCGAGCGCGAAGGCCAGGCCCAGGATGTTGCTGAGGATCACGGAGCCGAAGGCGAGGAACAGCGTGTTCCCCAGGGCGCCGAGCTTGGTGGGGTCCTGGAAGATCTTGACGAAGTTGTCGAGGCCGATCAGCTGGAAGGCGCCGATGCCGGTCCAGTTCGTGAAGGCGAAGAAGCCGCCGACGCTCGTGGCGACGTAGTGGATGCCGATGACGAAGAGGATGCCGGGGAGGGCCCACCACCAGTGGCCGAACTTCAGCAGTCCGGGGCGTCGCGGAGCCGGCGCGCGGCGCCGTCCCCGGCGCGGCAGCACCACGCGTTCGGTCTCGGTCCGAGCAGCCTCGCTCGGTCGAAGGGTTGTGCTCATGACGTCCTCGTCTCCGTGGGGAAGGGTGCGGCTCCGCCGCCCGGGTACTCACAGGTCCCGGGCGGCGGAGGAGGTCAGTTGCCCCAGGCGGCGTCCATGCTCTGGAGCACCTGGTCGATGGTCGTCTGACCGGTGAGCAGTCCCTGGCCGCCGGTCTGCAGCGCCTCGTAGACCGAGGGGTTGGGCCAGATGTTGTTCGGCAGCGGCGTGTACTGCTTGTTCTTCAGCAGGTCGGCCACGGGGGCGTAGATGGTGCCGCTGAGGTCGAGCTTGTCGAAGGCCGACACCGGCAGCTCGCCGGAGAGCTCGTAGTAGCGCTGCTGCTGCTCGGGCTCGGCCATCCAGGCGAGGAAGTCTTCCGCGGCCTGCTTGTTCTTCGCCTTGGCGTTGATCGACAGGGTGTAGTTCGAGCTGCCGAGGACCATGGGCTTGCCGCTCTTGGCCGGGAAGGGCTCGACGGCGAACTCGGCCTCCGGCGGCGCCGCCTTGGAGATCTCGACCGCGGCACCGGACGGGATGAAGCTGCCGACCGAGGTGCCCTGCGCGAGGCCGTTGGTGATGGCGTCGAAGCCACCGCCCTCGGCACCGGGCTGGAAGCAGCCGGCGTCCTTGAGGTCGACGAAGGTCTGGAGGGTGTCCTTCCAGCCCTGGCTGCCGGCGAAGGTCACCTTGCCGTCGGCGCGCTGCTGGTTCCAGTCGGGCGTGGACGAGTAGACACGGGTCGCCGAGATGCCCTGGATGGTGAGACCCACGTTGGGGCCGGCGGCGCCGGCGAGAGCGAGGAGCGAGGCACCCTGACCCTGCATCGACGAGCACGCCGCGGTGAACTCGCTCATCGTGGTCGGGAAGTCGGTGAGGCCCTTCATCTTGGCGGTGCCGAGGCTCGCGACGATGGCGCCGATCGTGAAGTCGAGGGGCTGGCCGTAGATCTTGCCGTCGACGGTGTAGACCGACTCGCTGCCCGGGATGATGAGGTTCTTCGCGGTGTCGCCGAGCGGCTCGAGGAAGCCGGCCTCCGCGAGCGGGAGGATGCTGCGGGCGTCGCCCGAGCCGGGCGTGGTCTGGATGACGTCCGAGGCGTTGCCGGCCTGCAGCTGCGTGCGGATCGTCTCGCCGTACTTGTCGTTCGGCGTGGGGTTCGTGGTGATCGTGACGCCCTCGTGCGACTGCTGGTATTCGTTGGCCAGCGTCTGGTACGGGCTCTCGAGGTTGTTCGAGGTGGCGAACGTGAAGGTGAAGGACTTCCCGTCTCCCGAGCCGGCGTCCCCACCGCCGGAGCCGGAGCATCCGGCGAGGACCAGGGCGGCGGTTGCGGGGAGAGCGAGGAGACTTACGAGCCGCGTGACGCGACGGCGGGGTTGAGTCATGGCCAGCCTTTCTGACGACGTTGTCGGCGGCCCCTTCGGTGGAGCGCCTGTGCTGTGTTCCTCAGTATTAGACGGATGCGCCGAAAAAGCACATAAGTCTTGCGGATAGAGCACATAAGACCCGCCGGAGCGTTGGCATCCATCCCCACGATGCCACTCGTGCGGCGCATAGACACGGTGGATACACTGGCGGGACGCATATCCGAGCGAAGGATCACATCGTGGTGACCGATCATGCGACGCTGTCGCGACTCGACCTCAATCTGCTCATCGCGCTCGACGCCCTGCTGACCGAGCGCAGCGTCACGCGAGCAGCCGACCGCCTCCACCTGAGCCAACCGGCGCTGAGCGCCTCGCTCGCGCGGCTGCGGGTCCACTTCAACGACCAGATCCTCGCCCGCCGCGGCAACACGTACGAACTCACCCCGTTCGCCGTGCGCCTGACCGACCACACCACGACGGCGCTCGAAGCCGCACGGCGCGTGTTCGAGAGCCAGGCGTCCTGGTCGCCCGCGGAATCGACGCGCGAGTTCTCGATCTACGGCTCGGACTACGGCTTCGTCACCGTCGGCACGATCGTGTCGCGCCTCGCCGCCGAGCGCGCGCCCGGGGTGCGGTTCCGCTACATGCTGCACAACCCCGGCATCGTGGAGGACGCCGCGACGCGACTGCGCTCGGCGGACGCGATGGTGATCCCCCACGGCCCGGTGTCGGAGCTGCCCTACCTCGACCTGTGGCAGGACGACTGGTACGCGGTCGTGTCCGACGACAACACCGAGGTCGGCGCGGAACTCACCATGAAGAACCTCGCGGACCTCCCCTGGGTGCTGACCTTCCAGTCGCGCTCCGCGTTCACGTCCGCGGCGCGCCAGATCCAGCAGCTCGGCGTGGAGCCGCACATCGAGGTGGTCCTGGAGAGCTTCCTCTCGGTCGGACACTTCGTCAGCGGCACCCGCCGCGTCGGCCTCGTGCAGTCGGCCCTCGCGCCGCATCTCCTGCGCATCGGCGGCATCCGTGTCGTTCCGCTCCCGTTCGTGGCGACGCCCCTGGTGAGCGCGCTGTGGTGGCATCCATCCCACACGCGGGATCCCGAGCACGAATGGATGCGAGGGCTCTTCGCCGAGGCCGGCCGACTCATCGCCGCGGGGCACACGCCGCAGTGACACCGGCGGCGCATCAGGGACGGTGATGGACCGCATCGGGAAGCCACCGCCCCCATCGGTCGCCGTTCGCCGGGGGTCGTGGCTACTCTCGAAATCCGAACCATCGTCCTGATTCGGTAATCGCGCCCCGGCGAGCACCGCGTCGACGCCCGATGTCTGCTCAGAGAGGAGCACGCCATGGCACACCCCTTGAGGATCCTGATCGTCGGCGCCGGGATCGGAGGCCTGAGCACGGCCTCGGCCCTCGCCCGGATCGGCGCGAAGGTCGACGTCATCGACGACAAACCCGAGATCAGCGTCGCCGGCGTCGGGTTCGGCCTGCGCATCAACGGCCTGCGCGCGGTACGGGACATCGGTCTCCTGGAGGACGTCCTCGAGATCGGCCACCCGGCCCCCGGGATCGACAACTACGACGCCGACGGCAACCTCCTCAGCACCATGAGCTACGGGACACGGGACGAGGGGCTCCCCGGCTGCGTGACGATGTCGCGGATCGCCTTCCTCGAGCTCGCCGCGAAGCACGCCCTCGCCAACGGGTGCACGTTCCGGATGAGCACGACCGTCGCCGACATCGCCCAGGATGCCGACAAGGCCACGGTCACGTTCAGCTCGGGCGACCGCGCCGACTACGACCTCGTGCTCGGCTTCGACGGGCTCCACTCGCAGATCCGTCGCGAGTACTTCGGCGAGAAGTACGCTCCCCGCCCGGTCGGCGGGGTGGCGTGGCGCGCGGGACTCCCGAACCGCCGCAAGATCATGCAGCCGATCATCTGCCAGGGCTACGGCGGCAAGATCATGCTCACGCCCCTGTCGGAAGACCTCATGTACATGGTGCTGACCGTGGCGGAGGAGGGGCGCCCGCGCTACGACGCGAGCAAGATGGCCGAGATCATGCACGACCGCGCGGCCGACCTGACCCGCGGGTCGGAGTTCCTGTCCGACGCGCTCGAAGACGTCCGGCACGCCGAGAACGTGGCCTACACGCCCTACTCGACCGTGTGGGTGCCGTACCCGTGGTTCCGCGGGCGCGTGATGATCCTCGGCGACGCGGCGCACACGATGACCCCGTACCTCGGGTCCGGGGCGGCGATGAGCATCGAGGACGGGGTCGTGCTCGCGCAGGAACTCGCGAAGGACCAGTCCCTGCTCGACGCGCAGCTCAACTTCATGAAGCGCCGCCTTCCGCGCGTGCGCGCGGTGCACGAGCGGTCGATCGAGTCGATGCTCGAGGAGTTCGACTCCGTCACCGAGGAGACCTACCGCGCGCGCATCGAGCACCTCCGCCACGACGAGCCCATCGCCAACGAGTACGCGAACCGCCTCCTGCGGATGCCCTACTGAGACCCTCCGAGGAGACGCACGTGTCGCACACCCCCACCCGCACCCTCGTCGTGGATGCCGCCCGCGAGAGCGCCTTCCGGCCACTGAACGGCGTCGGCGGTGTCCCCGGCCCCGCCGAGGGATACCCCGAATTCCCCGACATGACGCCCCTGTGGCGCGAGGCCGGGGTGACGGTCGTCCGCTCGTTCGACTGGGTCTCGCGCCTGGACACCCGCGACAACCCGACGAGCCTGTTCCCCGACTGGAGCGCCGATCCCGACGACCCGGCGAGCTACAACTTCACCGCGAGCGACCAGTGGGTGGACGCGGTGCACGCGATCGGCGCCGAGGTCATGTTCACGGTGGCCAGCTCCATCCCGAAGAACAAGCTCCCGGCCGAGGACGTCGAGCTCTACGGACGGGTCGTCGAGCACATCGTCCGCCACTACTCCCAGGGGTGGGCCGGCGGGCCCGCGAAGCCCATCCGCATCTACGAGTTCGGCGACCAGCCCGACTTCGGACCTCTGCACTTCGCGGGGCAGCCCGAGGAGTTCTACGCGATGTACCGCGCGTTCTGCGAGGCGGTCTTCCGAGTGGATGCCACCCTGACGGTCGGCGGCCCCTCCCTCGCCTTCGCGCTCGAAGCCGACGCGCCCTACCGCGAGGGCTTCCTGGAGTTCGTGCGCGAGAACGACCTCCCCCTCCACTTCTTCTCGTTCCTGTGGTTCACCGACGGCAGCCGCGATCCGCTGGACTACCGCTACGTGTCCCAGCAGCTGCGGGAGGTGCTCGACCGGCACGGGTTCACCGACACCGACCTGGCGCTCTCGTACTGGAACTACCTCGCGGTTCCCAGCAGCTCCGCACCGGCCGCCGAGAAGGGCGCGTTCCAGGCCGCGACGGCGATCTACCTGCAGGACACGGTGATCGACCACGCGTTCTTCTTCCGCGCCGACAGCGGACGCGACCCGCACTACGGCTTCGTCGACCCGGGCGGGGTCGGCGACGTCGACGGCAACCCGGATGAGCGTTCCCACGCGCTGGCCCTGGCCGGACGCGCCCTGACCGGGCGACGTCTCGCCGCCTCGGGCGGGGACGAGTCGGGCCTGGCGGTGGCCGCCGGCCGCGACGGAGACACCGTGCGGGTCCTGGTGGCGAACTACGTCGCCCCCGACAGTGCGCTCGCGCCGCGCGAGGAGGACCGCTTCACGTTCCGCATCCCGATCGGCGAGCAGCGGATCGAGCTGGGGCTGACCCTGCCCCCACAGCGTCGGGAGCTGGCATCTGCGGGGGTGGAGTCCGTGCGCATCGAGGTCCACAACCTTCCCTGGACGGATGCCACGGTGCACGCGACCATCACGTCGCTGGACGGCGTAGCCCACGGCCCGCAGCCGGTGACGGTGTCCGACACGGGCGCGCTCCAGCTGGACGTTCCCCTGCCGCCGCAGTCCGCGATCCTCGTGGAACTGACGGCCTGAGGACGGGAGTTCCCGTGCGCGGTGTATCCGAGCCCAAGCAGCAGCGCAGCCGCGACTCCTTCGCGAAGGTGCGGGCCGCGGTCCTCGAGCTCCTGCACGAGCGCGGGACCGGTCAGTTCTCGCTCGCCGAGGTCAGCGCACGGGCCGAGGTGTCCATCGGGTCGATCTACGGCCGGGTGTCCAGCAAGGCGGGGCTGCTGAGGCTCATCCAGAGCCAGGAGTTCGACCGCCTCGACGGCGAGACCGCGGAGCGCGTCGGCGCGGCCGGCGTGGGGGCCGCGAGCTTCGCGGCGGCGACGTCCGCGATCGTCACCGCCTACGCGGCGATCCTGCGCGAGAACCGCGACCTGCTGTCGCCGTTCTTCCTGCTGGGCGTGGAGGATGCCGAGATCCTCGAGCGCGGGCGCGTGTCCGGTGATGCCGGGCAGGGGGTGTTCATCCGCGCCCTACTGGCGGCCGCCGAGGAGCATCGCGTCGAGCTGGCACCGGACAGGGCCCACTGGGCGTTCGAGATCTTCTACAGCCTGTGCGTGCGCTACCTCGGCCTCGGCGTGACCGCGACGGCGAGCCCGCACGACACCTACGCCTGGCCCGACCTCCTCGACCGGCTGTCACGCACGGTCTACCTCACGGTGTCGGCGGACTAAAGCGGGGCAAGGACCGTCCTGTCACCGGACGATTCGAGTCCGCTGGCGGAGCGATAGGGACCACGACCAAGACCCCTTCTTTCCGCCAAATGCACCAATCTCAGCCTCCGATTAGCACGTTTAGAGGATTCTTGAGGGGCTGACCGGTCAGACTGCCGGCACCGCCCGCATCGAGGCGCGGATGAGGTCGTGCTGGCGCCGCACGAGCAGCAGCGGGTCGACCTCGCCGAGTTCGGCGAACGCGTGGCCCTCCCACTCGCTCGACCAGAAGCCGCGGTACCCGCCCTCGACGAACACGCGCACGAGTTCGGGGTAGTCGATCGCCGGCTCCTGGCCGTCGTCGTCGATGTCGTAGAACTTGGCGTGCACGTGAAGGATCTGCGGCATGATGTCGGCCCACTCGCGCGGGTCGACGCGGCCGTGCATGTTGAACGCGAGGTGCGCGAACGCGCCGAGGCGCCCCGGGTCGAAGTCCCGGCCGCGGAGGTAGCCGAGGAACTCCTGCTGACGCGCTTGCATGGTGGCATCCGTCGCCCAGATCTCCTGGAGACGCGCGACCGCGTCGTCGTCGAGGCCCGCGCGGCGGACGGCCCGCAGCAGGGTCGGCGACATCGCGTGCATGGTCGAGGAGAAGTCGGCGACGAATCCCAGCAGCGGCGAGTCGAGCTCGGCGTACGTCTCGCGCACGCGCAGGATCGGATCGGCGTTAGGGCCCATCGGCGCGTGGATCTCGTACGCCAGCTTCAGCTCGAGGTCCTCCGCGATCGGCAGCAGCCGGCGCAGCAGGTCGGGTTTGGCCGACTGGATGCGCACGAGCGGGAATCCGAGCTTCTTCGCCCCCTCGAACATGAGGGTCGAGAAGGCGAACTCCTCGTCCGGCGTCATGTCGCGATCGCGCCGGCGCCCCATGTCGAGGTTGGCCCCGAACGAGCTCGCGACGAACCCGTGCCGGTCGAACGCCGCGCGCCACGTGCGCACGAAGTCGTCGCCGACGACCGGATAGGTCGGGACCATCTGGGATGCCACGATCTCGATGCCCGGTCCGATCCCGAGCTCCGCGACCCGGTCGAGCAGGCCGTCGAAGTCGTACCATCCGGCGCGGAACTCCGCACTGGCGGAGTACAGCGTCAGCCCCAGCTGGAACGGGTCGTCGTCGGTCGCGGGGGGCGCGGGCGCCACCTCGTGCACGAGCGCCGGGGGCGTGGCATCCGCGTCGACGACCGTCAGCGTCTTCACGTCGTGGACCACGTTCGGGACGTACATCCCGGGTCCGCCGTCGACCCCGGGCGCGATCTGCATGTACGGCAGGCGCAGCTCGCCGTGCAGCACGACCTCGTGCGTCTCGCCGAGGGCGACGGGCTCGGCGAGACGGGCCACCAGCGTCGGGTGCTGCTGCAGGAACCACAGCGTCTCGCTCTGCTCGGGCAGCTCGTCGAGCCGGTAGCGGCGGTCGCCGAGTTCGAACTGGAGGTCGTTGGCATCCACTCGCTCCCCGTCGACGGAGAGGTCGAGCGACGTGACCGACGACAGCCACAGGCTGCGGTACCAGGGGATCGTCAGCCGCAGCGCGAGACCGTCCGGGTGGGGACGGAGGCTGTCGTCGTGGATCAGTCCGTTCGGCACGGCGGCCGCCTCAGAGCCGGTCGGCGATCTGGCGGATGAGCGAGTGCTGGCGGCGCACCTGCTCGATCGAGCGCCACGGCTCGCGCTCGCCCTCGTACTCGCTGGAGAGGTAGCCGGTGTACCCGGCGTCCTTCAGCGCGCGGAGCACGGGTTCCCACGGGATCTGCTTGTCGTCGAGCTCTTCGTCGATGTCGTGGAACTTCGCCTGGATGAACACCACGTTGTCGATCACGTCGAACACGTCGTTCGGGTCGACATGGATGCCATCGAGGAACGCCGGGCGCTGGCCGGGCAGCTCGCCGGGCTTGAGCGGGATCGGGCGGTCCTGGAAGATCCCGGTGTCCAGCAGCAGCCCGAAGTGCTTCGTGCCGGTGCGGCGGATGAGAGCGATGTAGTCCTCGACCACCTCGTGCTTGATGGGCGTCGGCGAGTGGATCTCGGGGCAGATGATGACGTCGAGTTCTTCCGCGAGCGGGAGCGATGCCTCGACGGCCTCGGTCCAGATCGGGTGCGGGACGAGGTCGCTCGACACGACACCGATCTTCGGCCGCACGAACCGGAAGCCCAGGCGCTTCGCGAGGCGCAGGTCGCGCTGCAGGGCGGCGGCGCCCTCCTCCACGGTCATGTCGCGGCCGTTCGGGCCGCTGGAGTGCAGGCGCGTGTCGATCCAGGAGCCGTAGTTCGTCGGCTCGAGGCCGTACTTCTGCAGCAGCGCGAACCACTGCTCGACCCACTCGTCGGAGGGGTTCGGGTAGTTCGGGATGTGCGCCTCGCCGAGGATCTCGAGGCCGGTCGCGCCGATGTCGGCGATCGAGGCCATCGCGGTCTCGAGGTCCATGACCGTGCCGAAGTCGCTCATGTAGCTGTACAGCGAGACGCCATACTGGAAGGGAGCGCCGGATGCCTCGGGCGCGAGCGTGACGTGCTTGGTCACGCGGTACGTGCTGGGCTGGTGCTCCTGAGGGATGTACGACATCCGCAGCCGCAGTTCGATCGACAGCTCGTGCACGCCGTCGGGCAGACCGCCCGGGAGCGGCACGGTCACGATCGCCGCGTCCTCGAGCGGCCAGCGCACGCCGTCGCCGTCCCATAGCTCGGCGAGCGTGTACTGCTTCCCCTGCAGCGTCCACAGCGGCACGTCGGGCGCGACGTCGACGAGCCCGGGGATGCTCACACCGATGCCGTCGATGAGGGAGGCGGCCATGCCGCGGTACGACGGCATCCGGACGCGGAACTGGAAGCCGGTGATCTCACCGCCCTCGCGGACGTTGCGGAATCCGACGGACTGGATGAGGTCTCTTTCGAGAAGCATCGTCGCTCACTCTCTCTGGGGTTCGCCTTCGACGCTACCCGCTTATGCCGCTTTCAGACATAAGCGTTTCTGATCCCCCGCATCACCGTCGCGCACCCCGCGCTGGAGCCTTCGCCGCACCCGATGATGTCCCAGGATGTGCAACCGGGGCGCGCTCAGGCCGCACGAAGTGGGACGCGTGCATTGCGTGAATGGATGGCTCGTGGCCGAAGCGATCCATTGGGAGTGTGAGGAGGTTCTCTGTGATCGATGCACGCTGGCGTTTCATGAACTGTGGATCACACGATGGTGGATCAGTCGTCCCGCAGCCGACGCCTACACCGCCCCAGCGGCATCGGCCGGGGTAACCGGAAACTGCGCATCGTCAGGATCCTCGAGTTGTGCCCGCCATCGCAGTTGGCTACATAGGTAGTATTCTTCATATGTGCGACACACGGATGCGTTAGTAAAGGTAGCCCGCGCGCTGTGCGCGGATCCCCGGGGAAAGCACTGGGGCTACCCCCTGACCAAGACCACGGGGCTCCGCTCTGGCGCGCTCTACCCGATCCTGAACCGAATGATGGCTGAGGGCTGGCTGGAGGACGGGTGGGAGGATATTGACCCGGCTGCAGCCAGACGTCCGCCACGGCGGTACTACGAGATCACCCCCGATGGCCTTCGAGAGCTTGGCGCCGTTGTTCGCCGCGCGGATCTCGAGGAAGCCCGCGGTCGCAGTCGAGCGGGCAGGGCGGCGCTTGCGTGAACGAGATTCTTACCGCCGCTGTGGCGCTGCCGACCTTGGGTGTCGCCGTGCTCGTGTGGGGTTTTGCGCCGGGACTAGTCAATCGGCTTATGGCTCGTATCTACCCGACTACGGATCCACGACGACGCGAAATGATCGCAGAGTTGTACACCGTTCCGCGCTGGGAACAGCCCTTCTGGGTAGCGCAACAGGCGGAGCGGGCTCTCTTTGAGGGCATTCCCGCGCGAGCACGTGATCGACGTGGTCGGGTCTACGAGCCGGGCGGTCGATGGGTCATTGCGTTCTTCGCGAGGAGCGTCGACGGGCGAGAAGCCTTCGCCGCTAGGAGCGACGAAGGGGAAGAAGTTTTCGTCGAGCTGGGTGAAGGGACGGTTCGCTGGGTCCGATTCAAACGCCGGAGTGATGGCGGGGTTCGAGTGATCTACACGACGACCGATGGTTTGACGTTCGAGGTCGAGACGACTGCCGAGACGGCGAAACAGATCGTATGGAGTGCCAGAATGGCTCGCGTTCGCGGGTGGTGGAAGCGCCGATAATGGATCTTATGTCAGTTTAGACAGGCCGCCAGCGCGACATAGCTCGATGATTGCTACTGAAAGGTGCACTACTCGTTCCGCCTCCGGTTGCGTCGGTGCGCGGCGATCCACCCCGCCTCCGTGACGATCGGGATTCGGCCAGATAAGACGGAGCATCGCTTCGAGCGTCTTGCCATCGTCGACCTTTTCGCTCGAGGTCGACGGGGTCAGCTTCCACTTGTGAGACGCCGGGCCGCCTAGCTCGCCAGCCACGCCGCCTAGGTTCGCCTTGGGCTTGTTTGGCAGCACCATTGGGATGAGAAGCTCCTCGACAGCCTTGATTGCATGATCCCACGCGTCGGACGGGTCTGGATGGCGACCAAATGCAGCTGACCACGCATCCGCGAGTTCACCCGAAACTACGTCCTCGGAAGTGATCGCGGATTCGTAGGCCCCGGCCGCAGCGTCGTTCACACGCCTCTGGAGCGCCGTGCCGTCAGCGGAGACCGTCCACGCTGACGCGCCCATTTCTAAGAGTTGCCGCAGGTCTTGGGCATTAGCTCTGCGCCCGCGCAGGTATAGCGTGGCGTCCAAGACATCCAAGAACAGGTCCGAATTTCGCTGAATGGCGTCAGTGATTTGAGTACTTATCCCGCCAATGGCGCTTGTGGCCGCGACGGGTATCCGAGTGTTTGTAGCCAGCCGCCGTAGAAATTCTTGGTCCACTCCCCCTTGTGATGACGGTCGGTGCCAGCCGAACTCTGTTCGCAGCCATTCCGTCAGTGGGTACGCGAGGTAGTCGGGTATTCCTTCGACCAGTGCCTCAGCAGATGCGCGTCCTCTTCGTACTGACAGCCGCTCCCATGCCATGTGACTCAGGGTATCGGAGCAATACGACGACGACGGGAAGGTACCGATACTCACCGCTTTGTCACCAGCTGCCACCGCGGCGGGCGTCGATTCGCGACTCGAAGCCGCACGCACCAACGAGCACGCCGCGATCGCCCGTCATGCACGCCTCAGAGCGAACCCCGTACCCGGCGGGAGACCCGTCCCGCCGACCGGCGGCACCGCCGAGCAGGTGGAGCGTAAGGACCGCGTGTACGCGGCTCAGCGCGCAGGACAGGCCGCGCGACAGGAATCCGCTGCTTACCGCGCCGCCCGCGAGCGGCAGCACACCTCGCCGACACACGACACGTCCCCGACGCTCGAAAGATAGAGGTGGCCGGGCGTGTGACTTCCTGCTGTGGCAGTCGGCTCATTGCGAGGTCTACTTCATCCGTTCGCGCTGAGATGGGGTAGTTCGCTCGCTGGGCGCAATATGTGCAGCCGATGATCGACGACAACCGGCAGCAGGCGGATCGGCGAGCACCTCTACGCCCGCAGCGGAGCTCGCTCTTGCGGTCGACGGCCAGAATCCCGGCTACCTGCCCGATACGTGGGACTTCCCACTACGCGTCCTTGCCAGCTTCCTGGCGCCGCGGTCAGCTGATCTGGGGTCTACTCCGCGCCCTACCAGCGGAAAGCCTGCACGCGTCGAGGCTCGCGGGCGGGCCGCGAGCGTTAACGCACCCGTCACATTCTCGGGCGTGTTGTCGGTCCCGCAGTCGCAGGGTCGTGGCTACGGTTCTATACAAGGCGATGGCCCGCCCCGGTCGTAGGACACCGGGACGGGCCGTGAATCGCTCAACCGCAACCGTCAAATCACAGAAGGTCGAATTCAAGATGAGCGTACAACCCAAGAAGAACCGTCGTGCTAACCGCGCGCGTGTCACGTCCATTGTCATCCGCTTGCTCGTCCGCGTTGACGTCGCCGTCTGCCTCGCCGTGTTGCTGGGCGTGGCAGTCGTCATGCCTCGGTGAGGCAGGCCAGCCTTCCCGGGCCGTGTCTGAAGCTGCGACCGCCGGCCAAGCCGAGGCAGATCGTCGCCACGAGGCGCGTTCCGCGTTCCTCGCAACGCTGTCCTCAAACCCAGAGCGACGCGCCGAGGCTGCAGAACGTGTCTTCCGCGCGGAGCGCGAAATTCATGGAGCGTCGGCGGCCGCCTCCCGCTGATGCGCGGATCGGAGGCGGGCGACGCACGACCCACCCCCGCATCTCATCGCGATGCCTGCAGTCTGACGACGAGCGATACGATCAGGCCGGGGGGCGGAGTGAGGGTCTGGGTGCTGATCAATCGGACGATCAAGCCCTTTGTGCCACAGGATCCCCGCCTGATCTAACGAACGACGAGGTACCTGTCGTCAGTGAGTCGGTGTCCTGCGCAGCATCGTGCTTCGCCAGTGCCCGCGACACGGACGATTTCCCCACGCCGAGAACGTTCGCGATCTGCACCAAGCTCAACTTCTGTTCGTCACGCATCCGCACCGCGGCCGCGACGCGCTCGGGCGTCATCACGGAGGGTCGACCTCCCACGCGCCCCTGAGCGCGAGCATGCGCGAGCCCACGCTTCGTGTTGTCGCGTATGGTGTCGACGCGCAGCTGCGCGAATACCGCGACGATCCCGAACAACGCCCGACCCATCGGTGTCGTCGTGTCGATATCCGGCTCGGTGAGACTCCGGATGTTCACACCTCGCTCGTGGAGGTCGGTGATCGTCTCGATAGCCATCTTCTCGCTGCCCGCCAGCCGGTCCAGCCGGCGGACCAACAGGGTGTCGCCAGGGCGGAGATAGTCCAGGCATGCGAGCCACTGTGGGCGGTCCTTGACCCGGCTGGACTCGCCGTGGTCGACGAACACACGGCCCGCGCCCGCCGCGCGCAGCTCAGCCTCCTGAGCGGCCGGGTTCTGGTCGTGACGCGACACCCGGGCATACCCCACAACGTTGCTCATCGCCCCACCCCTCGATCGTTGCCGTACCGTGCGCCCGGCAAGTACGGGTCGCTCCTCCGCGCCGCCGGCCCGCCTGCAGGCGGAGTGCCGCGCGTGGCATCCGGCGACGACAGCGGCGGCCGGATGTCGGGTGCGGCGAGCCCGGTTTGCGCGCGCCGCACGGCCTCGAAACCGTCGAGACGATCAGCGCTCGTCGACGGCGTACCGCGATCGCCGACGCCAGCATCCAGAACCTCCGCGGCGGCGTGCAGCGCCTTCAGCGCCTCACGCTGCGCTCGCTCGTCACCGGGGAACGCGACCTGTACGACGTCGCCGGCGTCCTCGAGCGCGAGGCGGCGTGCGACCCGCACCAGGTCGGGATCACTCCGCCGCAGCCGCGCCGTCTCGCGCACCGCCTCACCGGTGTAGCCGATCCAGTCGCGGGCTTGTGCAGCGGTGAGCGAGCGCACGTCGCGCGCCTGATCCACCGCGGCCGCGACCTGCCCCCCCCCCCCCCCCCCCAGGTCCGCTCCCCCCGCGGCCGCGTGCGCGTCGAGAAACACACGCCCGGGGCGATCCTGCACCACGACCCGATCGACTACCCCTGCAGCCACGAGCTCGCGGACCGTGCCCCGCACGTTCGCCGAGGCCTCGTCGTGCGCAGCGCCAGGGGTCCACCGGCCCGTGCCGTAGTCCTTGACCTGCTCCACGTAGCGGGCCACGGTGCCCGCGCGTGAGACGGCCAATGGAACGGCCACCACACGCAACTCCGTCTCAAACCCTGCCTCGCGGAACGCCTCGAACTCTCCCCGCAACATCGACTCGTTGCGCAGCGTCGTCTCCACGATCGCGCTCACGCCGACACCGCGCAGATACTCCGTCGACATCCCGACCCACGCGCCCGCGGCCGCCGCTGTGACTTCCGGCATCCGGAACGGGTCGAGGTTCATCGTCTGCTCGTACTCGGGATGGAACCGGCGTAGATCGTCGCCGTTCACCACAACCGCTCCGGGAAGGGCGCTCTGCATCGCTGCGAGCACTCCGCCCTTTCCGGCGCCGGGCTGTCCTCCCACCGAGACAAACCGAGGGCGCCCGATAATGGCCCCCTCACGCTGGGGTTCGAGGTAGACGGGAACGATCGTGCGATCGAACCGTCGACGCAGCTGATCCGGGGTCAGCTGCTCGCTCACGCAGCCATGACCGGCGCGTGAGCCGGCATCGTCGCCCACAGCTCGCGCAGCTCGGCACGCTTCGCCTCGATCGCGTCCGCGTCATTGGGGTCGACCAGGCGCACCTGGCGCTGCATCTCGATGTGCGCGTACGTCCAGTGTCGACCTGCCGCCTCACTCGGGGCCTGATCGACCCAGGAGACATACCGGCCACCGATCCGGGTGGCCAGCTCGAGCAGGGCGTCATACGCCATCGGGTTCAAGACTCGTCCCGTGGTGTCGGACATCGCGACTCCCTCTCCTCGGCCTTCTTTCAGTCTACCCGACTTCCCAAAAACGATACAGGTCGCGTTTCGGGACAGAACCGTTTCGGGACAGACTTCCGACAGAACCTATCGGCGTGTCGGCCTCGTCGACGGACCCACGTGAGCCGTCCCAGAAACGATCAGATTTTCGAGACTAGTGCGGCCACGTGTGATCTGGATCAGCGACCGCATCGCGGCCGTGCTCGCTGCTGAACAGGCACAAACCCGTCTTCCTCATGCTGCGCGCGAGATTTTCTCGTATTCACTTTGCCTTCTCGAGGCAGAAAGGTCGTGGCTCGCGGCGCGAGTGGGGGACGGATGACTGAGTCCACGTCAAGCGCTGGTGGCGGAACTGCTGGCGCGACAAGCATCGCTGGGGTGGACACCTCGGGTGGGGTGCACTGCGAGACCACAGCTCTTGGTGTCCTTCTCGCCCACGGCGGGTTCCATCTCTCAGAGGTGATCGTTTTCGGATGAGTGCGGATTTCTACGGCGTCTCGGCGCAAGGCAGGCCCGCGAACTCGTGCGACGGCCGATTTCCGCCAGCGTTCGGAGCCAGTAGAGCCAATCATGGCTTTGTGATTACGAGGGCTTCCGCTACCGGACTATCGCCAACGACCTTGCTGCAGTACGTGATGCTGGCCTTGGTATGGGGGTCGAGCTTCTTCTTCGTCAGCGTCGGCCTTCGGGGCCTTTCGCCGACACAGGTCGTGCTCGCACGGCTAGGACTGGGCGCGGTCGCCCTAGTCGTGATCAGTTTGATGACCCGTCAGCGACCGCCCCGAGCGCTGAGCAGCTGGGCGCACCTTTTTGTTGTCGCGATGATGCTGTGTGTCGTCCCGTTTCTGCTGTTCGCCTGGGCGCAGCAACACGTTCCGTCGAGTCTTGCGAGCATCATCAACGCGACGACGCCGCTCATGACAATGGTCGTCGCATTGCTTGCGTTGCCCGCTGAACGACCCGACCGATGGAAGCTCGGTGGTCTTGGTGTCGGCTTTGTCGGAGTCTTGCTGGTGCTCGACCCGTTCACGGGTTTGGAGGTCGGCACGGACGTGTTCGGCTACCTCGCCTGTTTGGGCGCAACGCTCAGCTACGGCGTCGCGTTCGTTTACATGCGCCGATTCGTATCCCCGCGAGGCTACACAGCGATTCCCGTTGCCACCGCGCAGGTCGGTATGGCTGCCGTCGTCATGCTCATCATCAGCCCTTGGATCGCGAGTCAGCCCGTCGCCATCACCCCCGCAATTGTCATGTCGATGCTTGCGCTGGGAGTGCTGGGCACTGGTTTGGCCTACGTCTGGAACGCAAACGTCGTGAGCCGCTGGGGGGCCACGGTCGCCTCAACGGTCACCTACCTCACACCCGTAGTGGGGATCACACTCGGCGTTATCGCGCTTGGCGAAAGACTCTCCTGGTACCAGCCCCTCGGCGCGCTCGTCATCGTCGGGGGGATCCTCGTCAGCCAACGACGTATCCCGCGACTGCACCGCATCACGACCCGCACAACGGCGTCACCTTCGCCTGAGGACGACTATCAGATTTAGCACATGCGGCCAGCACCGGTGAGGGTCGAGCCGTCTTCACCGACGCTCCGAGTGCCCAAAAGCAGGGCAACCGAGGACGACCCACCCAGCGGCCAAGAACGTCCACCGAAAGGGGCGTTCCGCATAGCGTTTCTGGCCGACGCGATTGCAACCTGAACGCCCCCGTCCCGAAATAATCGGTTCCGCACGAGACTTCGAGTTCCGTTCAGGGCGCCAGCATGCCGTCCCGATCTGGGTCGAAGACAAACCCAGCCGCGTCGTCGTTGTCAGTACCAGCGTGGAGTGCGTGAGGGAACGAGCGGTCCCTTCGCGAGGCTGTTGCCGCCCGGGTTCAGGCCGCACTCCTCAACCACGCGCGACACGAAGCCGCATCAAAACGCCGCCAAAGAACGCCAAACCTCACAAACAAGGCTTGACGACCCGCCCCACAGCGATGCGGCTGCGCGCGTCGATATGACCGCGCTCGTCATGTCGTCGATTGGCTACTAGCTCCGCGGAGCTCCGTGCGGGTATACCGACCACTCAGCATCGGTGCAAGCTCCGCATCAACGGGGACCGCGGTCGCCATCTCGCAGACAAGCTGTTCGCCCTCGCAATGCAAGCGCATTACTGTACGCCCGCGCGGGCTGCGGCGATCGAGGTGGAGGGTGGCGCCTTCCCAGTGCGCAGCGCCGGGCTGCTGAGGCTCGAAGCCGTAGGAATCGAACCACCACCAGCCGGTCTCGGTCGCGACGCCGTGGCCGGTCACGGTAACAGCGCCAGCCCGCGTCTCTTCGTAGTCAATGAGCAGCACGCCCGCCGCGAAGGCGATCCGGAACTTGCCGACAGCCTCACCCGCGGGCGTCCACGCCGTAGCCTCAAGGCGTTCGTCGCCGATCCACTGCCCCAGCAACTCAATTCGTTTGTCATCACCAATCATTGGTGCAATGTATCATATTGGCGTGCGCCGTCTACTTCGCCCTCCGGGCCCGCTGACCGCCATGCCGACGTATGTGCTCTCGCTTCTCGGTCGCGATGCCCGAGCGGGCATGTTGGAGGCACTGCCAGCCGGAATGCGCCTGGGCCACCTCGCAGTCCTGGGCGCGCTTGCCGATCGCGACAGCAGCTCGCAACGCGAGCTCGGGGCACTGTTAGCCCTCCACCCAACCGATCTCGTCGCCATCATCGACGATCTCGTTGATCGATCGTTGGCTGAACGCGAAGTGGACCCCGCTGACCGACGCCGACGCCTGGTGCGGATCACCCCGACCGGCCAAGAGCTGGTTGCAGAATGCACGACAAAAAGTGTTGAAGTGGTCGAACAGCTATTAGCAGGTCTACCTCGTCCCGACCAAGCCACCGTCATGCGACTCCTCACCGAGGCAATCGAGCGTCGCTCGGGACAGGCTCAACCGTAGGTCAGCCGATGCGCTGGCATCAAGCATCCCGAAATGATCGTGCACCGAAACTCAGGCCCGAAACTTTCGGTCGCCAAAGCCTCCGGGAGTTTCGGCATTGAGTACCGGGCGACTCCCCATCACCGACCCGGAAACGATCGGTTTCGCACCCCTCGGGTGATCTGGCGCCACGTCGGGTCGCGTCCCGGCGCTCTGCGGCCCTAACGTGCTGCCATGTCTCCTGTTCAGTTCCTCGGTGTGGCGGCTGCGACGGTGCTGCTCATATTGGCGCCCGGTCCCAGCGTGGTGTTCATAGTCGGGCAGGCTTTGGCGAGAGGGCGTGCGGCGGCCTTGCTCAGCGCGGCGGGAAACGCGATCGGCGCGTTGATTGCTGGTTTGCTGATCGCGCTTGGACTGGGCGTTCTGATCACCCAGTCCGCGCTTGTCGTCGAGGTCATGCGATACGTGGGCGCCGGCGTCTTGATTGCACTCGGAGCGGTAGCTATCGCGACGGCGGGTCGAAGCGATGACGCGAAATCTGCGCCGTTGCCAGCAGCGGCAGCCAACCGCTCCGGCATTAAGTCGTTCGGCGCCGCGCTGATCGTGGGGCTGACCAACCCGAAGGTGTACATCATCTTCGCCGCGCTGCTTCCGTCCTTCGTTGATGCGTCGTCGTCGGTGCCCGCGCCGGTGCAGATCGCCTTACTGGCGATGGTCCCCGTCGCGCTAGGCCTGATAACGGATGCCGCGTGGGCGTTGGGCGCAAGCTGGGCTCGATCCTCAATCGTCAACGCGCCTTCTCGCATGAGGCTCTTCAAGCGCATCGGGGGTGGGTGCCTGGTTGCAGTCGGTGGCTATACGGCCCTGCACCGCGGCTAATCACCCCATGAGGGGAACTGGCGGACGGACGGCCACAGGAGCCTACGTCGGTGCGAAACCGATCGGTTTCGCACCACTTCCATGCCAGCATTGGCGGATGCTCTCACCGCAAGCGCTCAGCGAGACAGATCGACGGTTGGTTGCAAGCTGTGCGGCGGATTGCGCCGAGCGGGTGCTTACCCTCTTTGAGAATGAAGCTCCGGACGATGACCGTCCCCGTGATGCAATCGCTCGCGCGCGTGCGTATGGGGCTGGTGAGCTGAGTACCGCGGACGAGATTCGGCGTCGCTTCGTCGCCGGCCGCGCGGCGAAGTCGGTGACGACGCCGGCCGCGATCGCCGCAGCTCGCTCCGCCGCCCAAGCATCCGGTGTCGCGCATATGGGTGCACACGCCTTCGGTGCCGCCGCTTATGCCGTGAAGGCTGTGGCGGCGGACCGGCCAGCGGAGCGCGAGTCTGAGGTGGCCTGGCAGGTGGAGCACATGACAGAGGAAGTCCGTCGAGCCCTCTCCCTCCTGCCGCCTGTAGGCGAGGATGCTGCGGGACCACTCGTCGCTGGTGGACTACTCGCCCGCGGCGTCCTGGGTGAAGCAAATCCGAGAGCTGCAGGACCAGATCCGAGGAACGCGCTAAGACCCTGACCGGCGCGAAACCGATCGGTTTCGCACCACCCCATTCGATCGAAGTCGGCGCGCGAGCCCGGCGCGCGCTCTGCAGACCAACGTCTTTCGACACCGAGGACACCAGGATGCACCCGGGCCGGAGGCTGTGAACTCCTCCGGCCCGCCCGAAATGGGGTCTGCTCAGTACGTGTTGTGTTGCGGCCGCGTTCCCCGCGACGGGAAGGGCCGCCCCCGCACCCGCCCCGACCGGGTGCTCGCCGACAAGGGGTACCCCTCAAGGGCGAACCGCGCCTGGCTCCGCGACCGGAGGATCGCGGCGACCATCCCCGAGCGGGACGACCAGATCGCGCACCGCCGCAAGAAGCCGGGCCGGCCGATCGCTTTCGGCGACAAGCAGAAGGAACGCTACAAGGGACGCAACGTCGTAGAACGCTGCTTCAACCGTCTCAAGCAGTGGCGCGGCATCGCGATGCGCTCGGACAAACTCGCCCGCAACTACCGAGCCGCCGTCAGCCTCGCCGCGGCGCTGATCTGGATCAAGACCGATCTCCGCTGAGCGCTTCGCGCTCCTGCAGCGTGCGCTCAAGCTGTCCCACCGTCGGCGCACCCGCAAAGCCGCGCTCGGTCAGATAGACCCTGCACGCCAAGTCGGCAGTGTTCCCCTGGGACGGGAACAAGTCCTGACCGTCCAGAAGAATCGTGGGCGAGCCCGCGAAACCAGAGCTCACCGCCTCAGCCTCGGTGCGGATCAACACGAACTCCACCGGAACATCGCCCCGTCCGATCGAGTCGAGCACCAGCCGTACTCGATCGCCCGCCTCCTGCCAATTCGGGCAATCCTCGATATGCAGCACCTGGATCTTCACACGCCCATTCTCCCGCGCAACTCGCGGCGGCTGGCCACCCCGCACCTTCTTTATCCGCTTGCTCTTGTCGAAGATGAACCACACCCCCGGCTCAGGGGAGCGCTGTAGCTGCGACATGGGCGACCACACTTGCACCAAGCGCTGCCCCTACGCCTCCGTGACGGTCACGAACCGTTGATCCCGCCACCGGGCACGCCCGCCGAGATGATGACGCGGTGCAGCCGCTCCGTGGCCGTTCTGAGCGACGTCGCCCAGCCGAGCAGTTCACCGCCGACTACCTCGACCCGGTAGCGCGGCCCGTCGTCGGTGCGGCGCAGCTCGATCGTGCCAGCCACCTTGTCGCGGGCGTCGAGCATCACCCAGTGAGCGGGTGATGTCTCGCGCGCGAGGAGCTGGGGATGCCAGCGGGGGCTGTCGTCACGCATGGCGCCAGTATCGAATATGTGTTCGATTGGTTGCAAGTCGTCGCACGGCGCGGACAGGCCGGCGCGAGTCGCGTGGGGGACGCGGGGGTAGCGCCGACCGGGCTTTCCCGACCCTACGCGGACGCGGTGATGAGTTTTGCGCCAAGTAAAGCCGGGGTGTTGACATCCGCGACTCCACTGGGAATATACCCCCCAGGGGTATTGTCTTACTTAGGAATCGAACGGTTCTCGTGCGCTGAACACGTGCGCCTGCGGGGAGTTAGCAATGCCGGGAGGCCTCTGATGAGCAATCACGACCACGACCACGGTGGCCTCGGGCATGCGTCGGCGGGTGAGCGATCGTCCACGGGGGCGCACGATGTTTCCGACGTCGCGCCCGCAGGAGCAATGTCCACTCATGGACACGCGGACCACGGCGGTCATGCGGGCCACGGCGATCACGTCGGCAAGTTCCGCCGACTGTTCTGGATCATGCTGATCCTTGCCGTACCCGTCGTTGGTTTCTCGATGATGTTCTCGATGCTGGTGGGGTACTCACTCCCTGACGCGGCGTGGGTGGGCTGGGTTTCCCCGGTCTTGGGAACCGTGATGTACGCGTGGGGTGGGGCACCATTCCTTACCGGGGCTGTGAGCGAGATCCGTGCCCGCAGGCCCGGGATGATGCTACTGATCGCCCTCGCCATCACCGTGGCATTTCTCGCGTCATGGCACGCGAGCCTGGGCCTGGTCGATCACCAGCTCGACTTCTGGTGGGAGCTGGCGCTGCTGATCGTGATCATGCTGCTCGGGCACTGGATCGAGATGCGCTCCCTCGCCCAGACCACCTCCGCACTGGATTCGCTGGCGGCGCTGTTACCGGATGAGGCCGAGAAGATTGACGGGGACACCACGGTTACCGTCGCCCCCTCCGACCTCCGGGTAGGGGACACCGTCATCGTCCGCCCTGGTGGTCGTGTGCCCGCAGATGGTCGAATCGTGCAGGGCTCAGCCAGCATGGACGAGTCAATGATTACCGGGGAATCTCGCCCTGTCCGTCGAGGCGACGGTGACCAGGTGGTCGCCGGGACGGTAGCCACCGACTCCGGCGTCCGCGTCCAGGTCACCGCCGTGGGCGAGGACACCGCTCTCGCCGGCATCCAAAAGCTCGTCACCGACGCACAGAATTCTTCGTCCCGCGCGCAGCGTCTCGCTGACCGAGCGGCCGCATGGTTGTTCTGGTTCGCGTTGGGCGCCGCGGTGGTCACGGCCGTGGTGTGGGCCTTGGTGGGCTCACCCGATGACGCGGTGATCCGCACAATCACCGTTCTCGTGATCGCCTGCCCCCACGCCCTGGGGTTGGCAATCCCGCTGGTGGTGTCGATCGCGACCGAGCGCGCTGCCCGCGCAGGTGTCCTGGTGAAAGACCGTCTCGCGCTGGAAAGCATGCGAACGGTCAACACGGTGCTGTTCGATAAGACCGGCACCCTTACCATGGGCGCGCCCGCCGTCACCGCTATCGAGCCGGCCGGCTCGATCCAGGCGGACGAGCTGCTGGCTTTGGCTGCCGCGGCGGAGACGGATTCGGAGCACCCGCTGGCCCGCGCGATCGTCACCGCCGCGAAGGCCAAGAACCTCACCGTCCCGGCCGCGAATGATTTTGAATCCTCTCCCGCGGTGGGTGTGCGCGCCGAGGTGGACGGGCGAGTCGTGCAGGTGGGCGGCCCCTCTTTGCTCGAGCGGGAGAATGGTCGCGAGCTCGCCGTCGCAGACGATTGGCGGGGTGAAGGCGCGATCATCCTGCACGTGCTCGTCGACGGGTCTGTCGCTGGCGCCCTCCGCCTCGCAGACGAAATTCGTCCCGAGTCCCGCGCCACGGTGACCGCTCTGCATGAGCGGGGCGTGCAGGTGGTGATGATCACCGGCGACGCCGAGGCGGTGGCTGCGTCGGTGGCGGCGGACCTGGGAATCGATCGGTTCTTCGCCGGGGTGCGCCCCGAGGACAAGGCCTCCAAGGTCAAGGAACTGCAGAACGAGGGCCGCCGGGTGGCGATGGTCGGTGACGGCGTGAACGATGCCCCCGCTCTCGCGCAAGCCGATGTCGGTATCGCCATCGGCGCCGGAACGGATGTAGCGATTGCCTCCGCGGGTGTGATCCTCGCCAGCGACGACCCCCGGTCGGTGCTCTCGGTTATCGAGCTCTCCAAGGCGAGCTACCGGAAGATGAAGCAGAACCTCTGGTGGGCTGCCGGGTACAACCTCCTCTCCGTGCCGCTGGCCGCCGGCGTGCTCGCCCCCATCGGTTTCGTGCTGCCGATGTCCGTGGGAGCGCTGCTGATGTCCTTGTCGACCATCGTGGTTGCCCTGAATGCGCAGCTGCTACGCCGGCTGAATCTCAGCCCCGAGTCCATCGTCAAGTGATCCCACCCCTGCCGGGGGGTCGATAACCTGACTTGAACGGGAGGTGAGCATGTCTCTGATCAAGGTCGCGCAGCAGGTCCGTGGACCGCGCACGCTCACCCGCAACCTCCTGCTGCTAGTCGTCGTGACCGCAGCGATCATCGTCGGCCTTCTGGCGATGCACTCCCTCAACACCCACGGCACCACCACCGGACACGCCAGCGCAGCCACCGCGTCCAGCGTCGCAACCGATGCCTCTAGTCACCACGACGCGCCCGCCGCGGCGAACCCCGCAGGGGCAGCCGCTGACGCCTCGGGGTGTGCGGATTGCGGCGACGATCACGCGATGGCGTGGATGGCCTGTGTTCTAGCGCTCCTGGTCAGCGTGATCTTGCTCGCCCACGTGCGCATCGGGTGGCGCACCGCCGCTCGAGACGGTGTACTCCGTGCGGTGCGAGCCCGATGGCCCGCGTCCGCCCATACCGTCCTACCGCCCTCTCTCACTGTTCTCTGCATCAGTCGCACGTGATGACGCGTCCGCCCGCCTCGCACACGGGCAACGCATCTTCGGCTCGGCAATCGTCGCGCCGCATCACCGACTTGGAGAGAACATCACCATGAAGACCCGTACCGCGGCGACCGCCGCGCTCACCCTCGCTACCGCGCTCATCCTTGCTGGCTGCGCCGTTGGCACCACCTCCGGCGGCAGTATGCCGGGGATGGACCACGGCAGCAGCAGCAGTGCTACTCCTGCGCAGTCCGCCGACGCCAACGAGGCCGACGTCATGTTCGCCAGCATGATGATCGAGCACCACACACAAGCGATCGAGATGTCCGACACCCTCCTGTCGAAAGACGGCATCGATGAGCGTGTGACCGCTCTGGCGGAGCAGATCAAAGCCGCGCAGGAACCCGAGATCGCGCAGATGGAAGGCTGGCTGGAGGACTGGGGTGCCGGCTCCTCCGACATGGGCAGCATGGATCACGGGAGCGGCATGATGAGCGAAGACGACATGCAATCGCTCGAGCAGGCCACCGGGACCGACGCCGCCCGACTGTTTCTCCAGCAGATGATCGAGCACCACCGCGGTGCCATCGACATGGCCCAGGAAGAAGCCACCAACGGCCAGAACAGCGACGCCGTCGCCCTCGCCAACACCATCATCGAGGCGCAGACCTCCGAAATCTCCACGATGGAGGAGCTCCTGGCAACTCTCTGATCACGCCCGGGGTGGGGCGCGGAAAGCCGCCGCGCTCCACCCCTTGGTCAGACGAAACGCACACCCATGCACCACCACCCGACTTCCACCGCGCCCTCCTACCGCACCCGGGCGCTCTTCCTCCTCGCACTGATCGGCGCTGCCGTTCTCGCTCTCGCGGGCTGTACCGCCACCCCGCCACTGACGGGGGAGGCCCACCCCGAACTGCCGCTCACGCACGTGCACGGCATCGTCGAAGACCCCGCCAGCGACGGGTTTCTCCTGGGAACGCACGAGGGGATCTTCACCGTCACCCGCGACGGGGAGCTCGGCGCCCGTCTCGCGGACACGGACTTCGACGCCATGGGCCTCACGGTCGTTGACGACACCCTCGTCGTTTCCGGACACCCCGGCCGAAGCACACCACCCGAACTCGGTTCACCCCACCTCGGCATCATCCGCAGCTCCGACAACGGCCAGACCTGGCAACCCACCGCCTACACCGGCGAGAAAGACTTCCACTCCCTCGCCGCGGGCGCAGATGGAACGCTTTATGGTGTGGCCACAGACGCCAATGAAGTGCTCACCAGCATGGATCGAGGCGTCACGTGGCAGCCCACCGGGGCACCCGTCTACGCCATGTCACTGGCGGTTGACGCCGCAGGACGAGTGATCGCATCTACCCCACAGGGCCTGCTCGTCAGTTCCAACCGGGGCACAACATTCAGCGCTTGGCCAGATGCACCTCGCCTCGCCGGACTCAGCGCATCCCCCGACCACTCCCGAGTGGTCGGGGTCGGCGCCAAAGGAAAAGTCTGGACAACCACCTCGGGGGCTCAGAACTGGATCGAAGTAGGAGCCATTCACGGTATCGCCCAAGCCGTCACCATCACGAACAGCGGCGACATCCTCGTCGTTGACGACAGCGGCCTCACCCTCATCCCCAGCGAGTAGCCAACGGTTAGCGGGGGGCGGGCGTGCCTGCGGACGCCGCTGTCAACCCGCGCCTTCTGGCCGTGTTCGCGTACGCGACCTGCTGCTCTCACGCTGAACCCGACAACAGAAAGCCTTTCTATGACGTTCTCAATTGATACCCGCTCTACGGCGGTCCTCACCCGAAAACAAGCCCGCCATGCACGGCTTCATCCCGCCAGCGAAAGCGCACACCCCGCGCTCGTTCTTCCGCCCAAACCCCCGCAACGACTGCGCTCGCGCACCAGACCTGTCGCCGCGCCGGTCCCAGCCGATGAATTCGCGGCAGCTCTTTCGATGTTTCCCCTGCTTCTAGTCAGCCCCAACGCTTCGCCCGCACTCGCAGAACCGAGACGAACCCCGCCAGCTCGGCGGGATACCCCGAGACGCATGCGCACAGCTGCATGGTCCGCCGGGGTTGTTGGGATCGTTGGTCTCTTGTCGGTGGCGATGACCACACCCGCTGAGGCGCTGCCACATACCCACGAAGACTCAGTCACAGCCCCGGCAAACGGTTCGACTTTGCCGCCGAACAATGTCCAGGCCTACGCTGCCCCCGCCGGCACACTCGTCACCGACCTGGCCCGAGACTCGACGTATGGGGTCGGAACCCTCGTCGACCTCGCAAGTGCGACCAGCATTTCCAACTTTTCCGACACCGTTTTCACCAATGACACCGGCTGCGCCGTGCAATGGCCCTACCCCGCCGGGGTTCCCATCACCTACGGCTTTGGTATGCGGGATGGACGCATGCATGAAGGAACTGATTTCGTCCCCGGTAGGAGTGCGCAAATTCAAGCCGTCGCAGACGGTGTGGTCCGCGTTGCCACTGACAACGGCGGCGCGTTCGGCGTCACCATCGTCATCGACCACTTCATCGACGGAGCTCTCGTCTCCACCCGCTACGCGCACATGGAATACAACTCACGTCAGGTCGAGGTGGGCGACACCGTGCAGGTTGGCCAGTACATAGGCCGTACCGGAAACACGGGACGGTCCTTCGGCGACCATCTGCATTTTGAGATTCTGCAGAATGGGTCCCAGGCTGTCGACCCATTGCCCTGGCTACGCATGCACGCCACTTGCTGACCGTCGTACAGGAGGCGCGCGTTTGCGCGTGCCTCTCCAAGCCGGACGGACGGAGAACGAGCCAATGACGTGTATCGACGGACACGCTGTAGTCACTCGAGGTGGTGCAAAATCGATCGGTTCTGCACCACATTCGCTTAGAGGCTGAGGGCGGATTGAATAGCCGTTTCGAGGTCGTTCCATCGTTCGATGACGAGTGGTTGCCCGTTCACGAAGAACGTGGGGGTACTGCCGACTCCAAGTGCGCGTCCTTCATTGAAGTCCGCGCGCACGCGCCGTTCGGTGTCGGGGTCGGCCACGCTGGCGTCGTAGGCGGTCATGTCGAGCTCAAGCTCGACGGCATAGCTGCGGAACACGTCTGCTTTGGAGTCCTGTGCCTCGCCCCACTCAGCCTGTGTCTCGAAGAGCCGTTGATACATCTCCTCGAACCGGCCCTGTTGCGCAGCGGCTTCGGCGGCAACCGCGGAGTGGGTGGAGTTGAGGTGACCCGGCAAGGGAAAATAGCGCACGACATAGGTGATCTGACCGGCGTACTTCCGTCGCAGTTCCTCCACGACCGGGTAGTAGGCGCCGCACGCTTCGCACTCGAAGTCCAGGAACTCCACAACGGTCACCGCGTCGGCCCCGGCGTTATCGAGTACGTGCGAGTCGGCGCGCACAACTGCGGCGGCCGCAGGATCAGGCGCTTGTGCCCGGTTGACGAGGAACGCGACCAGCCCGACGACAACGACGACGACGAGGGTGGCGGCCGTGACGAGCAGGGGTTTGGTCTTAGCTTTCACTGTCAGTGCTGGTGGTCGTGATGGTCGTCGTCGTGCTCCTCCTCGAGGAGCATCCCCACGGAGGTGGCGCAGGCGTCACCGCGCCACGCCTCGATGCCCTCTCGGATTGCGAAGCCTGCGATGACGAGGCCGGCGATCGCGTCGGCCCACCACCAGCCGAATAGGCTGTTGACGATGAGGCCGATGAGAACCGCGGCGGACAGGTACGTGCAGATGAGGGTCTGCTTGGAGTCGGCCACAGCGGTAGCTGATCCCAGCTCGCGGCCCGCGCGGCGCTCCGCCAGCGAGAGGAACGGCATGATGACGACGCTGAGCGCGGTGAGCACAATTCCGACCGTGGAGTGCTGCACGTCGACCTGGCCCACGAGCGCGAGCACCGACGTTGCCGTGACGTACGCGGCGAGGGCGAAGAACGCCACGGCGATGACGCGGAGCGTGCCCTTTTCCCACCGCTCGGGGTCGCGGCGAGTGAACTGCCAGGCGACAGCGGCCGCAGAAAGAACCTCGATGGTGGAGTCCAGCCCGAAGCCGATCAGCGCCGCGGAGGAGGCGACGGTTCCGGCGGTGATCGCGACGATGGCCTCGATGAGGTTGTAGGCGATCGTCGCGGTGACGATCCACTTGATGCGTCGCTGGAGAGTGTGTCGGCGGTCGTCTGTGGGGCGAGGGGTGGTGGTGGTCATGCGCAGGTGCAGCTTTCTCCGGCGCAGCAGCCCGGTTCGACGTAGAGGACGACGCGCAGCAGCTCATCGAGGGCGGGTGCGAGGTGGGAGTCAGCGAGGCGGTACCAGGTGCGTCGACCATCCGGCACGGCTACCACCAGTCCGCACCCTCGAAGGCACGCGAGCTGGTTCGACATGACCTGCCGCGAGACGCCGAGCGCGTCGGCCAGGTCGGACGGGTACGCCGGGGCCTCTCGCAGCGCGAGCAGCACGCCGGCTCGGGTCGGGTCGGAGAGCGCGTGACCGAGGCGGGACAGCGCTGCGGTGTGCGTCACCGAAGCCGTGAGGGTCGCGGGGGGCATGCAGAGATAGTACACGTTTTGCTGAATTAAGCATGCGGTGTACTTTTTTCGATGATGCGAAACCGATCGGTTTCGCACCGTTTACCAGTGCCTCGCAAGAGCGTCGGCCAGGTCGCTTCGGAGCGCGTCGACGTCGACGTCGCCGGTGTCGTGCATGGCCTCAGAGACGATCAGGACGCTCGCTGTATCGGGCCGGATCGCGGACAGAGCGCTTTGCCGATTCACCCAGCGCCGAGCATGCGCGTTGCCGGCGTCATCGCGGAAGATCACCTCGCCCGGGTCGGGTGTCTCGGTGGCTCCGCCGAAGGTGAGGTAGGTCTCGGTGCCTGTCGCGTGCATCACGACGAGGTCGCCGGATACGCGGGCGAGGTCAAACACGGCGATGGGAATCGCATAGGCCACGGACACGGCGTTGCAGAGGTCCACCAGCGGGTGAATCGAGGGCAGCTCGCCGTCCTTCTTGAAGCGGCGCAGCAGGGCCTCCGACGCGCACCGGTACTGGGTGGGTTTGAGCCCCATTTGACTGTACGCACGTCGCCACCCGCCGATTTCGGGTAGCTCACTCTCGGACCGGTCAAGCAGACGCGCGACCGCTCGTTGGAGGAAAGGGGCGGCGGTGTCCGTGACGTCGGGTGTCGCCGTCACACCGTCGAGAATCAGCGTCGCAACGGCTAGCTGGGGGAACTCGGCGCGCAGCGCCGGATCGTGTGAGAAGCGCATCGGCGGTCACCGTGTTTCGAGAGCAAGTCTGCCGGCGAGCAGGACGTAGGTGGCGGCGAAGGTGCGGCGCAGCCACGCCATGACCTTGGGGCGTGTGATGACCTGGTTACGCATGGTGGCGGCGAAGACGCCGTACAGCGCGAACACGACGAACGTCAGCGCCATGAAGACGAGGCTGAGCCAGACCATGTGCCAGGTGCCGTTGGCCTCACCCGCGGGAACGAACTGGGGGAGGAAGGCGAAGAAGAAGATCGTCAGCTTCGGGTTGAGCAGGTTGATGAGGATCGCCGTGCGGATCACGCGCCAGAACGTCACGGGAGCCGCGCTCGCGTCGACGTCGATCATCGACTTGTCGCGGAAGGTCTGCCAGGCGAGGTAGAGCAGGTAGGCGACGCCGAGCCATTTGATCGTCTGGAAAGCGATCGCGGAGGCGTTCAAGATCGCGGCGAGCCCGGTGATCGCGGCGACCATGTGCGGGATGACGCCGAGGGTGCATCCGAAGGCGGCAATGATGCCGGCCTTCGTGCCACGGGACAGGCCCGCGGCGATCGAGTAGACGGCACCGGTGCCGGGGGTGGCGACCACCACGAGGGTGGTCAGCAGGAATGCAATGCTCATCGTCGTTCCTCCGAGAGTCGTTGCTTCCGCACAGTACCGCGTCCAGAGGCCGGCCCACGGCCGTCCGGTCGAGATGCTCTCCCGAGTGGTGCGAAACCGATCGATTTCGCGCCGCCGAACCGAAGGCGCCAGATCGGTCTCAGCGTCGCCCAACATCGCCAAGTTCGCCACGCCGTGGCTCCTGAGAGATCGAGAACACGCCAGCGTGAGGTAAAGTCTTCCTACTTGACCGGATAGAGTCCGGAAGAGAAGCAACCGGCTAGAGGCTGGAAGCGAGTACTCGACCGGATAGAGTCCGGAAGAGGAGCAACACCACACGCAACCAGCGAAACGCTGGAAGCAGTGACAACGAGCGTGGGCGCGATGCCCGCGCGTCATGATCTGCGGCGCGATGCCGGGATGATGACACCATTGCCGAATCGGCGGGATCCGATCGGGCAACGCGGAAGGCGCCGGGAGCGCCGAACGCAACCGGCGAGCACAGCGGCCGTTTAGGAATCTACGTGTCCCCAGGAGGACATCGCGTAGTCCGAGACCCCTGGCTCTCATGCCGGCTCTACAGACATCAATCATTGCGGAACGTCTACCATCAGCGCCCTGTCCTGGCAGGGTGCAGGTTGGGAGACGCGATGCTTGACATTGCCTTGTTCCTTGCGAACATCCCCCCGGTCGCAGTCGTCCTCGGCGCGCTCGGTCTGCCGATCGTTTACGTGGCGGCATTCAACACAGGTCCCGTTGGCAAGACAGCTCGGGAGGTGTTGGCAATGTTTCTTCCCCGGGAGCCCCCGAAGTAGAACTTAGGTCTGATGGTTGGGGCGCCGGGGTCGACCGGATACCGTTTCACGATGACCACCAAGCACGTGTTCCTTTCGTACATCCGAGAGGACAGCGCTCAAGTCGACAAGCTGCAGAGAGTGCTCGAAGCGGCAGACTTTTCTGTGTGGCGTGACACCGCCAACCTGTGGCCTGGGGACGACTGGCAGCAGAAGATTCGCCAGGCGATCCAGGGCGGCACGCTCGTCTTCCTCGCTTGCTTCTCGAGCGCACTAAAGGCCCGCGACACCTCGTACCAGTTCGCCGAGCTGATGCTCGCCGCCGACGAATATCGACTGCGTCCGCTCGACACGAGCTGGTTGATGACAATCAGATTCGACGAATGCGAGATCCCGTCTGTCGATCTCGGGGGTGGCCGGTTCCTAGACCGAACGATCCACCGACTCGACCTCTTCGGGGAACACGAGTCGGCGCAGCAGGCCCGCCTCATTACCGCTCTCCATCGAGTCATGCAGACAAGCCCTGGATCACCCTCGGGCAATGTACTGGCCGCGGTTGCCGCATCGAAACGAGCCGACACGAGCCTCGACCACTTGCGCGACCTGATTCGTAATCCAAATCTGGTCATGAACTACGACGCGTACCTGAGCTCTTTGCGTCGCCCAGCGCTCCGTGATCTGGCTGACCGGGAAAGGTTCCCGATCAGCGGCCCCAGCGGTCAGATCGATGCCGAGATCGCGAAGGCGTGGCTCGCCCGGATTCTCGACTACGAGGACATCGTGGTCGATCTCCTCGAGCCTCTGAAGCTGATCGGAGAGTACGGCCAGACTCAGCATCACGATGAGCTCACCAGAACCATGAGAGCCTTCGCGCAGGAATGCACTCAGTCAGCAGGTCTCGACCTGTTCCGATCTGCCCACCAGTATCCGGCTCTGCTCCTGAGCTACGTGCTGGGCCTCGCGGCAGTCAGCAAGAGCAACTACGGCATGCTCCGCGCCGGAGTCGCTGATGTCGTCGTGAGGACGCTCAACTCTCAAGCCCCGTTCATCCTGATGTCTGGAGCGGGCCGCATACCAGGGAACTGGAATTGGCTAGGTTCACTGCTCTGCAAGCGGGATGAGAACATCCCCGTCGATGATGGCCTGATCGGCTCGCTCGCATCTGGCCGCATCGGCGCGCGGTACACCCCGATATCGGACCACCTGTACACCCTCTTAGCTCCCTTGTTCGCCGATCAGTTCGTCAGCGACGAGGACTACGCCGATGCGTACGACCGGGTCGAAATACTGCTGGACGCGATTGCCGCCGACGCGAAGCAACAGAGCGGAAGCTATGTCAGCGCCCGCGGCGGATACGGCCGCTATACCTGGCGCCACGAGCACGCCGAGATTCCACCGGAAAGACGCATGCTCGACGAGGCGCAGGCAGCCGGGGCCGGCTGGACCCCACTGCTAGGCGGTCTCTTTGGCGGCGACACCAACCGCGCCGTCGCCGCGCTCACGGTGGTTGTAGAAAATGCGCGGAGTCTTTCCTTCGGTCGGCATTGACGCAGAGACAACCCCCGTCCGCAGGCGCGAGGACGATCGCACTCATTGTGCGCCCGCGCCGGCTCCTCACCCCTACGGTGGGCGTATGGACCAATTCGCGCTCGACATCGTGAGTGGGATTGCAGTGCCGGCGGCCGCGATTCGTTCGTGAGCGCGGGCCTCATGGTCACACGCACGTACCGCCGTCCCCCACCTGGCTCGAGGCGCAGCACGCGCCGCTCTGGCAGCGACCGGTGTCTGTCCGCGTGATCGCCTCAGACCAGCGGATCGCCATGCACGCGGGAAAAAAGTGGCTCAGCTTCCCGTATGCAGCCATGACGGCGATCTATCCCGAAGTCGGTGAAGCCACCCTCGTGTGCGAGTTCGCGCCCACTCCCCCACTGCTGCTGCGTGGTGCTGCGATACCCACAGTCGCGCTCCTCACCGTCCAACAGACCGGGGGCGTCGACGCCGTCCGCACGCATCACGCGCTCGGCGTCCTCGTCGACGAGTAGGACACGCGCGCGGGCCTGCCGGCGGGCTGCCAGCCCTGCTTCCCACGACTTGCATGCATAGAACAAATATTCGATACTGACGGACATGCGTGAGGACGGTCCCCGCTGGCACCCCCAGCTGCTCGCGCGCGAGAATCCCCCGGCGCACTGGGTCATGCTCGGCGCTCGAAACGAGGTCGCCGGAACGATCGAGCTGCGTCGCACCGACGATGGGCCCCGGTACCGGGTTGAGCACGGCGGTCAGCTCATCGGGTGGGCGACATCGTTGAAGGTCGCGGCAGAGCGACTACACCGGGCGATCATCTCGGCGCCCGTGCCGGGCGGTGGGATCAAACGGCTCGTGACCCGGGCCGCGCGCTAGGTGCCGGTGATGGTGCAGGCGTGGTCGCCTATGTCGCAGCTGCAGCGCTCTCCTGAGCAGGGGGTCTGGTATCTGTTCGACACGAGTAAGCGCATCGCGATCATCCGCCTCGTCGAGGTGCGTGGCCGCAAGCTCCTCCGCTCCGTGACGTTCGATCACGACCCGGCAGCGCGGCAACTCATCGGATACTTCCCCGAGGACGCGATGAAGCTGGCGGTGGAATGCACCTGGTCGGAGTACGTGAGGCAAACCGGCCCGTCCAGGAGCAACCGCAAGTGACGCCGGTTAGAGGCGACTTCTGGTTGGGTCAGCCGGGGCGCTTTCCTGTGCACCCGCACCAGATGGGGCGACCAACGACTCGTGGTCAGGGCCGCGAGATTGAGGCAGGGCGATGAGGCAAATCTGACCGTCCCTTACCGCAGCGCTCCCCCGAGCATGCTGCTATCTCCCCCGTCCACGCAGCCCGCCGTCGCGGATCTTCGCGGCATCAAGGTTCACCCGGCCCCTATCGCGAACCCCCACGTGAGAGAGGTTCACCCGGCCCGTATCGCGAACCTCCACGTGAGAGAGGTCCGCCAGGCCCCTGTCGCTGATCTTCACGCCAGATAATTGCACCAGGCCGGTGTCGCTGATCTCCGCGCCCGAGAAGTGCACCCGGCCGGTGTCGCTGATCTTCGCGCCAGAGAAGTGCACCAGGCCGCTGCCGCGGATCTTCGCGCCAGACAGGTTCACCAGGCCGCTGCCGCTGATCTTCGCCTCAGAGAGGTCCACCAAGCCGCTGATCTTCGCGACGTACAGGCCCACCTCTCCACCTCCGCTGACCTTCACGTTTCTGAGCATCACTTGGCCGCTGCCGCTGATCTTCGCGCCAGAGAAGCGCACCCGGCCGCTGCCGCTTATCTCCGCGCCAGGCATATACACCGCGCCGCGGCCGCTGATCACCGCACCAGAGAAGTTCAGCCCGCCGCTGATCACCGCGCCAGAGAAGTACACCGCGCCGCGGCCGCTGATCACCGCACCAGAGAAGAGCAACTGACCGTGGTCGCTGATCTTCGCTTTCGGAAATCTGACTTCGAAGTCGATATGTGCGGCTTCGAGGTTGATCGATCGCCCATGCCAGTTCGGGTCTGCGTCCCTTGCGAGGTGACGGCTGATCACTGAGTAGCCCGCTTGTTTAACGGACACCTCCTGTGGGGTGGTGCGTTGCGCGTCGCGGCGTTCGTCGGGGAGCAGCTGGTCGTGCTCTTCCTCGGTGAGGGGAACGAGCATGTCGTCGGTGCGCGGTGCGCGGAGGTAGCCGGTGAGGACCTCGATGCATACCTGAACCTCGTCTGGGTTCCCGAATGCGTCCCAGTCGTCGGCGAGAGCGCCGAGGGCAAAGAGGGCTGCTTGCCGGTTGGCGAGGGCAGGGTCGCTGAGGAGCTTCACGGTGGTCACGAACCGTTCTCGTAGCGCTCGCTCGGTGTCGATACGTCGTTGGGCTTCGACCTCGTCGCGACGCGCCTGCTCCCGGTCACGGTCGTCGATGAGGCGCTGGCGGTCGCGTTCGGCGGCTTCCAGTTCTTGACGGTGTCGGGACAGGCTGAGACCAACCCCGACGAGTGCGATCGACCCGCCGAGGGCGAAAAGGACGACGTTGGCGGCGGGCCCTAGGAACGCTGCGCGCTCATGCTCGTCCATGTCGGGAAACCAGTTGGCCAACAGTCGGTCGGGGACACTCGCAAGCAGGATCGCCCCGACGATGACGTACCCCACGACACCAGCAGTGACTCGCACCCCGAACCGGCGCCATAGCGGTGGCCGCGGTGGCGGGTTCTCGGCGGGTGGCCGTGGGTCGGGTGCGTCGGGTTCTGCTTCCACAGCCCGATTGTGGATCATCCGCGCTCGAGCACGCGAGGTGGCGATCGCAGGAAGGCTGTCGGCGCTGGGGGCTGATCTGCCGGTGACAGGGGTCAGGATCGGTGTTGGGCGATTCGGTCGATCTCGGCGGGTTGGAAGCCGGACCAGTGGTCTTGGTCGTCGACGACGACGACGGGGGCTCCCCTGTATCTGGAATCGAGTTCTTGTATGTAGTCGACGGCTTCGGGGTGCTCGCTGAGGTCGACGACGCGGTAGCGGATGCCTTTCGATTCCAATGCTCGGTAGGTCGCGATGCACTGGCCGCAGGAGGGCTGGCTGTAGACGATCACCTCGTCGTGGATCATGTCGCTCATGTTCTCGCCTGTCCGTGTTCGTTGTTCATTGCCCCGAAAGTGAGCAGTTAGACGCTTGCGTCGAGCTGCCTGCTTTCGGTGGCATCTGCCGCCTTGCGCGTAGTGGAGGGCGTAGTGCAGGTCGCGTCGGCGTTCCGGGCGTGGCGGCTTGTCCGACGCGCCAGGGTTGTCGGCGCCGAGCGATTCCGCAGGAATCGCGACGCCTGAACGGAGCCTGGAACGGAGATGAGTCGTCCGGCCCGGCGCCTCACCTCACGCGTGGTCCGCGAACACCTCAGAGGCGATGCGGAACGCCGTGTTCGCGGCCGGCACTCCGGAGTAGATCGCGGACTGCAGGATGACCTCGCGGATCTCGTCGATCGTCAGGCCGTTGCGGATCGCCGCGCGCAGGTGCATCGCGAGCTCCTCGTGGTGGCCGTGGGCGATGAGCGACGACAGCACCGCGACGGAGCGCGAGCGACGGTCCAGCCCGGGGCGCGACCACACATCGCCCCACGCGACGCGCGTGATGAAGTCCTGCCAGTCGGCGGTGAGGTCGGTCGCCGCGGCGGTCGCGCGGTCGACGTGCGCGTCGGACAGCACTTCGCGGCGCACCACCATGCCCTGGTCGTAGCGTTCCTGGTCGGTGGCCATCAGGCGTCCTCTCCCGAGACGGTGGCGAAGAACGAGCGGAGGACGGATGCCACGGCCTCCGGCTGCTCCGCGGGCGGCAGGTGTCCCGCGTCGTCGATGCGCACCGCGCGCCCGTGCGCCACACCCGAGGCGATCTCGACGGCCTTGTCCTCGGGCGCGACGGCGTCGAACTGCCCCCACGCCGCGAGCACCGGCACCTCGATCTCCCCGAGCGAGGATCGCACGTCGTACGCGGCGAGCGCTTCGCAGCATCGGGCGTAGCTCTCGTCGTCGGCGTCCTGCAGGACGTGCAGCAGGCGACCGCTCAGTTCGGGGCGCCGAGCCATGGACTCGGGGGCGAACCACCGCTGCGCCGAGCCGATGATGAGGCTCGAGGTGCTCTGCGTGCGCGCTTGCGCGGCCCGCGCGGTCCACGCCTCGGGGTCGCCGAGCTGGGCCCCGGATGCCACGATCGCGGCGGCCCGCAGCCGGGGGCCGTGGCGCAGCGCCAGCTCGAGGCCGGTCGCGCCGCCGAGCGAGACGCCGGCGTAGAGGAACGTCTCGTCGGGGACGGCGGCGGCGACCGCGTCGGCGAGGTCGGCGACGGTGAACGCTCCGGTCGCCACCGGGCCCACGCCGTGGCCGGGGAGGTCCCACGCCGCGACGCGGTAGTCGTCGGCCAGCAGCGGCACGACGTCCTCCCACAGGATCGTCGAGGTGCCGAGCGACGGCCCCAGAACGACGAGGGGCGCGTCGGCCGGACCGACGGGGGCGGTGAGCGCGATCATCGGGGGTCCTCCGTGCGGGCCAGGCGCGGCGCGAGGCCGACGTAGCCGGCCGGGTCGAGCAGCGCGTCGAGGTCGAGGTCGCGGGTCTCGGGTAGCGCGCGCAGCGCCTCCCCGAGGTCGCCGTCGCCGCCGACGAGAGCCGCGAAGCGGTCCGTTCCGATCCGCGGCACGAGGACGCCGCGCAGGCGCTCGCTGACGATCCGGCCGCCGGTGAGCGCGAGGTTGCGGGCCACGGCATCCGTGTCCACCCGCAGGTGCGCCGCAAGTGAGGACGCGTGCCAGGACGCGCCCAGCGCGAGGCGCAGCAGCTCGCGCAGCGTCGGCCACTCGGCGTGCCAGGCGCCGTCGGGACGTTCGTCGACGGCGAGAGCGGATGCCAGGTGCAGCGTCGCGGCCAGCTGCGGCGCGCGCATCGCGGCGGAGCGGATGAGCACGGCCTCGGCCGGGTTCTGCTTCTGCGGCATGGCCGACGAGCCGCCGCCCGTGCCCTCGGCGACCTCGCCGATCTCGGTGCGGCTGAGGGTCGCGACGTCGGCCGCGAACACGCCGAGCGCGTCGATCGCCTGCACGAGCGCGTCGCCCAGCTCGGTCACCGGCCAGCGAGTGACGTGCCACGGCGCGTCGGGCACGTCGAGCCCCGCGGCCTCGGCGTAGGCCGCGGGCAGGGCGGCAGCGGCATCCACCGATCCCGTGATCTCGACGAACGACGCCAGCGTTCCCGCGGCCCCGCCGAGCTGCGCGGGGAACACCAGCGCCTCGAGCCGCACCAGGGAGCGATGGATGCCACGCCCCCACGCCGCCGCGCGGGCACCGACGGTGGTCGGCACGGCGTGCTGCGTGAGCGTGCGGGCCGCGGCGACGGTGTCGGCGTGCGTCTCCGCGAGCGCCCGCAGCCACTGTCCGGCGTGCGTGAGAGACGCGATCACCTGCTCGACCGCGGCGCGCGCGACGATCATCGTCGCGGTGTCGAGGATGTCCTGGCTCGTCGCCCCGCGGTGGATCCAGGGGCGGCACTCGGCGGGCACGCGGCCCTTGAGTTCGCCGACAAGCGGGATCACCGGGTTGCCGCCGGCCACCGACGCGGCCGCGAGCGCGCCGAGGTCGATGCCCAGCGAAGGCGAGCCGTACTTCTCGTCCAGGCCGAACGTGTGATCCACGGCGACCGCGATCTCGCGGGGGGCGATCCCCCGGTCGGCGTAGGCCGTGACGAGCGCGCACTCCGCGCGCACGAGCGCGTCCAGGTACGCCCGATCCGAGACGAGGATGTCGTGACCGACGGTCGCCGGCGAGAGGAGCCCGGCGTCGAGGGGGTCAGAAGGCAAGGAAGACCGTCTCCTTCTCGCCCTGCAGCCGGATGTCGTGGTGGAGGTGTCCGTCGGGCGTACGCGTCGCCACGAGGCTAGCGCGCTCCTCCGCGTCGAGCGAGGACAGCAGCGGGTCGGCGGCCAGCGCGGCGTCGTCGGCGGGGACGTAGATGCGCGTGTGCAGCTTGTTCGGCAGGCCGCGCGCGAACACGATCGCCGCGAAGAACGCCGCCGTGCCACCGGGCTCGCGGGTCCAGAACTCGTAGTGCCCCTCGTCGTTCGTGAAGGCGCGACCGAAGCCGGTGAACGTGTGGTCGTCGCGGCGGAACGCGCCGCGCGCACGCGGCACCGAGCCGTCGGCATCCGGTCCGAAGATCTCGACCAGCGCGTCGGGGATCGGGGCTCCCGCACCGTCGTACACGGTGCCGGAGAGCACGATCGCGCCGGGCGAGTGCGGGAACGCGACCTCGTGCTGCTTCGGGAACTCCAGCCCGTAGGCGAAGAACGGGCCGACCGTCTGGCCGGGGGTCGGGCGGTGGGTCTTCGGGGGGATCATGCGTCGCCCTCCTGCTCGAAGTACGTCTGGTCGGGGCCGTCGACGACGATGTCGAAGCGGTAGCCGGTGGCCCACTCGGGGGAGGTGAGGTCGTGGTCGTAGACGCCGACGAGGGCGTCGCGGTCCTTCTGCCGGTGGATGCTGTTGTAGATCGGGTCGAGCGCGAACAGCGGGTCGCCGGGGAAGTACATCTGCGTCACGAGCCGCTGTGTGAACGACGTACCGAACACCGAGAAGTGGATGTGCGCCGGACGCCAGGCGTTCCGGTGGTTCTTCCACGGGTAGGGGCCGGGCTTGATCGTCGTGAAGGCGTACTCGCCCTGGTCGTTCGTGATCGCGCGGCCGGCACCGGTGAAGTTCGGGTCGAGCGGGGCCGGGTGCTGGTCGCGCTGGTGGATGTAGCGGCCGGCGGAGTTGGCCTGCCAGATCTCGATCAGCTGGTTCGCGAGGGGCCGCCCCCACGAGTCGAGCAGGCGCCCGCGCACCGTCATGCGCTCGCCGAGGGGCTCGCCGGCGTGCTGCAGCGTGAGGTCGGACTCGATCGCGGCGACGTCGCGCTGCCCGAACGCGGGCGAGTACAGCTCGATGGTCTCGGGGTCGACCAGTTTGGGGTTCTTCGTGGGGTGGCGGAGCACGCTCGACCGGTACGCGGGGAAGTCGTACGCGGTCGCGGGGAGCTGCTCGCCCGCGGCCTCGCGGGCCTCGAGCGCGGCGTGCGCGGCCTGGATCTCGCGGGTGATCTCGTCCTGCGTCGCCTGGTCGGGGGCGGCGAGGAGCGATTCGGGGGCAGCGGCGGGGGTGCGGGACATCGGGTCTCCTTCGACCGATCCATGTTCCGGCATGCGCCGAGCGATGCGCCAGTGCGTTCCCGCTGAATGGGAGTCGTGGCATCCTGAGTCCATGGCCAACTCCCCCTCGGGCGACTCGGTGACCGATCGCCTGGTGCGCATCCTGGAGACCTTCACCCCCACGCGCACCGCGCAGACGACCGCCGAGATCGGCCGCCGGGCCGGCCTGCCGAGCTCGTCGGCGCACCGGATCGTGAACGAACTCGTGGATGCCGGACTCCTCGAGCGCGACGAGGAGCGCCGGGTGCGCGTCGGCATGCGGCTGTGGGAGCTGGCCACGCGCTCGTCGCACGCGCTGCGTCTGCGGCAGGCGGCGCTGCCGTTCATGGAGCGTGTCCAGGTGCGCGTGCGCGAACACACGCAGCTCGCGATCCTCGAGCAGGGCGAGGCGCTGTTCCTCGAGCGGCTGAGCGCGCCCGACTCGGGGGCGAACATCACGCGCGTCGCGGGACGGTTGCCGCTGCACGCGTCGTCGTCGGGACTCGTGCTGCTGGCCTTCGGTCCGCACGACCTGCAGGAGCGCGTGCTCGGGGGGCCGCTCACGCCGGTGACGCCGTCCACGATCGTCGACCCCTCGGCCCTCCGCCGCACCCTCGCCGAGATCCGGACGCTCGGCTACGTCGTCGCCCCCGGCTACGTGGACGAGGTGTCGACCGGCGTCGCGGTCCCCGTGCGCGACGAGACCGGCGCCGTCATCGCGGCGCTGTCGTGGTGCTGCCGCGCGACGCCGAGACGCAGTTCGCCCTCGGCGAGCTGCACCGCGCCGCCCGCGACACCGAGCGCGCCCTGGGCTACCGCCGCTGAGCGCGCTCGTTCGCGTGAGTCGCCAGATTTTGTCGCCTGTGACCCCCGAGAAGCGACACATCTTGGCGACTCACGCGAGGTGACCGGTGCCCGTTCAATGAGAAGGGGCACATGGGGGCGCGGCGTGTCCGTCAGCATCGGGCGGGTACCCGTCGAAGGAGACGCCATGACCACCACCGTCCGCACCCGTGTCGCGATCGTCGGCGCCGGCCCCGCGGGGCTGCTGCTCTCGCACCTGCTGGATGCCGCCGGCATCCCGTCCGTCGTCATCGACCAGCGCTCGCGCGACGAGATCGAGAGCACGATCCGCGCCGGCATCCTGGAGCAGGGCACGGTCGAACTGCTCGACACGCTCGGTGACGCGTCGCGCGTCCGGACCGTCGGGCACCGCCACGACGGCATCGAGCTGCGCTTCGCCTGCGAGGGGCACCGCATCGACTTCCCCTCGCTCGTCGGCCGCTCCGTGTGGCTGTACCCGCAGCACGAGGTGCTGAAGGACCTCATCGCCGCGCGCCTCGCCGCCGGGCAGGACCTGCGGTTCGGCGTCACGGCGGAGAGCGTCGTGGATGCCGAGACCGACCGCCCCCGCGTGATCGCCCGGGACGCCGAGGGGCAGCCGTTCGAGATCGAGGCGGAGTTCGTCGTCGGATCGGACGGGTCGCGCAGCGTCGCCCGCGCCGCGGTGACGGGATCGAGCACGGGCGGATACTTCCGCGAGTACCCGTTCGCGTGGTTCGGCATCCTGTGCGAGGCGCCGCCCAGCTCGGAGGAGCTGATCTACAGCAACTCCCCCGACGGCTTCGCGCTGATCAGCCAGCGATCGGCGACCGTGCAGCGGATGTACTTCCAGTGCGACCCCGAGACCGACACCGCGGCGTACTCCGAGGCGCAGCTGTGGGACGAGCTGCAGAAGCGTGTGCCCGGCACCACGCTGAAGGAGGGGCCGATCTTCCAGCGCGACGTGCTGCGCTTCCGGAGCTTCGTCGCCCACGAACTGCTCCGCGGCCGGGTCGCGCTCGTCGGGGACGCGGCCCACACCGTCCCGCCGACGGGCGCGAAGGGCATGAACCTCGCGGTCGCCGACGTGCGCCTGCTCGCCGACGCGCTGAACGCGCTGCTCCTCGAGGGCGACGCGCGCCCGCTCGAGACGTACCCCGAGCGGGCGCTGCACCGCATCTGGAAGGCGCAGCACTTCTCGTGGTCGCAGGCCGCCCAGGCGCTCGACGGTGTCGGACGCTTCGGATCGCCCGACGAAGGCGAGGTCCCGGATGCCATGCTCCCCCGCCAGGTGTTCCGCGAGCGCGCGCATGCCCGCGGCGTTGTCCACGCGGACGCGGTGATGCTGGTCACCGTCCGGCGCGGCGCTGAAGAGCACGATCGGGATCGTCGGGGCGTACCGGGCCAGGGCGGGAGCCGTCTGCGGCGAGGGGAAGATCGCCAGCCCGTCGACGCGACCCGCGGTGTCGGCGACCGAGACGTCGGTGCCGGCCCCGCTGCTGAGCATCACGGGGCGCCCGAGCGCCCAGCACTCCAGTTCGAATCCGCGCTGCACCTCGTCGACGTACAGCGGGAACGCCCGCGGGTCGGAGAGCACGTCGTCGTCCGTCTGGTTCCACGG
>NZ_BADA01000059.1 GCF_000333395.1 Microbacterium sp. B19
ACGAGATCCACCCCGAGCTCGACTTCTCGGCCCCCTACAAGCTGGCCATGGCCAACGCGGGCCTCCGCCGCAACGCGATCACCGGCCAGCCCGAGGGCACGAACGGCTCCCAGTTCTTCATCACGACCGACCCCACCCCCACCTTCCACGCGCGGTCGGACCGGCCGATCGCGGTGGGCAGGTATCCGCCGCCGTGCGCCGCGACGAGCCGGAGCCCCGGATGCCGGTCGAGCACGCCCGCGAAGATGAGGTGCGAGAGCGCGACGGCGTTCTCCGTGGGCTGGCCGACCGTGTTGGAGAGGTAGAACCGGTCGAGGCGCTCGTCGAGCGAGCAGCCGAAGGGGTGCAGGAACACCACGGCCCGCAGCTCCGCGGCGCGCGCCCAGAACGGCTCGAGCCGGTCGTCGCTGAGCTCGACGTCGCCCGCGAACGACGAGATCTCGACGCCCGCGAGCCCGCGCCCGAGCACCGCGTCGTCGAGGGCGTCGACGACGAGGTGCGGGTGCTGCAGCGGCACGGTGCCGAGACCGACGAGACGATCGGGCGCCGCCGCGACGTGCTCGGCGATGAGGCGGTTGGCCTCGCCGGTCGTCCAGGTCGCGAGACCCTCGTTCGCCCACGGGTAGAAGTGGTTCGGCGACGGGCTGACCCACTGCCGGTCCACGCCCTGGGCGTCCATCGCGGCCAGGCGCGCCTCGACGGAGGTGAGGCGCGGGAACCGCTCGCCGATCATGCGCCCCGAGGCCTGCAGGCTCGCCAGGCCATTGCGACGCAGCTCGAGGTCGGCCGCGGCCTGCACCTCGTCGGGCACCCGCCGCTCCACCTCGGCGTGCAGTGCGGGCATGAGCAGGTGGGCGTGGACGTCCGTGACGCCGTGCCCCGCGACGGCGCTCATGCGCGGGCCGCCGTCAGCTGCGCGACGCCGAACATGAGTCCGCCCATGTCGGCGTCGCGGACGCCGTCGAGCTGCCACTGGCCGAGCTGGACCGACGCGTCGACGATGGCCTTCGCCCGCGCGACGCGACGCTCGTGGAACGCGTCCCACAGCGCCTCGTCCACGGCATCCCGTCCGATGAGCAGTTCGGTGAGCACCGCCGCGTCCTCGAGTCCCTGCGCGGCGCCCTGCGCGATCGTCGGCGGGCAGCTGTGCGCGGCGTCGCCGATCACGACGACGCGGCCGCGGTTCCACGGCGCCTCGACGAGGTGTCGCGTGAACCAGGTGTAGTTGGCATCCGCCCCCGCCTCGATGTCGGCGCGGATGTGGTTCCACGGACCGTCGTAGGCACGCGACTGCTCGACCATGATGCGCCGCGCCTCCTCGGGCGACACGTGCGAGCGGTCCTGCGCGGCCTCGACGAGGAACGCGTACATCGTGTCGTCGCCGGTGGGCGTGTACCCCGCGATGTACATCGGTCCGCCGTAGTACAGCTCGCTGCGGTCGACGTCGGGCGGCAGCGACACGAAGGTCCGCCAGATGCCCATGCCCGTCTGCTCGGGAGAGACGTGGATGCCGATCAGCTCGCGCACCGCGGAGTGCAGGCCGTCGGCGCCGACGAGCAGGTCGAACGTGCCCACGGACTCGCCGTCGACCTCGACGGTGACGCCGTCGTCGGTCTGCGAGAGCCCGGTGATCCGCCGACCGAAATGCACGCGGGCGCCGTGCGCCTCGGCCGCCGCGAGGAGGATGCGGGCGAGATCGGGGCGCGACATGCCCATCGTCGAGGGGTAGTCGGGCCCGCCGGTCTTGAGGTCGGGAAGGGCGGCGACGACGGGCGCGCCGGGACCGGGGGCGCGGAGGTTGAGTCCCTCGAACGCCTTGCCCGCGGCGGCCACCTCGCCCCACACCCCGAGCTCGTCGAAGACGCGCAGCGCGTTGCCCTGCAGCGTGATGCCCGAGCCGCGCGTCGGGAGGGCGGGCTGGGCGTCGTAGAGGTCGACCTCGACCCCGGCCCTCGCGAGGAAGATGGCGGATGCCAGGCCGGCGACGCCGGCACCGGCGATGGCGACTCGTTGGACGGCGGTCATGTCAGAACCTCTCTGTTCTGGAACGGGGGATCAGGATCACAGCAGAGCGACGGGATTCACCGGCGACCCGACGGCGCCGGTGATCGGGAGCGGCGGCGCCGAGAGGAGGAACTCCCAACGTCCCGCGGACGCGCACGCCTCGGCGAGCGCCTCGAGGTTCCACATCTCGCCGATCGTGAGACCGAGGTTGGGGATCACGACCTGGTGCAGCGGCTGGAAGGCCGGCACGTCGAACTCGTTCGGCCGCACCTCGAAGCCCCACGTGTCGGTGGCGATCGCGGCGATCTCGGTGCGGTGCAACCACCCGGCCGTCGTGAGCGACAGTCCCGGCGCGGGGCCGCCGGCGTAGTCGCCCCAGCCGTCGCGGCGCACGCGCGCGAACTGCCCGGTGCGGACCAGCACGATGTCGCCGCGTCCGACGGTCACGCCCTCGGCGGCCGCGCACGCGTCGAGGTCGGCGGCGGTGATGGCGTAGCCGTCGGCGAGTTCGCCGGTCTCGGGTGCGAGGTGCCGGCCGACGTCGAGGAGCACGCCGCGCGACACGATCACGTCGGCGGCGTGCTCGATACCGGTGACGAGGTCGCCGTCGCTCGTGACGACGTCGCCCGCACGGCGCCCGTTCCACGCGAATCCGTGGTCGAAGATGTGGCCGAGGCCGTCCCACTGGGTCGAGCACTGCAGGGGCATCGCGATGACGTCGTCGGCGCCGCCGATGCCGTGCGGGAAGCCCTGGTTGCCGCGCTCGGCATCCGTTCCCGTGTCGGTCATCGTGTGGACCGGGTTGGTGCGGCGCCGCCACCCCTTCTGCGGCCCGTCGGTGTCGAAGCGCTGCGAGAGCGAGATCGAGCGCCCGTCCCGCACGAGCGCGGCGGCCTCGCGACGCTTCGCGGCGTCGATGAAGTTGAGCGTGCCGAGCACGTCGTCCTCGCCCCACCGCCCCCAATTCCGGTAGGCCTCGGCCCGCGCAGCGATCTCGGCCTCGGGGTTCTGCCGGTCGAGGTCGACGGGGTTCTCCGACGGCGCGCTCACGCCGCGCCCTCCGCCACGCACCGCACGACCTGCGTGCCGAGCGCGCCGATGGTCCCCGTCATGACGTCGCCGTCGCGCAGGAACCTCTTCCAGTGCTGACCGTTGCCCGCGGGGCTGCCGGTGAGCAGCAGGTCGCCGGGGAGCAGCGGGTGGGTCTGGGATGCCGCCGAGATCAGCGCCGGCACGTCGAAGAGCAGATCGGAGGTGTTGGCATCCTGCATGACCTGTCCGTTGAGTTCGAGACGCACCGGGGTGTCCGCGGGGTCGACGAACCGCGCGGGCACGAGGAGGGGTCCGGTCGGGAGGAACCCGGGCGCGTTCTTCGCCCGGTACCAGTCGGTGCCGATCTCCTTCATGTCCTTGCGGAACACGAGGTCGCGCGTGGTGATGTCGTTGACGATCGTGTACCCGGCGACGTGGTCGAGCGCCTCCTCGCGCGAGACGCGGAACGCCTCGCGCCCGATCACGACGGCGAGCTCGAGCTCCCAGTCGTGCACCTCGCTGTAAGCAGGCAGCACGAGCGGCACGTCGTCCCCGACGACGCACGCGGGGAGTCCGATGAAGAAGTACGGCTCACCGCTGCGGGCGCGCTCGTCCATCATGTCGGCCGCGAAGGCGCGGGCCTGCTCCGGCGTACGGTCGGTGTTCTGCGTCAGGCCCGCCGCGACCAGCTCGATGACGTGCTGGCGGTAGTTGGCGCCGGTCTGCAGCACCTGCCGGGGCTCGACGGGGGCTGTCAGGGTGACGTCCGAGAGCGGACGCCACTCCCCCGGCACCTCTCCCGCGTCAAGGGCGAGAGCTTCGAGGCGATCCCAGTCGGGGTCGGCGAGGAACGCGTTCAGGCCACCGCCGAGCTCGTCGTCGGCGAGCGCGCGGATGCGGTCGCCGACGACGAGGCCGACGTGCACGGCATCCCCGTCCCGGAAACGCGCGAGGGCGAAAGGTGCGGTGGTCATGGTGGTGCTCACTCTCCCCGACCGGGATCGTCGTTCAGCCTCGGCCCTGGATCGCGTAGGGGTTGAGCAGCGCGTCCTTGATCTCGTCGGGCACGCCCTCTTCCGTGGCGCTGGGGCCGTCGGCGGGCGGGAAGGACTCGGTCATCGACATCGGCATGGCACCGTTGCGGTACATGTTGTTCGAGCCGAGCGAGGGCTTCCAGGTGTTCGCCTCCCAATCGGGGACGTAGTTGCGGTAGCCGCCGGTGTTCAGCTCGATGCGCAGCGTCGAGGGCTCGCGGTAGTAGAGGAACGTCTGCTCGCCGATGCCGTGGATGTTGGGGCCGTACTCGATCGGGATGCCGTTCTCCATGAGGGTGTCGGCGGCGATGAGCAGCTCTTCGCGCGTGTCGACCCAGAAGGCGTAGTGGTTGACGCGACCGGCGCGGGTCGAGCCGTCGAGGACGACGCCGAGGTCGTGCGACTTCTCGTTCGTGGTCAGCACCGAGAACACCGAGATGGGCGCCTCATCCAGGACCGTGCGGGCCATGAAGCGGAAGCCGAGCGTGTCGACGTACCACTTGACGAACGCGTCGACGTCCGAGGTCGCGACGGTGACGTGGTCGAGCTGGCGCGGAGCACCGGCGACCGAGCTGCGCTTCTCGGGACGGTCCGGGAAGACCGACGCGGTGTGGGGCTCGGCGCGGTGGCGCTCGACGTCCCAGTGCAGCGTCATGTTGTGGCCGAACGGGCCGGTGAAGCGATAAGCGCGGCCGATGCCACGGCCGTCGAACCACTCCCCCTGGATGCCGGTCGCCTCGACGCGCTTCGCGGCCTCCTCGAGCGCCTCGGCCGACGACGTGCGCCAGGCCATGGTCTCGAGGGCGGGCTCGTCGCCGCGGACGACGACGACGGAGTACGAGTAGTAGTCGCCCCAGCAGCGCAGGTAGACACGGTCGTCCTCGCGCGCGACTTCGGTCAGACCCACCTGGTTGACGTAGAAGTCCACCGAGGCATCGACATCGGGCGTCGTGATCGCAACGAAGGACAGGTGCGAGAGAAGCTTGATCATCTTCGATCCTTTCGGTGAATCGGGCCGTTCCGACTCTTCTTCCACTATCCGACCGAAGTCGGTATCAGGGAAGCCGATCCTGTGGATGCCGAGTATCGACGTGGCTTATCCCCGCTCGAGGATGCCGTCGTCGTGAGCCAGCTCGGCGAGATCGCTCCCACGAGCACCGGTGTCCACGGCATCCCGCAGCCGCCGCAAGGCGACGCGCTCGGCCGCCTCGCGCTTCGGCGCGGCGATGCTCCGACCCTCGACACCGTCCGTCTCGACGTGGATCGTCGCGGCCGCGGAGTCGATCCGAACCTCCAGGCGCCGGGGACCGAGCGCGACCGCCGTCAGCGCGTCGCCGACGCCCGATCCGCCCGAGGCGCGCGTGACACTCACCCCCACCGCCCCGCGCACGAGAGCCAGGAGGTCGGCGGTCGGGGTCGCGTCGTGGGCGACGACGTCCAGCGGACCGCCGGCGAGCACGCGTCCCCAGCCGACGGCGTCGCGCAGCAGCACCGCCGCCTCGGACGCGGCTCCCCACGCGTCGACGACGACGTGCGCCGCGGGCGTCGGCACGAGGGATGCCACGACGTCGGCGCGCAGCCGACGACGGGCGACGACCACCGGGGCATCGAGCGCGCGGAGCCGCTCGTGCGCGGACGCGGGGGCGGGATGCGGCTCGTCGACCACCACCCCGAGGGCGTCGGTCAGCCGTTCCAGGCGGTCCCACCACGCCCCGCGACCGTCGACGACCCGCAGGACGCCGGTCTGGTCGGCATCCGCCAGACGGACGAGGGGCGCGAGTTCGGCGACCGCGGCCCGGTAGGCGGCGAGGTCGGTCCACACCGGCAGCGCGCTCATGCGAGCACCCCGTCCCGCACCGCGGCGGCGGCGCCGTCGGCGACCGCGATGACGAACGCGGCATCCGCGCGGAGTTCGTCGTACTCCATCGCCGTCTCCCCGCGCAGCAGCGCGGCGAGCGCGCGCCATTCGGCGTCGTAACCGTCGCGCCGGTCGATCGGATACACCGTCTGGATGCCGCGTCCGTCGCGGACCGTCGTCCGGGCGCTGCCGGCGTGGACGAACGGCGGGGGGAACTCGACGTCGACACGCGCGCCGTCGGTTGCGACGTTGACCCGCCACAGCGAGTCCGCGCCCTCGGGACCCATGACGGCGGTGAAACGCACGACCGCGTCGGGCGAGCGGAGGGCGAGATCGAACCCGATCGGGGCGACGGGTCGCGCCCACACGACCTCGGTGGCATCCGGGACGAGGTCGCGGACGAGCGGCAGGTCGTGCACGGCGAGCCCCACGACCAGCTGCCGCACGATGCGCGCGCTCAGCTCGCGGTCGTCCGGGTCGATCGGCGGACGGGCGGGTCCCGGCGGCGCGGGGAGGGGCGCCCCCGTGACCAGCTCGTGGTACCTGCCGTTCGGTGCGAGCGAGAGCGTCACCGACACCGACCGGACACGGTCGCGCGTGGCGTGGAGGTGGTGCGTCGCGCGCGACCAGGCGGGATCGAACAGGTGGTTCGTACCCACCACGAGCAGCGCGCCGGCGTCGGCGCACGCAGCGACGATCTGCTCGGCGTCCTCGAGCGTCGTGGCGAGCGGCTTCTCGCAGAAGATGGCCCGGCGTCCGGCCGCGAGGCTCGCGCGCACGTGCGCGGCGTGCTGCTCGGGCGGACTGCACACGGCGACGACCTCGACCTCCGGGTCGGCCAGCAGCGCGTCGACGCCGCTCGAGGAGCGCGCCCCGAAGCGCTCGGCGATCGCCGCGGCCCGCCCGCTGCCGCCGTCGCTCACGTGCACGAGTTGGAAGTCGCCCGCGGTCCGCGCGAGCGTCGGGGCGTGCAGCGCCGCCACCCCGGGACCCGCCCCGATGATGCCCACACCCCAGGTCATGTCGCTCCTTCGCGGCCACTTCAGCCCGAATGGTGCTGAAGTTCGAGACTAATGAACCATAGATGACGTGAAACCAGGAAGGAGCGGGGTCCTCTGTGTGAAGATCGAGCATGGCCAACGTCTCCACTCTTCGCTTCGGCGCTCAGACCGACGAGGTCACCAGCCTGCTGCGGATCGTGAACATGGTGCGCCTCGGCGAGGCGGTGACGCGTCCCGAGATCGGCCGCGTCACGGGACTCGGTCGCGGCGTCGTGACGCAGCGGGTCGACCGCGCGGTCGAGATGGGTTTCCTCGAGGACGCCGAGTTCGCCCCCTCCTCCGGCGGCCGCGCCCCGCGCACCCTCCGCTTCCGCTCCGAGCGCGGACGCATCGTCGTGTGCGCCCTCGGCGGCCTGCACATCCACGTGGGGGTCACCGATCTCGACGGCGAGATCCGCGTGGAGGCGCACCGCGTGTGGGACATCGCGAAGGGCCCCGACGAGACGCTCTCGGTCGCGACGGCGATGGTCGATGACCTGCTCGTGGCCGACGGCAACCCCGCGGTCTGGGCCGTCGTCGTGGGCGTCCCCGGACCGGTCGACTTCGAGACGGGCCGCCCGGTGGCACCGCCGATCATGCCCGGGTGGAACAACTTCGACGTCCGCTCCCGCTTCGAGGAGCGCTACTCGGCTCCGGTCTGGGTCGACAACGACGTCAACATCCTGGCCGCCGGCGAGCGCGCACGTCGGCGGGAGGACAACCCCGACCTCATCTACTGCAAGGTCGGCACCGGCATCGGTGCGGGCCTCGTGTCGCACGGGCGCCTGCACCGCGGCGCGAACGGCGCGGCGGGCGACATGGGGCACGTGCGGGTCCCGGGCGCGCAGCAGCAATGTCGGTGCGGGAAGATCGGATGCCTCGAAGCCGTGGCCGGCGGCTGGGCGCTGGTGCGCGATGCGAAGGACGCCGTCGCGGCGGGAGGCGCGGGCGCCCTCGCCGACATCATCGCCTCCGGCGCCGAGCTCGCTCCGGAGGACATCTCGAAGGCCGCCGAACGGGGCGACGCGCTGGCGATCTCGCTCATCCAGGCCTCCGCACGCCAGATCGGCGAGGCGGTCGCCGCCCTCGTGAACATGTTCAACCCGAGCGTCATCGTCATCGGCGGGGCCGTCGCAGCGGCCGGCGAGCTGTTCCTCGCCGAGGTGCGCCACCGCGTGTACGAACTCTCCCTGCCGCTCGCCACGCGCGATCTGGCGATCGTGACGAGCGTCAACGACGCGCGGGAACCACTCCGCGGCGGCGTCGATCTCGCCCGCGAGCAGTTGTTCGAGGCGGTGTTCCCCCGGTGGTTCGCGGAAGGCCGTCCGACGCTCGCCGCGATCCGCGGCGAGGCGCTCCCCGCGTAAGACGGCGGAGAACTGCGGGCGCCCGACGGCGGTCATCATGCGCGTGGTACACATCGCGCCGGGGCCGACGCCGACCTTCAGGATCGAGGCGCCCGCGTCCGTGAGGTCGCGCACGCCGTCCGCGGTGACGATGTTGCCGGCGGCGATCGGGATGCCGAGATCGAGCGCCGCGACCTCGCGCAGCGCCCGCAGCATCTGCTCCTGGTGGCCGTGCGCGGTGTCGACCACGAGCACGTCGACACCGGCCGCGGCGAGCGCGCGCGCCTTCCCTGCCACGTCGCCGTTGATCCCCACGGCGGCCGCGACGATGAGCCGACCGTCGGCGTCGACGGCCGGGCGGTACACCGAGTCGCGCAGAGCGCTGCGCGCGGAGAGCGTCCCGACGATGCGGTCGCCGTCGACGACGGGGACGATGTCCGCCGAGCCGACGAGTTCGAACACCTCGTGGGGGTCGCCGATCCGCTCGACCTCGACCGGCGGGGCGTCGGCGCGGGCGATGTCCCCGAGCGTGGCGTCCGGGAGCGCGGTGGCCAGGCGCGGGGCCGGGACGACGCCCCTATAGCCGTCGAGCGGGATCGTGCCGTCCTCGCGCTGATCGGCCACCACGATCCCCGCCC
>NZ_BADA01000058.1 GCF_000333395.1 Microbacterium sp. B19
GTCGTCGCTGAAGATCGCGCCGTCCTCGACGCGCGGGAACTTGCGCACACCGAACCCCATGTTGATGTAGCCCCACCGGTTGCCCGCGGCCGGGTGCGCGGGGTCGAGCGGGAACGGCGGGGTCTCGGCGTACATGATCTGCGCCGAGTACGGGTGCTCGGGTTCGGAGAACGGGATGCGATTGACCGCCGCCACGGGGTCCGCGGGGTTCAGCGCGCGGCGGTCGAGCTCGGCCTGCAGCTCGTCGTCCGAGACGAGCTCGCTCATCCGCTCGCCGTCCAGCACGACAGTGCCGATGACGACGTGGTGCTCGGTGAGGTACCGGCCGAGGGGAGCGGGACGGATGCCGGAGGCCCAGAGCAACTGCGGTGAGCGGAACGCGTCGGCGGCGACCACGACGGCATCCGCCGGCACGAACTCCTCCTCGTGCGTGCGGAGGTCCTCCACCACGACGCCCCGCACGCGCGCGCCGTCGTGCTCAATGCGGCGGACGAGGGTCAGGTCGCGCAGCTCGAACCGGGCCGCGGTGTCGGTGCCCGGCTCGATCAGCGGACCCAGGACCGTGTCGGTCCCTGCCCACCGCATCGTGCCGTCGGGCTGCGGATCGCCTGCGACCGGCAGGGTGCTCACGCCGTAGCCCTCGGGCAGCTCGGCCCCGAACTCGCGGTCGAGGAGCGTGCGGATCGCGGCGCCCACGGGCGAGTCCGAGAACGCCGCGCTCTGCTTGTGCAGCAGGTCTTCGGCGGTCGAGACGAGGTCCTCCCACTCGTCGTCCGCGATGAAGTCGAGCTTCTCGCTGAACGCCGGGCGCGGGATCGCGCACGTCCAGTGCGCGCCCTGGCCGCCGACGTTCGTCGCGGCCGCCGCGGCCGGGAAGGTCGGGGCGTGCGCCGAGCCCTCGCCGCCGAAGTCGAGCAGGTGCGTGCCCTGGCGCGCCGTGAACATCCCCTCGACGATCGTGCCGGACGGGATGCCGAGCGAGTCGCGGAACTCCCCCGCCTGAGGACCCTGCGAGCGCTCGCGGGCACGGGCCTTCTCGTCGGGGTCGACGATGTTGCGCACGCTCTCGCCCGGGCGCTCGGTCACCTGCGGGCCGGCCTCGAACATGACCACGCGCGCGTGCGGGAGCGACTCGAGCAGCACGCGGGCGTAGGCGGCACCGATGGGTCCGCTGCCGACGATCGCGATCGTGGGGGTCTCGGACATGGTCTCTCCTTCGAGATCGGGCGGGCTGAGAGATCAGGCGGTCACGCGGGCTGCCGGTCGGTGTCGGACACGGCGGCGAGGGGCTCGGGCGCTTCGTCGGACAGGCGCCCTCCGGGCAGCAGCAGCGCGAACACGATCCCGCAGGCGTAGACGAGCGCGAGCCCCAGGAACACCGGAGCGAACGTGTCATGGTAGATCACCGCGACGGCGTCCTGCACCTGCGCGGACGCGGCGCGCACCACCGCCGGCGTGAGGGTGCCGGCATCCAGTCCGGGCGGGAGGTGCGCGGCGACGCCGAACCCGACCACACCGCCGACGATCGCCGTCCCCACGGCCGACCCCACCTGGCGAACGAGGTTCGTGGTGGCGGTGACGGCGCCCAGGTCGGAGCGGGCGGCCGCGCTCTGCACGACGGCGAAGATGAGGTTCGTGAACGAGCCGGTGCCGATGCCGACCACCGCCATCACGATCATGGGGACCCACAGCGGCAACCCCGCGGGCAGGGCGGCCATGACCGCGAGTCCCGCGGCCCCGAGCACGGTGCCGAACACGGGGTAGAAGCGGTAGCGGCCGGAGCGGCTGACCAGCCAACCGGTGAGGAGGTTGCTGACGAGCATGCCGAGCACGGTCGCGATCGGCACGAGGCCGGACAGGGTCGCGGTCGTGCGGTACGCCATCTGGATGTACGTCGGCACGAACGCGACGATCGCGAAGAGGCCAGAACCCACGATGAGCGACAGTCCGAGGCACGCGAGGATCGTGCGGTTGCGGAGGATCCGGGGCGGCAGGATCGGTTCGGCCGCGCGCCGCTCGATGCCGATGAGGGCCAGGATGCCGATGACTGCGGCCGCCGCGCAGGCCAGTGCCGCGGGGCGCAGAGCATCGTCGCCGATCCAGGTGACCGCGAGCACGAGCGCGAGGAGCGTGCCGGTGAAGACGATCGAGCCCGGGATGTCGAAGCGGGGGTGGGCGCCGCCGGGGAGGCGCGGGACCGCGACCGCGGCGAGCGCGAACGCGGCGAGACCGATCGGGATGTTGATCCAGAACACCCAGGACCAGCCCCAGAAGTCGGTGATGAGACCGCCGACGACGGGTCCGACGACGATCGCGACCGGGAAGGCGGTCCCGATGATCGCCATGTAGCGCGGGCGCTGTCGGGGGCTCGTGACGCGGGCGATGATCGTCTGCGACATGAGCTGGATGCCGGCGGAGCCGAGGCCCTGGACGACACGGGCGGCGATCAGCCACCCCAGGTCGGGCGCGAAGCCGCACGCGAGCGAGGCCAGGAGGAACAGTCCGAGCGAGACGAGGAACACGCTGCGGGGGCCGACGACGTCGCCGAGCTTGCCGAGGACGGGCAGCATCACGGTGGCGGCGAGCGTGTAGCCGACCATGATCCAGCTCATGTACTCGAGCGCGCCGAGATCGCCGGCGATCGTGGCCAGCGACGTCGAGACGACGGTGTGGTCGAGGGCGCCGATGAACGACACCGCGAGAAGGGAGACGACGAGAACGCGGATGCGAGCGGGGGAGAGAGTCATGCGTGGGGCGCCCGTACGACCGGGCGATCGACGCGACCGTATGTGCCGCTCCGGCTCCCTCACCGGGCGAACGGACCCGTAGGCCCCGACGTCCCGTCCATCATACCCGACTTATGTCGGTTTTCAACATTAGGGCAGCGCGCGGGAGAGCACCGTCGCTGCCCCCGACAGCGCCTGTCCGCCGTCGACCCCGATCTCGGCGCCGGTCAGGAAGGCGGCGGCGTCCGAGAGCAGGAACGCCACGGTGTCGGCGACCTCGACCGCCTCACCGGCACGCTGGAGCGGGATGATCGCGGTGTTCGCCTCCGCGAACGCGGGCGGCGCGGATGCCGTCATCGGGGTGCGGATGAAGCCAGGGTGCACCAGATTCACCCGGATGCCGCGGGGTCCGAGTTCCGTCACGCTCGCGTGGGTGAGCCCGCGCAGCGCCCATTTGCTCGCGGTGTAGGCGGCCGTGTAGTGCCCGCTGAGTCCCGCGACGGATCCGATGTTGACGATCGAGGAGCCGGCATCCATCGACGGAAGGAGGGCCTGGATGCCGAGCATGGCACCGGTGACGTTGACAGCGAAGACTCGGTCCCAGTCGGCGCGGGAGAGCTCGCCGATACGCGCCCGGTGCGTGATGCCGGCGTTGTTCACGAGCCCGCGCACGCGCCGACCCTCGAGCGACGCGGCGAGTGCGGCCCAGTCCTCCTCCGAGGCGACGTCCAGGCGGCGGTAGTCGAGGGAACCCGCGAGATCCGCCGCGCGGTCGCGCAGCTCCGGCGCCTCGTCGGCCCGATCGACGGCGACGACGTCCGCCCCGAGGTCGGCGAGGAGCAGCGCTTCCTCCGCACCCTGCCCGCCGGCCGCGCCGGTCACCACGAACAGGTTGCCGGCGATGCCCGGAAAGCGCAGTTCCGTCATCGTCCGGTCGGGGAGTCCGTGGCGTCGGCGCGCACCCGCGCCCGAGTCCGCTCGCGCGCCCGCGGCACGGGCGGGGCGGCGACCCGCTCCCCCACGACGTTGACGATCTCGCCGACGCCCTCGATCACCATGCGCACCTCGTCGCCGGGCTCGAGCGGCCGCGGGTCGAGCGCGCCGCGGCGCCCCCATAGCTCGCCGAGGCATCCGCCGTTGCCGACCGTGCCGGAGCCGAGCACGTCGCCCGGCACCACGACGGAGTTCCGCGCGGCGTACATGACCAGCTCGAGGAACGGCCACCCCATGTTCGAGACGAGGTCGGCGCCGACGAGGTCGCCGTTGACGAACAGCTCGGCGCGCACCGCGAGGAAGCCGTCGGCGTCGAGGTACGACTCGAGTTCGTCGGCCGTGACGATCCACGGTCCGAGCGTCATCGCGAAGTCCTTGCCCTTGGCGGGTCCCAGCCGCACCTTCATCTCCCGCGACTGCAGATCACGCGCGGACCAGTCGTTCATCACGGTGTAGCCGAAGATGTGGGACGCCGCGTCCGTGGCATCCAGGTTCTCCCCGTCCGAACCGGGCACCCCACCGATGACCGCCGCCAGCTCCAGCTCGACGTCGAGCCGCTGCGTCTCGGGGATCGCCACGACGTCGCCGGTCGCGCGGACCGTGTGCGGGTTGGTGAAGTAGAACGTCGGGGCTTCGTACCACTCGGGCACGACCTCGCTCTTGCCGTCGACGGACGCGCTCACGCCCTCGACGTGCTCCTCGAACGCGACGAAGTCACGGATCGAGGCCGGCACGAGCGGGGCGAGCAGCCGCACGTCGGCGAGTGGCCGGCCCGCCGCGGCGTCTCGCCGTGCGAAGAGCGCCGAAGCGGCGGCGAGCCCCTGCGCCAGCACCTCGGCCACGCGCAGCCCGTCGGGGAACGGGATCACCGAATCGCCGTCGACGAACCCCTCGCCGATGTCGGCGCCGTCGATCCACCGCGCGATCCTCACGCGTGCACCCGCGTCCGCAGCAGCGCCTCGGCGTTGCCCCCGAGGATCGCGATCGCGTCGGCCTCGGCGAGCCCCGCGCCGCGGACGAACCCGACGGGGTCGTCGAGCCCCATGTCGAACGGGAAGTCGCTGCCCAGCAGCACCCGGGCGGGCCCCGGC
>NZ_BADA01000057.1 GCF_000333395.1 Microbacterium sp. B19
CCGCGATCGTGCCGAAGACCAGCGACGACTTGCCCGAGCCGCTCACCCCCGTGAAGACGGTCAGCCGCCGCTTGGGAACGTCGACGGTCGACGATTCTTGAGGTTGTTCTCGCGCGCACCGCGCACGCGGATGACGTCGTGGGCGTCGGCGGGGGCATCGGTCATGGCGGCTCCTCGGAGGGTCGTCCCTCAGTGTGACGGAGGCCTCCGACATTCGCGACCGCGCCCCGCTCGGCCGTGCCGTCGCGCGGAGAATCCGCACGGCACACCGCTCCGCGGCATCCGGAACCGGCGTGTCCGTCACCGAACTCCGCACGACGGCCGGGAACGCGACGACGCCCCCGCGGACGGATCCGCGGGGGCGTCGTGATCGGGAGATCAGCCCTGGGCGCGACGGTTCGTCCGCGCGCCGCGACCGACGACCATGCCGGTCGTGGGAGCACCGGATGCCGAGCGCCCGGCGCCCTGCGGGCGGGCGGTGTTCGCTCCGCCGCGCGCGTTGCCGCCGCCCTGGCCGCGACCCGAACCCGAGCGCTGGCCCTGGCGGGCGGGCTGCGCGGCGTCGGCCGCGGGGGCGGCCTGACCGGCACCGCGACCGCGGCGACGACGCCCCTCACCGGGAGCGGACGTGCGGGGGGCGGCATCCGAGGATCCCTGTCCGCGGGCGGCACGCTTGCGCTGCGCGTTGGCGCCCTGCGAGCGTCCGCCGCCCTGCGGCTGCGCGACGATCGGCTCGGGCTTGACGTACGGGGCGACCTCGCCGACCAGCGCCACGACCTCGAGGGAGGTCGAGGTGACGGGCTGCACGATCGTGCAGTGGGACGTGTTGCGGGCACTTGCCGCCGACCCGGATGCATCCGGGCATGACCTCGCCCTCGCAACGGTCCAGAGCGACCAGTCC
>NZ_BADA01000056.1 GCF_000333395.1 Microbacterium sp. B19
GCGAGCGCGCGAGACGGTGGCGTCGTAGGGCGACAGGTAGCCCTCGAGGATCTTCGACCCGCTCGTGGACGGCATGTCGGTCGTGACGAGCACGTCCTTCACCGCGAGCGGCACGCCCGCGAGCTCGTGCAGCTCCTCGCCGGCGGCGCGGCGGCGGTCGATGTCGGCCGCGACGTCGAGAGCGTGGTCGCTCACGTGGAGGAACGCGTGCACGTCGCCGTCCACGGCGGCGATGCGGTCGAGGTGCGCCTGCGTCGCCTCGACGCTCGACACCTCCTTCGCGGACAGGGCGGCGGCGAGGTCGGCGGCGTTCAGGCGCGTGAGGTCGCTCACTGCTCCTCCCCCAGGATCGCGGTCACCCGGAACCGGCCGTCGGCCTGGTCGGGCGCGTTCTGCAGCACCTGCTCGAGGGTGAGCTGCGGCTGCACGACATCGGGGCGGAAGACGTTCTCGAGGGGAATCGGGTGGCTCGTCGCGACGACGTCGGGCGTGGCCACCTCGGACACCTTTGCGATGTTGTCGACGATGGCATCCAGCTGCCCGGTGAGGCTCTGGACCTCTTCGTCGCTCAACTCGATCCGAGCGAGCACACCGAGATGGCGCACGAGATCAGGGGTGATTTCAGACACCCGGCAAGTCTAGTTCGCGGTCACCGCGCGCCGAGACCGACCCCGGCCTACGCTGGGACGGTGACGAGCTTCGACCCGCCTCGCCCCTGGACCGCCAGCTACGCCGCCGGAGTGCCGGAGGACCTCGACCCGCAGTCGGGGTCGCTCGTCGACATCCTCGACGCCTCGACCCGCGACTACCCGAAGGCTCCGGCGCTGGAGTTCTTCGGCCGCGAGACCACCTACGCCGATCTCTCGGCCGAGGTGGCGCGGGTGGCCGCGGCCCTCGCCGCCCACGGCGTGCGGGCGGGCGACCCCGTCGCGATCGTGCTGCCTAACTGCCCGCAGCACATCGTGGCGTTCTACGCGGTGCTGCGCCTCGGCGCGGTCGTCGTGGAGCACAACCCGCTCTACACGGCGCGCGAGCTGCGCAAGCAGTTCGAGGACCACGGCGCGAAGCACGCGATCGTGTGGAGCAAGGTCGTGAAGACCGTGCAAGAGTTCCCCGCCGACCTGCGGGTGACGACGCTCGTCTCCGTCGACGTCACGCAGGCCTGCCGTGC
>NZ_BADA01000055.1 GCF_000333395.1 Microbacterium sp. B19
TGAGATCTCACGCGCGCGTGAGAGGTCAGTTTCTGTCGCTTTCGGCGATCCCAGGCGACAGTTCTTGACCCCTCACGCGCGCGGCGCGAGGCGCGGAGCTCAAGCGAGCGCCGGAACCACCTCGCGCTCGAACAGCGTGATGCCCGAGGTGTCGTACGCGGCCTCGGGGAAGTAGTGGATCGCGTAGCCGAGGCCGTGCTCGGCGCGGGCGCGCAGGCGCTCGACGATCTGCTCGGGAGTGCCGAACGTGTCGGACGAGCGGTAGTCGGCCTCGATGGCATCCGCCCGCTCGTCTCCCACGTGGGGCCGGAGGCGCGCCACGACCGCGGCCAGACGCTCCTCGGCCTCGACCTCGGTGGGCGCGACGATCGTGTTGAAGTTCGTCGAGCGCGTGATCTCGCCGAAGTCGCGACCGAGCGTCTCGCAGTGTCCGCGCAGCACGGCCGATTTGTGGTCGAACTCGTCGAGCGAGCCGCCGAAGTTCGTGTACGACGCGTACTTCGCCGCGACCTTGAGCGTGACCTTCTCGCCGCCGCCGGCGATCCAGAGCGGGATGCCACCGGGCTGCAGCGGCTGCGGCTGCACGATCGCCCCGTCGACCTCGTAGTACTTGCCGGCGAGGGTCGCCGAGCCGGTGGTCCAGGCCTGGTGCATGATCTCGACGCCCTCGCGGAGCCGTCCGAGCCGCTCGGCGATCGGCGGGAAACCGTAGCCGTAGGCGCGCCACTCGTGCTCGTACCAGCCGCCGCCGATGCCCATCTCGGCGCGCCCGCCGGAAATGAGGTCGACGGTCGCCGCGACCTTCGCGAGGTATGCCGGATTGCGGTAACCCATGCACGTGCACATCTGCCCGAGGCGCACGCGGTCGGTGACGGCGGCGAACGCGGCCATGAGGGTCCACGCCTCGTGCGTCGCCTCGGCGCTCGGCACCGGCGTGGTGTGGAAGTGGTCGTAGACCCAGATCGACGACCACGGCCCCTCATCCGCGCTCTGCGCGAGCGAGCTCATCGCCCGCCACTGCTCGGCGGGGTCGATGCCCACCAGATCGAAACGCCAGCCCTGCGGGACGAAGATGCCGAATTCCATGGGCTTCACCTTAGGGCCGCGGTCCGACATCCGCGCGGGCGTGCGGTCGTTCCGCGCAGCCCCGGGCACCGCGCGCAGCGCCCGAGCCGTGCCCCCTGACCGCGAGACTGCATCCGCCTGACAACTCCACTGCAGCGTGCGGCGGTCTCGTCAGCCCACTGCAGTCTCGCGGTCCCCGCGACCCGCGCCCGCCAGCGACCCGCGCCCGCCAGCGACCCGCGCCCGCCAGCGACCCGCGCCCGCCCGGCGCGAGCGCTCAGCCGCGGAACGCGGCCAAACGCTGGTGCATCACGGCGACGGCGTCGGCGTTGTCGTCGATCAGGACGCTGTGGCGCCCGAGCGGGGCGGCGACGGCGCCGAGCGTGCCGCTGCCCGCGAACATGTCGAGCACCCGATCGCCCGGACGACTGGATGCCTGGACCATCCGCCGCAGCACGCCCTCGGGCTTCTGCGTCGGGTAGCCCGTCTTCTCCCGGCCCGTGGTCGGCACGATCGTGTGCCACCACACGTCCGTGGGGAGCTTCCCGCGCGCCGCCTTCTCGGGGGTCACGAGACCGGGAGCCATGTACGGCTCGCGGTCGACGGCATCCGAGTCGAAGAAGTACGCGGACGGGTTCTTCACGTACACGAGGATCGTCTCGTGCTTCGTCGGCCAGCGGCGCCGCGTCTTCGCGCCGTAGTCGTACGCCCAGATGAGCTCGTTGAGGAACCGCTCTCGCCCGAACAGCGCGTCGCACATGACCTTGGCGTAGTGCACCTCGCGGTAGTCGAGGTGCAGGTACAGCGTGCCGTCGTCGGCGAGCAGCCGCCACGCCTCCTCGAGGCGCGGCTCGAGGAACGCCCAGTAGTCGTCGAAGCGGTCGTCGTAGGTGCGGAGGTCGCCGCGCAGCCGCGCGTAGTCGCGGCCGTGGAACCCGCGCTGCACGACCGGCGTGGGAGCGGGTTCCTCGTCGTCGGGAAAGACGAGCATCGCCGGGTCGTGGGGCGGTTCGGATGCCAGGACCAGGGGCTCCTCGGCATCCACCGGCTCTTCGACGGGCGGCGTCCACCGCGCCGACTCGACGGCCTTCGAGCGCGTACGGCCCGTGTTGAACGGCGGGTCGAGGTAGACGAGCGTGAACGAGCCGTCGGGGAGGCCCGGCGTGACGGCGAGGTTGTCGGCGTGGTGGATCTCGACGGTGCCGTGGTCGAAGACACCGTCCAAGGTCGTGCCGCTCACGGAACGCGCTGGAGCCACGCGTCGGTGGCGAACTTCGAGGCGACGAGGGCCTCGGCTTCGGCGTATTCCTCGTCGGTGACGTGCCCGGCGGTCGCACCGTAGAGCGTCGTGAAAGTGTCGATGAACCGCTGGATCACGGCATCCCGGGGAAGGCCGGTCTGGCTCCGCAGCGGGTCGACGCGCTTCGCGGCCGACACGGTGCCCTTGTCGCTCAGCTTCTCGCGGCCGATGCGGAGCACCTCGGTGAGCACCTGGCCGTCCATGTCGTAGCTCAGGGTCGCGTGGTGGAGGACGCCGCCGTTGGCGAGGCGCTTCTGCGCGGCCCCGCCGATCTTGCCGTGGGGGCCGGCGATGTCGTTGAGCGGCTGGTACACCGCGTCGATGCCGAGCGAGCGCAGCGCCTGCAGCACCCAGTCGTCGAGGAACGCGTAGGAGTCGGCGAACGTCATGCCCGCCACGAGCGACGCGGGGACGTACAGCGAGTACGTGACGATCGAGTTGGCGGCCATGAGCATCGCGCCGCCGCCCGAGATGCGACGGACGACGTCGAAGCCGTACTTGGCCGCCCCCTCGGGGTCGACCTCGTTGCGCAGCGACTGGAACGACCCGATCACGACGGCGTTCTCGTTCCACTCCCACAGGCGCAGCGTGGGCTTGCGCAGGCCCGCGCCGACGCGCGCGGTGAGCACCTCGTCGAGCGCGAGGTTCATGCGCGGTGAGACGGGAGCATCGTGCACGACCTCCCACTCGAAGTCGCCCCAGCCGGGAGCCGTCACGAGCGCACGACGGATCGCGGTGGCGACCGACTCGGGCGTGAAGCCCAGGAGCTGGGCGCCCTCGGGCAGGGCGGCGCGGATCGCGGCGGCGATCGTCGGGACGTCCGACTCGACCGGCAGACCGTTCACGGCCGCGTCGATGTCGTCCAGCGCGTCGTCGGGCTCGAGGAAGAAGTCGCCCGCGAGGTGGAAGCCGGCGATGCGGCCGTCGCGCTCCTCGAGGTCGACGACGACCAGCTTCCCGCCGGGGACCTTGTACTCGCCGTGCATGCCTCCAGCCTACGGCGCGCGGCCGGGCGTCCTGCCCGTCGTCACGGCGACGGGCGAGGCGCCCCCACGGCCTTCACTCGCGGCGGGGGAACCGCGGATCGAGCCAGGCGGCGACATCGGCCCGGACCTCGGCCTGCGCCGCTTCGTTGAAGATCTCGTGGCGCGCACCGGGGTAGACGAGCGTCGTGACGTCGGTGAAGCCGGAGCGGTTCCGGTAGGCGTCCGCGAGGCGGTGCACGCTGCGGGGTCCGCCCACGGTGTCGTCGCGGCCGACCAGGAGGAGCGTGGGGATGTCGTGCCCGAGATTCCGTCGCGGGCGACCGATCAGCTTCGCGGTCTCGATCGGGCCGAACAGCCGCAGCAGCGGCGTCGAGGTCGTCAGCGGATCGGCGAGGAAGTCGCGCCCGACCTGCTCGACGCTCGACAGCCACTCCAGGCCGGTGCCTTTGAGGTGCTTCCACGGCGCATTGAGGTCGCCGGAGTTCAGGGCACCGGGCCAGCGGAGCGCGGAGCCGCTCAGGACCAGGGCGTCATAGGCATCCGGATGCCGATCCACCAGCATCTGCGCGAGGAACGAGCCCCAGGAGTGGCCGAGGAGGACGAGCGGCAGGTCGGGGTGCGTCTCGCGGATGATCTGGGTGAGAGTCCAGACGGCGTCGCGGGCCGCCGCGAGGCCGCCGGGTCCCAGGCGTCCGAGCTTGCCGTGGTCGCCGTTCCACTGCCGCAGGCCGGTGCGGCCGTGCCCGCGGTGGTCGTCGGCGTAGACCGTGTAGCCGTCGGCGACGAGGGCGTCGATCAGGGCGCTGTAGCGCCCGGCGTGCTCGCCCACGCCGTGCAGGAGCTGAACGACCGCACGCGGCACCTCCGCCTCGTAGACGTCGTAGACCGTGGAGATGCCATAGGCGTCGACGAACTCGGGCATGCGCAGAGTCTAGGGGCGGGATCCCGGCCGGAAAACGACCGATGGAACCGTTAGCAAGACTAATGAGCTATGCTAAGTATCGAGCATCATGAACGAACGCGTCGACGAATCCCCCCGATCCGGCTCGCGTGATGAGCTCCACAGCCCAACCTCCGAGCTGCGGATGGCCACGTTCCGCCTCGCCCGTCGCCTGCGCGCCCAGCGCGCGGTCGACACCATGAGCGATGGGCAGTTCGCGGTGCTCGCGGCCCTCTCGATCCACGGCGAGCACACGCTCGGCCAGCTCGCGGATCGCGAGCGGGTGACCGCACCCTCGATGAACCGCACGGTGTCGCTCCTCGAGGAGGCGGGCTACCTCACCCGCACCCCCGACGACGAGGACCGCCGCAAGGTGACGATCGCGCTGACGGATGCCGGTCGCCTCGTCGTCGCCGAGACCGTGCGGCGCCGGGATGCCTGGCTCGAGGAAGCCCTCGCCGCGCTGACCGACGAGGAACGGAAAACCCTGGCCGCCGCGGCCGTGATCATGCGAAAGGTGGCAGACACATGAGTGCGATGTTCCGCTCGTTCTCGGTCTACAACTATCGCGTCTGGTTCATCGGCGCCCTGGTGTCGAACATCGGCGCCTGGATGCAGTCGACGGCGCAGAACTGGGTCGTCCTCACCGAACTGACCCCCAACGACGCCGCCGCGATGGGCGTGACCATGGCGTTGCAGTTCGCGCCGCCCCTGCTGCTCGTCGGAGTGACCGGGTGGGTCGCCGACCGGTTCGACCGTCGCAAGCTCATCATGTGCACGCAGAGCGCGATGCTGCTCATGGCCATCACGCTCGGCATCCTGCTGCTCACCGGTGTGATGACGCTCCCGCTCATGTTCGTGTTCGCGCTCGCGCTCGGCGTCATCACGGCGTTCGACAACCCGGCGCGTCAGGCGTTCGTGTCCGACCTGGTCCAGAAGGAGAACGCCTCGAACGCCGTGGCGCTCAACGCCGCGTCGTTCAACACCGCGCGCCTGATCGGCCCCGCCGTCGCCGGGATCATGATCGTCGTGGTCGGCACGGGGTGGGTGTTCCTCGCCAACGCGCTCACGTTCGTCGGCATGCTCGGCGCCCTGGCGCTGATGCGCCCGCACGAGCTCGTCCGCCACCACCGCGGCGGCGGTCCCGCGCGTCTCGCGGACGGGTTCCGCTACGTCGCGAAGCGCCCCGACCTGGTCGTGACGTTCGCGATGGTGTTCCTGCTCGGCGCCTTCGGTATGAACTTCCCGATCTTCGCGTCCACCATGGCGCTCGAATTCGGCCGCGGCGCCGACGGCTTCGGACTGCTGAGCTCGTTCGTCGCGATCGGGTCCCTGGCCGGGGCGCTGCTCGCCGCGCGCCGTGAGCGAGCCCGCATGCGGGTCGTGATCTTCGGCGCCGGCGGTTTCGCCGTGGCATCCACTCTCTCCGTCCTCGCGCCGAGCTACGAGACCTATGCCGCGACGCTCGTCCTGACCGGCTTCTGCGTCGTGACGACCCTCACCACGGCCAACGGGTACGTGCAGACGACGACCGACCCCGCCCTGCGCGGCCGCGTGCTGGCGCTGTACATGGCGATCCTCCTGGGCGGCACACCCATCGGCGCCCCGATCGTGGGGTGGGTGGCTGAGGCGTTCGGTCCGCGCTTCGCGATCGGCCTCGCCGCGATCGTCGCGTTCCTCGCGTGCGGCATCGGCGTCGCGTGGACGATGGCGAGCGGTCGCGTGCACAAGCACGAGACGAAGCGGTTCCGCCTGACGCTCGACGAGACGCGTCCGATCACCACGATCGCGGTCGAGCCCGAGGACTTCAGCGACGAAGTTGCGGGGACGACGCCGATCCCGCTCCCCTCGGACCGGTCCCCGGCGGTGCGACCCGCACCGCGCGCGCGGCCGTCGGCCTGAACGGGGCCGCCGCACCACCGCACCGTCACACGTAGAAGCCGTGCGCCTCGAGCACGGCCACCGCGGCATCGCGCCCGGAGACCTGGAGCTTCGCGTAGATCGAGCGCAGCTGCGACTTGACGGTGTTCGGCGACACGTCGAGCTCCTCCGCGATCTGCGGCAGGCTGCGCGGGCCGCGCAGCGACAGCGCGAGACGCTCCTCCCGCGGACTGAGGTTGGGCAGCGGAGGACGGTGATCGTGCGTGGGCACGAGCTCGAGCATCGCGGCCAGACGCTCGGCCGCCTCCGCCGAGGCGGGGTGCTGCACGGCCAGCCGCTCGAGCAGTGTCAAGACCTCGGCCTGCGGCAGGGTGAGATACGGCGTGAGCGATCCCCCGAGGGACTCCGACAGGTGGAACCCTTCCGAGAAGGCGGCGTCGGCGGCCTGATCGTTGCCCAGCCGCGCGTGGGCCACGGCCCGGCGCAGGAGCAGCGGCGTGAGCGTGCGGACGCAGTGCTGCGTCCCCATGCGGAGGCACGGGTCCGTCGACTCGAGCACCTCGCGTTCATGCCCGAGGGCGATGAGCGCCGCGGCGCGCTGCATGTCGAAGCACAGCGCGTGCCCCGGGGGCGACACCCGCCCCTCGAGCACGGCCAGAGCCCGGCGCGGCTCGCCGCGCGCGAGCAGCAGGTCGGCGTACACGCCCTGCGCGAATCCCCGCACCATGGCGTGACCCGACGAAGCCTCGGTCCCCCCGGCCAGGGTGGCGACGAGCACGATGCCCTCGGAGTAGTCCCGGCGGATGAGCGCACACATGGCTTCGGCAGCCCGCGCGGTGTACTGCCAGAACGGGTCGTGCGGGGCGCCCTCGCGCAGTTCGATCGCCGTGGCCGCCAGGGTCTCGGCATCCAGTGCGGCCGAGGAGACCAGGATCCGCGCCAGCAGCACCGCGTAGTCCGGAAAGACCGCGTCCCATCCGGACGTGGATGCCAGCTCCTCGCACACCGCGAGACTCGCCCCGGCCAGGCGGTACTCGCCGTTGATCGCCGCCGCCAGTGCGCGCACGGCGTGGGCGCGGTAGAGCGTCACGGCGTCGTCCGCGTACGTGATCGCCGTTGCGGCGTACTCGCCGGCGCGTCGGGAGCACCCGGATGCCGCGTACACCTCGGCCACCGCCGAGAACAGGGTGGAGCGAGTGGCGGCAGCGAGCCGGGCGGGAGCGCGCAACCGACCGTCGGCGAAGTGCGCGTCGATCAGGCGGAGCCCGTCGTCGATGTGGTCGACGCGGGAACGCGCGATCAGGAGCGCCTCGAGCGCCTGGGCACTGGCATCCACCCACACTCGCGGCGCAGGTCCGGCTTCCACGTCGGCCAGAAAACGCAGGTCGAGGATGTCGGGCGCGGGCGCGATAGGTAGCGCCCCCCTCACGACGCGCGCCCCCACGGCCCTGACGTTCAGTATCGGGGAGGTCTCGGACACCGTTCGCTCCTCATTCCCCGATGCTAAGACACCGTTGCGCTCCGCGGCCTAAGGAACTTCTCATGGTTTGCTTCCCCGTCCGCGACTTCGCTAGATAAGCTAGCGATATGAACGAACGCATGGCCGGACGCCGCTGGGCGGGGCTCGTCTTCATCAGCATCGCCGTGTCGCTGATCATCGTGGACTCCACGATCGTCAACGTCGCCGTGCCCTCGATCGTGGAAGACCTCGGCATCTCCTCCACCGAGGTGCAGTGGGTGCAGGAGGCGTACACCCTCGTCTTCGCGTCGCTGCTGCTCGTCTTCGGCAGCCTCGCCGACCGTTTCGGGAGGCGCCGACTCATGCTCATCGGCGTCGCGATCTTCGGTGTCGCCTCGATCGCCGCCGCGCTCGCCCCGAGCGGGGGCTCGCTCATCCTCGCGCGGCTCGTGCAGGGCGTCGGCGGGTCGATGATCCTGCCGACGACGCTGTCGCTGATCAACGCGACCTTCCGCGGACGCGAACGCGGCATCGCCTTCGCCGTGTGGGGCTCCACGATCGGCGGCATGGCCGCCGTGGGCCCCCTCCTGGGCGGCTGGCTGACCACCTCGTTCTCGTGGCGGTGGGCGTTCGGGATCAACATCCCCCTCGGCATCCTGATCGTGATCGGGGTCCTCTTCACCGTGACCGAATCCCGCAGCGACCGACGGGAGAGCATCGACGGCGTCGGGGCACTGCTGTCGGTGCTGACGATGGCACCGCTCGTCTTCGGGCTCATCGAGGGCCGCACCTACGGCTGGTGGACCGTGAAGCAGAACCCGCAGATCGGCGAGTGGCAGTGGCCGTTGTCGCTCTCGCCCGTGCCGATCGCGTTCGCCGTCGCGGCGGTCGCCCTCGTCGCCTTCATCGCGTGGGGCGTGCACCGTCGGCGCGCGGACCGCTCGACGCTGCTCGCGCTCGGCCTGTTCCGCATCGCGTCGTTCCGCAACGGCAACATCGCCGCCGCCGTCGTGTCGCTCGGGGAGTTCGGCATCATCCTCGCGCTCCCCTTGTGGCTGCAGTTCGTCGTCGGGTTCGACGCGCTGCAGACCGGCCTGCTGCTGCTCGCCCTGGCGATCGGGTCGTTCGTCGCGAGCGGCGTCGCGGGTGCCCTGAGCGGCCGCGTCGCGCCGGTGTGGGTCGTCCGCGCGGGCCTGCTGGGCGAGATCATCGGCGTGGCCGGCGTCGCCTTCACCATCGGACCGGATGCCACCTGGGGACCCCTCATCCCGTTCCTGTTCGTCTACGGCATGGGCGTGGGACTCGCCACCGCGCAGCTCACCGGCGTCGTGCTCGCCGAGGTCCCGCCCGCGGAGAGCGGCGCGGCCTCGGGCACCCAGTCCACCTCGCGGCAGCTGGGCGCGGCCCTCGGCGTCGCGATCCTCGGCACGGTGCTGTTCTCCACGACGGGAAGCGTGCTGGCATCCGCCCTCGACGACCGCGGCCTCCCCGCCGACCAGCGCGACCAGGTGGTGTCGCAGGTCGTCGACAGCGCCGGCGCCGCGATCGTGGGACTCGAGCAGGCACCCCAGACGCAGGACCTCGCGTCCGACGCGAAGGCGGCCTTCAGCGACGGTACTCGCGCCGCGGCGTTCACCGCGGCCGGCTTCCTCGCCCTCGGCCTGCTCTCCACGCTCACCCTGGG
>NZ_BADA01000054.1 GCF_000333395.1 Microbacterium sp. B19
CGGTCTGGGGCGTCGCTCGCCGTCCCTCCCGGTCTGGGGCGCGTCGCTCGCCGTCCCCTCCCGGTTCGGGGCGCGTCGCTCGCTTTCCCATCCCGGTTTGGGGCGCGTCGCCCGCTTTGGGGCGTGAAAATCCCGCCCCAAACGGCGAAACGCGCCCCAAACCCGGCGGTGCCAGCGGCAGCGGCACACGCACCACGCACCACGCCATCTGGGTTTGGGGCGCGTTGGTCGGTTTGGGGCGCGTTGCGCGCTGTCCCCTCCCGGTTTGGGGCGCGTCGCCGGCTTTGGGGCGTGAGAACCCCGCCCCGAACGGCGAAACGCGCCCCAAACCCGGCCGTGGCAGCGGCAGCGGCAGCGGCACACGCACCACGCACCACGCCATCTGGGTTTGGGGCGCGTTGCTCGGTTTGGGGCGCGAGAATCCCGCCCGAAGGGCGAAATGCGCCCCAAGCCCGGCAGTAGCCGGGGCCCCGGCAGTAGCGGGGCCCCGGCTGCGGCGTCAGCGGGCGCTGGCGCGGACGACGAGCGTCGCGGGCACCGTGTCGCCCGTGTGCGGGCCGCCCTCGATCGCGGCGACCAGGGCCGCGACGGCGCGGGCGCCGAGGGCGTCGAAGTCCTGCCGCACCGTGGTGAGCGGGGGGCGGTACTCCGCGGCATCCACGATGTCGTCGAAACCGACGACCGCGACGTCCTCCGGGACGCGTCGGCCGGCGTCGGCGAAGGCTCGCAGAGCACCGAGCGCCATCTGGTCGTTCGCGACGAAGACGGCGGTCGCGTCGGTCAGGGCCGAGACGGCGGCGTGACCGGATGCCGAGGTCCAATCGCCGCGCACGAGTTCGGGCGTGCGCCGCCCAGCGTCGGCGAGCGCGGCGCGCCAGCCCCGCTCGCGTTCGGCCGCAGCGAAGGAGCGCGCGGGACCGGCGACGTGGTGCACCGTGTCGTGGCCGAGGGCGAGGAGGTGCTCCACGGCCGCGCGGGCGCCGCCCGCGTGGTCGGTCTGGACGATCGAGAACCGTTCGTCGGGCGGCGAATCGACGACCACGAGGTGCAGGTCGCCGGGCGGCTCGACGTCGCGCGCGAGCTCGGTCGCCTCGTTCAGCACCACGGCACCGTCGACGCCCTGCGAGCGCAGGCGGGCGAAGGCGTCCCGGATGCCGCGCTCCCCCACCGTGACGACCGCGAGGGCGTAGTCGCGCGTGGCGGCCGCTTCGGAGATCGCCTGGAGCATGCGGGAGTTGCCGACCGAGGCCAGAGTCGAGACGACGAGTCCGATCGTCGAGGTCTGACCGGTGCGCAGGGCGCGGGCGGCACGATGCATGCGGTACCCGAGGTCGCCCATCGCCTTCTCGACGCGGGCGCGGGTGGCGGGATCGACGCGCGGACTGCCGTTCGCGACGCGCGAGACCGTCTGCGCCGACACGCCGGCCGCCGCGGCCACATCGGCCATCGATACAGGCATCGAACCCCCTCGTGTTGACGATATCACGCCCGATCTGTAGCGTGTTATCGTGAACACGTTCAGCCCCACCGCGGTGGCTCTCGGCGCCGGAGTCGTCAAGCGCTCCACGCGTCTCGCCGACGGCCGCGAACTGATCTACTTCGACGACGCCGACACGACACTCGGCCCGGAGCGCGCGATCGACGCGCGCACCCTCGACCCCCGTCCTGTGACCGCGACCATGCGGCAGGACGTGCTCACGGGCGACTGGATCACCGTGGCATCCAATCGTCAGAACCGGGCGTTCCTGCCTCCCGCGCACCTCGACCCGCTCGCCCCGCAGACGGCGACGAACCCGTCCGAGGTCCCGTCGCGCTACGACGTCGCGGTGTTCGAGAACAAGTCGCCGTCGTTCGGTCCCGCGCTCGACGTCGCCCACGGCGACGCCCCGGCCGCCGTCGACCCGCCGCGCGGGGACGACGACCTGGAGCACCTCGGCCTCGGCCGCACGCGCACCTCCGTCGGGCGCTGCGAGGTCGTGTGCTTCAGCCCCGAGCACGAGGGGTCGTTCGGCTCGCTGTCGCGCACCCGCGCGCGCACGGTCATCGAGGCTTGGGCCGACCGGACGGCCGCGCTGTCGGCGCTTCCCGGCATCCGCCAGGTGTTCCCGTTCGAGAACCGCGGGCAGGAGATCGGCGTCACCCTCCCCCACCCCCACGGCCAGATCTACGCCTACCCGTACATCACCCCGCGCACGCAGCGCCTGCTCGACACCGTCTCGCGCACGTCGCCCGACCTGTTCGCGCGGATCCTGGAGTTCGAGGCATCCGGTCCCCGCGTGGTCCTGCGTGGCGAGCACTGGACGGCGTTCGTCCCCTTCGCGGCGCGCTGGCCCATCGAGGTGCATGTGCTGCCGCACCGCCACGTCGCCGACCTCGCCGAGACGACGGATGCCGAGCGCGAAGAGCTCGCGCCGTTCTACCTGCGGCTGCTGCGCGGCATCGACGCGCTGTACGACACCCCGACGCCGTACATCGCCGCGTGGCACCAGGCGCCCGTGGGCCGTGCGCGCGACAGCGTCCGGCTGAACCTGCAGATCACGTCGCCGCGCCGCGCCGCCGACAAGCTGAAGTACCTCGCCGGATCCGAGGCCGCCATGGGCGCCTGGATCGGCGATGTCACCCCCGAGTCGCAGGCCGAACGCCTGCGCGCCGCCCTCGACACCGTTCCGGAGGTGACGGCATGACCGCCGTCGACGACGCCCGCGCCCTGCTCGCCACCCTGACCGACGCCCCCGCCGTGGGCGTGTGGTCGGCCCCCGGCCGCGCCAACCTCATCGGGGAGCACACCGACTACAACGAGGGCTTCGTCCTCCCGTTCGCGATCGCGCAGCGCACCGCCGCCGCCGTCGCTCTCCGCGACGACGACGTGATCCGCGTCCGCTCGACCTTCGCCGACGACGCCGTGGAGGTGTCGCTCGCCGAGCTCGACGCCCGCATCGCCGCCGGCGGCCTCGACTGGGCCGGGTACCCGCTGGGCGTGGCGTGGGCGCTGCGCGCCGAGGTTCCGGATGCCGCGACCCGCGGCGTCGACATCGCCCTGGCGTCCGCGGTGCCGGTGGGTGCCGGCCTGTCGTCGTCGGCCGCGATCGAGGGGGCCGTGGCCTCCGCCCTCAACGACGTGTGGGGAACCGGGCTCGACAAGGTCGCGCTCGCCCGCGTGGGCCGCACGGCCGAGAACGACGCGGTCGGCGCCCCGACCGGGATCATGGACCAGATGGCATCCATGCTCGGCGTGGCCGACGCGGCGACGTTCCTCGACTGCCGGACGCTGCAGACGCGGCCGGTGCCGCTCGGGTTCGCCGAGGCGGGCCTCGAGATCCTCGTCGTCGACACCCTCGTCGAGCACGCGCACGCGTCGGGCGGGTACCGCGAGCGTCGCGCCTCGTGCGAGAAGGGTGCCGCCGCGTTCGACGTGCGGGCGCTCCGCGACCTCACCGTCGACGACCTGCCCCGCGCGCGGGAGATCCTCGACGACGTGACCTTCCGCCGCGTGCGGCATATCGTCACCGAGAACCAGCGCGTGCTCGACACCGTCGCGGCCCTGGACCTCGCGGGTCCGAGCGCGATCGGCGACCTGCTCACCGCCTCGCACGCGTCGATGCGCAACGACTTCGAGATCTCGGTGCCCGAGCTCGACCTCGCCGTCGAGACGACGCTGGCCGCGGGCGCGCTCGGCGCACGGATGACCGGCGGCGGCTTCGGTGGCGCGGCGATCGCGCTGATCCCCGCCGAACTCGTGCCGGCGGCGACCGACGCCGTGTACGCCGCCTTCGCGGCATCCGGTTTCCGCGCCCCGAACGTGTTCACGGTGACGCCGTCGGAGGGCGCGCGCCGCGACGCGTGACGCCGGGGCCGCCGCGGCGTCGGCCTGCGCCGTGACGCGTGACGCCGGGGCCGCCGCTGCGTCGGCCTGCGCCGCGGCGGGGGCGGCCGCCGCGGCGGGCGCGGCCGCCGCGGTGTCACGCGCGGCGGCGGCCCCGGGCCGCGTACACCGAGCCCGCGGGGCTTCACGGAGCGCCCGTGGCCGCGTAGCGTGCGGGGCATGGAATCGGATGCCGCCGTCCTCGCGTGGCTGCACGACAGCGATCCCCCACTGCGGTGGAAGGTCGAGCGCGACCTGCTCGACGCGCCCACGGCGCAGTGGGAGGAGACCCGCGCTCGGGTGGCGCGCGAGGGCTTCGGCGCACAGCTGCTCGCCCGGCAGGATCCCGACGGCCAGTGGGCCGGCGGCGCGCACTTCCCCGCCGACTTCCGCGGCGATGAGCCGCAACCCTGGACGGCGACGTCGTGGTCGCTGATGTCGCTACGCGAATGGGGCGTGGATGCCACCGCCCTCCGCCCCGACACGGCCGGGCTCCTCGAGCGCAACGCGCGCTGGGAGTATGAGGATCTGCCGTTCTGGGACGGCGAAGTGGATGCCTGCATCAACGCCTTCACCCTCGCGAACGGCGCGTGGCTCGGGGCGGAGGTCGCTGGCATCCGGGACTGGTTCGTCACCCATCGTCTGCCCGACGGTGGCTGGAACTGCGAGTGGGTGGAGGGATCGACGCGGTCGTCGTTCCACTCGACCTTGAATTCGGTCATCGGGATCCTCGACGACGAACGGCGCACCGGCGGCACCCCGGCCCTGCGCGACGCGCGGCGCGGTGCCGAGGAGTACCTGCTCGAGCGGCGGCTGCTCTACCGCCTCTCCACGGGCGAGAAGCACCGCTGGGCGGACCACCTGGGGTACCCGTTCCGGCACCGGTACAGCGCGCTCCGCGCCCTCGACCACTTCCGCGCGGCGGCCCAGCACGACGGAACGGCCCCCGATCCGCGCCTCGCCGACGCGAATCGAGCGGGTGCGCGCGACCCGCGACCCCGACGGCACGTGGCACCAGGCGTACCCGCCGGAGGGCCGCGAGTGGTTCCCGGTCGACGTGCCCGCCGGCGAGCCGTCGCGCTGGCTGACGTTCTTCGCGCTGCGCGTGCTGCGGTGGTGGGACGAGGCGTAAGGCGCCCGCCCGGTCTCGTGCGTCGCGCACCGGCGCACGCCGCCATCCTGCTCCGCGTCGCGCGGGGTACACCGGCATAAACGCTCGCGCTCGGCGGAAACGCGCGGACGCGGCGTTTCTGCCGAGCCGGAGCGTTTATGGAGGCACCGGCACCCGCGTGCGCCAGGATGGGGCGATGGATGCCACTCCCCCCGTCGTCGCGACCACCCGCGGCCGCGTGCGCGGCTTCACGCGCGGCGGAACGGCCGTGTTCCTCGGCGTCCCGTTCGCGCAGGCGCCCGTCGGGCCGTTGCGGTTCGCCGCACCGCAGCCCGTCGCCCCGTGGGAGGGCGAGCTCAACGCGACGGCCTACGGCCCGACGGCGCAACGCGGCGACACCGGCATCACGCTCATCCCCGAGCCGAGCGTGCCGGGCGACGCCACGCTGAACGTCAACGTCTTCGCGCCGGTGGACGCGACTCCGGATGCCGCCCTCCCCGTGCTCGTGTGGATCCACGGCGGCGGCTTCGTCTCGGGGTCCCCCGCGAGTCGTTGGTACGACGGCGACGCGTTCGCGCGCGAGGGTGTGGTGACCGTCGTCCTCTCGTATCGACTCGGATTCGACGGCTTCGGCGCAATCGACGGCGCTCCGTCGAACCGCGGGCTCCGCGACCAGATCGCGGCCCTGGAGTGGGTGCGCGACGAGATCCGCGCGTTCGGCGGCGACCCCGCACGCGTGACGATCGCGGGGCAGTCGGCGGGCGGCGGGTCGGTGCTCGCGCTGCTGGCTTCGCCCGCGGCATCCGGTCTGTTCGCCCGCGCGATGGCGCTGTCTCCCGCGGTGGGTGCCGTCGCCGCGCCGGCCGCGCGTCGATTCGCCGAGCGGCTCGCGGCACTCGCCGGCATGCGCCCCGACCGAGACGGCTTCGCCACCGTCCCCGAGGAACGGCTCCTCGACCTGCAGCGGCTGGCGCAGAAGCCCGAGCGCCGGGCGCGGCTCGCGGGGCTGACCGCGCTGCTCGACGACGGACTGCCGCTCGGGCCCGTCATCGACGGCGACGTGCTCCCCCGGTCGCCGCTCGAGGCGCTCGCGGACGGGGCCTCGGCGGGCATCCCCCTCGTCGTCGGCTCGACGGACGACGAGTTCACGATGATCACCGCGCGCGCGCGGCGTCTGCTCGATCTGCGCCCGTGCCCCTCGCCCTCGCGCTCCTCGGGCTCGGACGCTCGCGGCGCCGCGCCTACCTCGCGCGGTCACGCGCCGGGGCGGAGCCGCGCGACTCGGCGGCTACGTCTCGGACCGCGGCATCCGCTCGGTCGTCCTGCGCACCGCGCGTGCCCGGGCATCCGCCCCG
>NZ_BADA01000053.1 GCF_000333395.1 Microbacterium sp. B19
CCCGACCGCAGCGCGCGGGCGGCGCTGTTGGGGCGGTAGCCGAGCGAGGCCATGGCGTCGAGCACGCGCTGACGCGTCTCGGGAATCGACGTTCGAGCGGTCGTTGGCGACGCGCGACACCGTCTGCCCCGACACTCCCGCCGCGGCGGCGACGTCCGCCATCGAGACTTCGCGGCGCCGCCCGCGCTTCCCCGCCGTGGTCGACGTCATCGTCGTCTCGCTCACGTCTGCCCCCTCGGATGTTGACGTTGACATGCTAGCGGCCTCCGGTTATGTTTACGTCAACATCTCAGCGACCCGACCGAGATGCGCACCAACGAAGAGGCAATCGGACGATGACGACCACCGCGGCACCCCCGCCCGCACTGCGCGCCCCCCGGCACCGGCGGCGCACCCGAATCGATGATCGCGGCTGGCTGTTCGTCGCTCCGTTCGCGATCGTGTTCGCGCTGGTGTTCCTCGCGCCGCTCGTGTACTCGGTGTACCTGAGCCTCTTCCGCGACCAGCTCGTCGGCGGCAACGCGTTCGTCGGTTTCGCGAACTACATCGCCGCCTTCAACGACCCGAAGTTCTGGGACGGCCTGGGCCGCGTCTCGCTCTTCCTCGTCGTGCAGGTGCCGATCATGCTCCTGCTCGCCCTGGCGGCCGCGCTCGCGATCGACAGCGCGCGGCTCCACGCCGCGGGCTTCTACCGCATCGTCATCTTCCTGCCGTACGCCGTCCCCGCCGTCGTCGCAGTGCTCATGTGGGGCTACATCTACGGCGACCAGTTCGGCCTCACGCGCAACCTCAACGACCTGCTCGGCGGCACGTTCGTCCAGCCGTTCCTTCCCGAATGGATGCTGCTGTCGATCGGCAACATCGTCACGTGGCAGTTCGTCGGCTACAACATGCTGATCTTCTACTCGTCGCTGAAGACGATTCCCGGCGAGCTGTACGAAGCGGCATCCATCGACGGTGCCGGCGCCTGGCGGACGATCTTCTCGATCAAGATCCCGGCCGTGCGCGGCGCCGTCGTGATCGCGACGATCTTCTCGATCATCGGCAGCTTCCAGCTGTTCAACGAGCCGAACATCCTCAAGCCCCTGGCCCCGAACACGATCACGACGTTCTTCACGCCGAACATGTACGCGTACAACCTGTCGTTCGCGGGTCAGCAGTACAACTACGCGGCCACGGTCGCGATCATCATGGGCGTCATCACCGCCGTCATCGCCTACGTCGTGCAGCTGCGCGGCTCTCGTCAGGAGGCGCGATGACCACCGCGACCGCTCCCCGCACCGACACCGTGGCCGTGACCACGTCCCGCTCGCGTTCGCGCCGCGGCTTCGCCCGCACGTCGCCGACGCAGAGCAAGAAGTCGGTCGTGCTCACCATCGTCATGGCGCTGTACCTCGTGTACACGCTCGTGCCGCTGTTCTGGCTCATCATCAACGCGACCAAGACGCAGCCCGACCTGTTCACCACGTTCGGCCTCGGCCCGGGCAACACCTTCGCGCTGTTCGACAACATCGCGCAGACGCTCACCTACCGCGACGGCATCTTCCTCCGCTGGCTCGGCAACACCCTGCTGTACGTCGTCGTCGGCGCCGGAGGTGCGACGCTGCTCGCGACGCTCGCCGGATACGGTCTCGCCAAGTACAACTTCCGCGGCCGCAAGGCGGTGTTCGCCGTCGTGCTCGGCGCGATCGCCGTCCCCGGGACCGCACTCGCGGTGCCCACCTTCCTGCTGTTCAGCCAGCTGGGCCTTACGAACACCCCGTGGGCGATCATCATCCCGTCGCTCATCAGCCCGTTCGGCCTGTACCTCATCTGGGTGTACGCGACGGATGCCATCCCCACCGAGTTGCTCGAGGCGGCGCGCATGGACGGTGCGGGCGAGTTCCGCACGTTCTTCACCATCTCGATCCGCCTGCTGACCCCCGGCATCGTGACCGTGCTGCTGTTCGCCGTCGTCGCGACGTGGAACAACTACTTCCTGCCGCTCATCATGCTGAGCGACCCGGCCTGGTACCCCCTCACGGTCGGCCTCAACCAGTGGAACGCGCAGGCCACCGGCGTCGGCGCCCAGCCGATCTACAACCTCGTGATCACCGGGGCCCTGCTCTCGCTGATCCCGATCGTCGCCGCCTTCCTCGTCCTGCAGCGCTTCTGGCAGTCCGGCCTCAGCGCCGGAAGCGTCAAGCAGTGACCCTCGACTCCCTCCCGAACCCGGAGCGTCCTGCCCCGGAAACCGCATCACCCATCCACAACAACGAAGTGAAGGAATCCCGATGACATTCATGCGCAAGGGCACCGCCGCCCGGCGGGCCGTGTTCGCCGTGGCAGCGACCGCGCTCACGGTGGGCGCACTGACCGCCTGCTCCGGCGGCGGCACGGGCGGCGGCAGCAACGGCGGCAGCGCCGACGACATCGAGAAGGCGCTCCAGGAGGGCGGCGAGATCACGTACTGGTCGTGGACGCCCTCGGCCGAGGCGCAGGTCGCGGCCTTCCAGAAGAAGTACCCCAAGGTGAAGGTCAACCTCGTCAACGCGGGCACCAACACCGAGGAGTACACCAAGCTCCAGAACGCGATCAAGGCCGGCTCGGGCGCCCCCGACGTCGTGCAGATCGAGTACTACGCGTTCCCGCAGTTCGCCCTGTCGGACTCGCTGCTCGACCTCGCCCCGTACGGCTTCGGCGACCTGGAGAGCGCGTACAGCGCCGGCCCCTGGAGCTCGGTCGACTTCGACGGCAAGATCTACGGCCTCCCGCAGGACTCGGGCCCCATGGCCCTCTTCTACAACAAGTCGGTCTTCGACCAGTACGGCATCGCCGTCCCCACCACGTGGGACGAGTACTACGCGGCGGCGCAGAAGCTGCACGCGGCCGACCCGACGAAGTACATCACCGCCGACACCGGCGACTCCGGCTTCACCACCAGCATGATCTGGCAGGCCGGCGGCACCCCCTTCAAGGCCGACGGCACGAACGTGACGATCGACCTGCAGGATGCCGGTTCGAAGAAGTTCGCCGACAACTGGAACCGCCTCATCGACGGCGGCCTGCTGTCGGACACCCCGAGCTGGAGCGACGAGTGGTTCAAGGGCCTCGGTGACGGCTCGATCGCGTCGCTCGTCATCGGCGCCTGGATGCCGGGTGTGCTCGAGTCGTCCGTGAAGGACGGCGCGGGCAAGTGGGCCGTCGCCCCGATCCCGACGTACGACGGCAAGCCGGCCACGGCGGAGAACGGCGGCGGTGGCCAGGCCGTGACGAAGCAGAGCAAGAACCCGGCTCTGGCCGCGGGCTTCCTCAAGTGGCTGAACAACGACGACGAGAGCCTGAAGATCTTCGCGGAGTCGGGCGGCTTCCCCTCGACCACGGCGCAGCTGAGCGACCCGTCGTTCGTCGACCAGAAGTCGGACTACTTCGGCGGTCAGCAGATCAACCAGATCCTGACGCAGGCGTCGAGCGACGTCGTGAAGGGCTGGAGCTACCTCCCCTTCCAGGTCTACGCCAACAGCATCTACGGCGACACCGTGGGCCAGGCCTACGCCACGAAGGGCGACCTGAACAAGGGTCTCTCGACCTGGCAGGACCAGCTCGTGCAGTACGGCAACGACCAGGGCTTCACGGTCAACAAGTAAGTCGATGAACCGGGGGCGGGCCGCAGTTCGAGCGGNCCGCCCCTTTCCTTCCCTTCCCGCTCCAGGAGAGCCCGCATGACCTCCCCCACCCGCATCTCGCTCGACCCGCGCCAGCCCGGCCCCGAGGTGCCTCGCCGCCTGTTCGGAACGTTCGTCGAGCACATGGGCCGCTGCGTGTACGACGGCATCCATTCGCCCGGACACGCCAGCGCCGACGCGGCCGGCTTCCGCTCCGACGTACTCGCCCTCGTGCGCGAGCTCGGCGCGACCGTGGTGCGCTACCCGGGCGGCAACTTCGTCTCGGGCTACCGCTGGGAGGACGGCGTCGGGCCGCGCGAGGATCGTCCGGTACGACTGGATGCCGCCTGGCACAGCACCGAGACCAACCAGGTGGGTCTGCACGAGTTCGCCGACTGGGCGGATGCCGCGGGCCTCGAGGTCATGGAGGCGGTGAATCTCGGTACCCGCGGCGTCGCCGAGGCCGCCGATCTGCTCGAGTACGCGAACCACCCGTCCGGCACGGCGCTGAGCGACCGCCGCCGGGCGAACGGACGCGACGAACCGTTCGGCATCCGCCTCTGGTGCCTCGGGAACGAGATGGACGGCCCGTGGCAGATCGGGCACAAGACCGCCGACGAGTACGGACGCCTCGCCGCCGAGACCGCGCGCATGATGCGGTTCATCGACCCGACGGTCGAGCTGGTGGCCGCGGGCAGCTCCAACCACGAGATGCCCACGTTCGGCGAGTGGGAGCGCACGGTGCTGCGGCACACCGCGGGCCTGGTCGACCACATCTCGGTGCACGCCTACTACGAAGAGGACCCCACCGACCCGGCGAGCTTCCTCGCCAGCGGCGCCGCCCTCGACCGCTACATCGGCGAGGTCGTCGACATCATCGACGAGGTCGATGCCCGCACGCCCGACGGTGCGCCCGTCGGCATCAGCGTCGACGAGTGGAACGTCTGGAACCAGACGCGCTGGAACGAGGTCGACAAGCCCCGCGTCTTCACGGGCGACTGGCCGATCGCGCCGCGCCTCATCGAGGACGACTACACCGTGACCGACGCCGTCGTCGTCGGCTCCCTCCTCATCACGCTCCTGCGCCGCGCCGACCGCGTCTCGATGGCGAACCTCGCGCAGCTCGTCAACGTCATCGCCCCGATCCGCACCGAGCCCGACGGCGGACCCGCGTGGCGGCAGACGACGTTCCACCCCTTCCGTCTCACGGCCGAGGCCGCGATCGGCCGCGTCATCCCCGTCGACGTCCGCGGCGAGCGCATCTCCACGGCCCGCCACGGCGAAGTCGACGCGGTGGACGCGATCGCCACCGTCGACGGCGATGTCGCGCACGTGTTCCTCGCCCACCGCTCGCTCGACGCAGCGACGGAGATCGAGCTCGGCCTCGGCGCCGTGGCATCCGCCGAGGCCGTCGTGATCACCATCCCCGAGGGCGGCGACCGCACCACCACCAACTCCGCCGACGCCGAGCCCGTCGCACCGGCGGATCTACCGGTCGAGGTGGCCGACGGCATCCTGCGCTTCACCCTTCCCCCGCTCGCGTGGGCCCGCGTGCGGGTCCAGCTGGCCTCCTGACCCGAGAGAGAACGTGACCACCTTCACCATCGGCGAGACCGACTTCCTCCTGGACGGCGAACCCTTCCAGGTCATCTCCGGAACGCTGCACTACTTCCGCATCCACCCCGAGCACTGGGCCGACCGCATCCGCACGGCCAAGGCGATGGGGCTCAACACCATCGAGACGTACGTCGCGTGGAACGCGCACGAGCCGGTGCGCGGGGAATGGGATGCCACGGGCTGGAACGACCTCGGACGCTTCCTCGACCTCGTCGCCGCCGAGGGTCTGCACGTGATCGTGCGTCCCGGCCCCTACATCTGCGCCGAATGGCACAACGGCGGTCTGCCCGTGTGGCTCACGTCGACGCCGGGCATCGGCCTGCGCCGCTCGGAGCCGCAGTACCTCGCGGCCGTCACCGAGTACCTGGAGCGCGTGTACGAGATCGTCGTCCCGCGGCAGATCGACCGCGGCGGCAACGTCGTGCTGGTCCAGATCGAGAACGAGTACGGCGCCTACGGGTCCGACAAGGACTACTTGCGCGAGCTCGTGCGGGTCACGCGCGACGCCGGGATCACGGTGCCGCTCACGACCGTCGACCAGCCGATGCCGTGGATGCTCGAGAACGGCAGCCTGCCGGAGCTGCACCTCACCGGTTCGTTCGGCTCCCGCTCCGCCGAGCGCCTCGAGACCCTGCGCGAGCACCAGCCCACCGGTCCGCTCATGTGCTCGGAGTTCTGGGACGGTTGGTTCGACTGGTGGGGCAGCATCCACCACACCACCGACCCCGCGGCATCCGCCCACGACCTCGACGTGCTGCTCGCGGCGGGCGCGTCCGTGAACATCTACATGGTGCACGGCGGGACGAACTTCGGCACGACGAACGGCGCGAACGACAAGGGCCGGTTCGACCCCATCGTCACGTCGTACGACTACGACGCGCCGATCGACGAGGCCGGGCACCCGACCGCGAAGTTCCACGCCTTCCGCGACGTCATCGCGAAGTACGCCCCCGTGCCCGACCTCGAGCCCGCGTCGCGGCCGGATGCGCCGGTGTTCGACGTGGCGCTCTCGGGAGAGGGCGACTGGATGCCGGCATCCACGGGCTCCGAGTCGACCTTCGACCCGCAGACCTTCGAACAGCTCGGACACCTCGGCGCCCTCGTGCGGTACGACGTCGCGCTCCCCGCGGAGGCTCCGGCCGTGCTCGCGTTCGGCGAGGTCCGCGACCTCGCGTGGGTGCATGTGGACGGCGTGTTCGTCGGGCGCCTCTCCCGCACGCTGCACGAGCGTGCACTGGCGCTCCCGGCGGGGTCCCGCCTCACGGTGCTCGTCGAGGACCAGGGCCGCGTGAACTACGGCCACCGCCTCGGTGAGGAGAAGGGCCTGATCGGCGGTGCGACGCTCGACGGCGCCCCGCTGACCGGCTGGACGGCGACGCCGATCGACCTCGGGTCGGGCGCGGGCACGGGTACCGGCGCGCTCGGCCGCGCGCTCCTGCGCGGAACGTTCGAGCTCGACGCGCCCGCCGACCTGTT
>NZ_BADA01000052.1 GCF_000333395.1 Microbacterium sp. B19
GCGTGCGCGATCTTGACGGCCATGTGGCCGAGCCCGCCGAGGCCGACGATCGCGACCTTCTTGCCGGGGCCGGCGTCCCAGTGGTTCAGCGGCGAGTACGTCGTGATGCCCGCGCACAGCAGGGGAGCTGCCTTCTCGTACGGGATCGACTCGGGCACGCGCAGCACGAAGTCCTGGTCGACGACGATCTTCTCCGAGTAGCCGCCCTGGGTGACGGTGCCGTCGCGGTCGATGCCGGCGTAGGTGCCGACGTTGCCGTTGAGGCAGTACTGCTCCTCGCCGGCGAGGCAGTTCGCGCACTCGCGGCACGAGTTGACCATGCAGCCGACGCCGACACGGTCGCCGACGGCGTACTTCGTGACGTCGGAGCCGACCTCGGCGACCGTGCCGACGATCTCGTGGCCGACGGTCAGCGGGTAAGGCACCTCGCCCCACTCCCCGCGGATGGTGTGGATGTCGGAATGGCAGATGCCGGCGTAGGCGATGTCGATCAGGACGTCGGCCGGGCCGACCGCGCGCCGCTCGATCGTCGTCGGTTCGAGCGGGGAGGTGGCGGACTTCGCCGCGTACGCGTTGACGTGCATGGGTCTCCTCGGTGAGGGGTTTGGGGACGGGTCCATTTTTCCGCGTCGCGGAGCCCAGAGGGCGGGGTTGCACGGACGTGCGCGAAGCGTATGGATGCCGAGTGGCGGGCGCCGCGGACGAAACGGGGCCGCGCCGACCGCCCAAAGGCGACCGGCGCGGCCCGTTCACGCGTGGATCAGGGGCGGGTGTCGCCCTGGCTGCGACGACGACGCCACAGCACGAGCGCGCCGCCGATCAAGAGCAGCACGATCGCGCTGGCCGCGCCGGCCGCGATCCCGTCACCGTGCAGCCCCGTCGCGGCGAGGTCGCCGCGGGAACCGTTCGTCGATCCGGAGCCGATGGACACCGCCCCCGATCCGGCGGAGGAGCCGGTGCCCGTGCCCGTGCCCGAGCCCGTGCCGCCGCCCGTTCCGGAGCCGTCGCCGCCGCCCGTGCCCGGGTCGACCGGCGCGGCCGCCGGAACGATCGCCGCGGACCGCGCCGTCCCGGCCGCGAAGCCGGTCGCGGACGCGGTGATCTCGACCGAGATCTCCCGCCCCTCATCGGCCGCGACCAGCGCGTAGGCCTCGGTTGTGGCATCCGGGATCGGCGAACCGTCGCGCAGCCACGCGTAGCTCAGCGCGGCGTCGGCCGGGTCGGTCGTGGCACTCGCCCGCACGGTCGATCCGACGCGCGGCTCCCCCGTGACGACCGGGGCGCTGACGCCGACGGTGCGCTCGACCGTGACCGTGTAGGTCTGCACGGTGCCGTCGGGCGCTGTCACGCGGACGGAGCCGACGCCGCCGACGGCACGGGCCGTGTCGGCCGTGTCACCGGGCTGGGTGACCTCGACCGCGGCATCCTCGTCGACCGCCAGCGCGTGGAGTTCGGGCCACGCGGCACCCGTCGACGCCACGGTGTAGTCGAACACCTTCGGGTCGAAGCCCGCGACGGGCTGATCCCCCACCGTGAGCCGCGCGAGGTCGGCGATGCCGGCCGGCGAGGCGGAGGCGGCGAAGATCTCGACCTCCGACACGATCATGTGCGTCTGCGAGCGGGCGTTCATCACCACCCGCACCTCGTCGGCCGCGCCGGTGACGGGCACGTCGACGCGCGGCGCGCCGCTCGAGGGGGCCGGCACCGGGACGAGGTCGCCCTGGACCCACTCCCCGCCGCGCACCCTGTGGTCGATGCGCATCGTGGCCGGCCAGCTCAGGCTGTTGCCGTCGCGGTAGAACTGCACGGCGACGTGCGTGAGCGTCTCCCGCTGCGCGAGCGCGTAGCTGAGGGTGTCCTGCTCGTTCTTCGTGCCACCCTTCCAGTTCGACCAGCCCTTGTCGGTCGCGATGCCGTTGATCGTGTTGCTCACCGGGTACCCGGACTCGGTGAACGTCGCCGACGGCTGGCTGTCCGGGGCGACGTTGCGCTCCGAAGCGGCGGTGACGATCACCGTCAGCTTCGCGTCGAGACGTTCCCCGGTGGGGCCGGTCGCGATACCCGGGACGGTCACCGTTCCCGGCTGCGCGAACGCGGCATCCGTCAGCCCGTCCCACGTCCACTCGACGGGGATCCGGTACCCGCCGCCCGACGGGGTCAGCTCGGCCTCAACGTCGCCGTCGGCCTGGCCCTGCACGAGCGACAGCGCGCTCCCCGCGGGCACCGTGACCGAGGCGGGACGCGTCGCCGCGAAGGCACCGACCTCGACCGTCGCGCTCGCCTCGAACGCGGCACCGAAGACGTCCGTGCCCGTTCCGCGCACCTGCACCGTCCCGGGTCGCGACCAGTCCGCACCGTCGAGCTGCCACGTCACCGCGGCCGCACGCAGCTGGCGACCGGCGTAGCGGACGACCGCCTGGGCCGGGAGCGCCGGAACCACACCGACCGCCGTGGCGACCGACACCGGCTCGGTGCCCACGATGCGCGAGCTCGACAGACGCCACTGCTGGTTCGCGCCGCCGTTCGACGTCCACAGACCCACCGTGGCTCCGGGCGTCGTGCTCTGCCCGTTGACGTCGAGCACCCGCTCGCTCGCGACGTTGAGGACCGAGAGGTACGTGCCGTCCGTCGTGGATGCCATCCACTGCAGGGCCGGATCCGCGGCGGCGGTCGCCGGGTCGGAGTCGACCAGCGCGGTGCCGCCGTTGCGGGACGCGAGGAACTTCCCCGTCCCGTTCTGGAGCGTGAACCGGTGCCGGTTCGTGCCGGCGCCCGCGACGGTGCGCACCGTCCAGGACTGCGCGCGGATCGCGTCGGTGGCGGTGGCGCTGCGCTGGAGCGCGAGGCCCGCGCCCGACCCGTCGAGCGCGAGACCGCTCTGGAGCCCGGTCAGCTGCACGGTGTCGCCGTCGCGGAAGGCGGCGGCGTCGTCCGAGACGCCCGAGACGCCGTCGATCACGAACGTCGTGACCGACTTCGCGGGAACCGTGACGGTGGCGGTTCGGGATGCCACGTTCACGGCGACCTTCGCACCCTCCCTCAGGGCGTTGGCCGAGGGCTGATCCGCGGTGGACTGCGTCGTGACGATCGGGGTCACCGTCGCGCCCGGCGCGATCGTGCCGAAGTCCCGCAGGTCGATCTCGACCGTGCGGTCGGTCGCCTCGGAGTTGACGTGCACGATGGTGGCGCCCTGTCCGTCGGCGTCGATCGCCGCGGTGGACTGGGTGTCGTCGGTCGCCATCAGGCGGTCGCCCGGGTGGATGTAGTGCGTGAAGTTGCGCACGGTGTTGAACTTCTCGTTGGTCAGCACCTTGCACGAGGGGTCCGCCTCGCCGTCGGCGATGCGCCGCAACGACTTGCCCTCGGCGTTGCAGTCGAAGTCGATGAAGACGCTGCCCCAGTTGAGCTTCTCAACCTTCTGCATGTTGTAGAGGTCTTCGACGGGCTGCCAGAAGACCCATGCGGTCGGCTCCAGCTCGCGCAGGTCGCCCACGATGTGCTGGGCCATGCCGAGACCGTTCTCGATGTCGTTCGTCACGAAGCCGCGGCTCTGGTCGGTCCAGTTGCCCTCGACCTCGCTCATCCACAGCGGCTTGTCCGCGGCCTTGGCGATGTCACGCACGACCTGCCGTCCGTCCGTACCGTACGTGTGGACGTTCAGCTGGTCGACGAGCCCCTTCGACTGCGCCGACCACGTGTTCCAGTTCGTCGCGAAGATGCTCGGGTTCGTCTCGTCCATCGCCGAGATCACGGCATCCGTCGTCGTCCCGGGCTGCGCGAGACGGGCCGCGAGCGCCTGGATCATGGCATCCTGCGCCTTCGGGCCGATGTGAGCACCCTCCTGCCGGCTCGCGGACGTCGGCCACTGCTGGCCCTGGGGGATCCGCGTCGACCAGTAGTCCGTGTTCGGCTCGTTGAACGGGTCGATCGTGTCGAATTTCACCCCGTGCTTCTTCTCGAGTTCGTCGACGACGGTCACGAGGTACCCGGCGAATTTGTCCATGTCGGCCGGAGCGAGCTGCTCGCTCGTGGCGTTGTTGATGCCGCCGGAGACGTAGCCGCTCTGCGTGAGGAAGTACGGCGGGGAGTTGCTGAACGCCTCCCAGTGGGTGACCTTGCCCTTCAACGCGTCGATCCACCACCGTTGCGCCGAGTCGGCGTCGAAGTCGTAGGCGTTCGGGTCATCGGGGTTCCACGCCGCCTTGTAGCGATCGCGGTCCGCGAAGTTCGAGGTGATCGCCCCTTGGGAGTCGGTGGCGTCGAGGTCGGGGTTCCAGAACCCCGGGACGGCGCCGCCCGGTCGCAGGTACGCCGGCACGTCCGAGGCGTTGCCACCGCCGAATGTGTAGCGGGCGATGTTGAGGTTCAGCCCGTCGTCGCCGAAGACGGCGTCGAAGAGCTTCTGCCGCACGTCGGCGGGGTAGTTGCCGGTCGCGTTGGCGAACCACACCAGGCTGGTGCCCCAGCCCTCGAACGGTTCCGCCGCCGTCGCGGGGTTCGGGGTGATGTGGACCGTCGCGTTCGGCGCCGCCACCGCGGGGGCCACGGCGCTGGTTGCGGCCATTCCGCCGGTCGCGAGGGCGACCGCACAGGTGATCGACAGCAGTCGAGCTGACTTCATCGTCATTCCGATTCCGGCCGCAGCGTCGCGGCCATGGGGGGATGGGACATGTTGACGTCAACATGTTGACGTCAACACCGAACCTAGCGGAGGCCGCCGCGGTGGCACAACGCCCGCGCGCGACTCGAGCGGGTGATCTTGGTGGGTCGTTGCGGCCCCTCTCGCGAGCCGGGTCGGCGCGTGATCAGCGGAGGAAATACGGCGAAGGGAGGATGGATGCCACCACTTCGGCCCTCCGCTCCCCGCATCTCCTCCGCTCGTCACGGCCCGCACCCGCGGCGACACGGCAGGTGCGCTGCCTCCGCGCCGAACCCGCGTGCTCAGCGGAGGAAACACGGCGACGGGAGGACGGATGCCACCACTTCGGCCCTCCGCTCCCCGTATCTCCTCCGCTCGCCACGCACCCGTGCCGCAGCCCAGCCCAACCAGGCATGACCCCGCGCCGACGCGGCAGCCGCGCTGCCCCCGCGCCCGACCCGCGTGATCAGCGGAGGAAACACGGCGACGGGAGGACGGATGCAACGACCTCGGTCCTCCGCTCGCCGGATCTCCTCCGCTCGTCACGGCCCGCACCAGCGCCGCCACCGCCCGCACCAGCGCCACCGCGGCGCGCACCAGCGCCACCGCGGCGCGGCGCGCGCGTCAGGCCCGCGGCCCGGAACTCTGCCGCACCACGAGCGACGTCGGGATGAGGGTGCGGGCGTGCTCCCCGCCGGGCGCCTCGATGTCGGCGATGAGTGCGCTCATGGCCTCTTCGCCGACGCTCTCGAAGCGCTGGCGCACGGTCGTGAGCGGGGGCCAAAAGTCGCGGACTTCGGCATGTCGTCGAAACCGAGACGCTTACCCGCCCGGGAACGGGGGCCC
>NZ_BADA01000051.1 GCF_000333395.1 Microbacterium sp. B19
CGAGCATCTCCTGGGTCTCGCGGATGCCACCGATCGACGACCCCGCGAACGAGCGGCGGTTGGTGAACAGCGTGAAGACCTGGATCGGCAGCGGCTCCGGCGGAGCGCCGACGTTGACCATGGTGCCGTCGAGAGTCAGGGTGCCGAGGTACTGCTTGAGGTCGAGCGGCGCGCTGACGGTGTTGACGATGAGGTCGAACGTGTTCTTCAGCTTGTCGAACGTCTCGGGGTCGCTCGTGGCGTAGTAGTGGTCGGCGCCCATCGCGAGGCCGTCGTCCTTCTTGCTGAGCGTCTGCGACAGCACGGTGACCTCGGCGCCCATGGCGTGCGCGATCTTGACGGCCATGTGGCCGAGCCCGCCGAGGCCGACGATCGCGACCTTCTTGCCGGGGCCGGCGTTCCAGTGGTTCAGCGGCGAGTACGTCGTGATGCCCGCGCACAGCAGGGGAGCTGCCTTCTCGTACGGGATCGACTCGGGCACGCGCAGCACGAAGTCCTGGTCGACGACGATCTTCTCCGAGTAGCCGCCCTGGGTGACGGTGCCGTCGCGGTCGATGCCGGCGTAGGTGCCGACGTTGCCGTTGAGGCAGTACTGCTCCTCGCCGGCGAGGCAGTTCGCGCACTCGCGGCACGAGTTGACCATGCAGCCGACGCCGACACGGTCGCCGACGGCGTACTTCGTGACGTCGGAGCCGACCTCGGCGACCGTGCCGACGATCTCGTGGCCGACGGTCAGCGGGTAAGGCACCTCGCCCCACTCCCCGCGGATGGTGTGGATGTCGGAATGGCAGATGCCGGCGTAGGCGATGTCGATCAGGACGTCGGCCGGGCCGACCGCGCGCCGCTCGATCGTCGTCGGTTCGAGCGGGGAGGTGGCGGACTTCGCCGCGTACGCGTTGACGTGCATGGGTCTCCTCGGTGAGGGGTTTGGGGACGGGTCCATTTTTCCGCGTCGCGGAGCCCAGAGGGCGGGGTTGCACGGACGTGCGCGAAGCGTCCACGTCCTCGCGCTTCACCCGGTAGGTCGACGAGGTCGCGCCGTCGATCGGCTCACCGCCGCGCAGCCACTGGAACGCCGTGGTCACCTCGGCGGGATCCCACGTGCCCGGGGTCGCCGTGAGGGTGCGGCCGAGCTTCGGCGTGCCCGAGATCGTCGGCGCCTCCACGTTGACCGGAGCCGCCTGACCCGAGTCGACCGTCAGGACCGTCTGCACGTTCGACTCGCCGTACTGCACGACGCCGAGGTACCGCGTCTGCGGCTGCAGGCCCTGCCACGACAGGTCGTAGGTCGTCGCAACGCCCTGCTCGGGCGGGATCGGGTTCG
>NZ_BADA01000050.1 GCF_000333395.1 Microbacterium sp. B19
ATCGCCATCGCGCAGAACAGGACGACGAGGAAACTCAGCCCCGACATGCCCACCCACGACGCGACCTCGGCGAACGGACCGTTGACCTGCGAGACGCCGATCCGGCCCCACGGGAAGCCGCCGTACGGCCACGAGCCGACGATCTGCTCCCGCAACGTCCACAGCCCCGCCACGAGCGCCGGGAGGAGCACCGCGCGCCCCACGAGACCCGGGGCGATCCGCGGCATCCACCGATACGCCAACGCGATCGGCACGGCGAACACGGCGGTGAGCAGCGACTCCAGGACCGACAGGGCGATCCACGGGATCGGTCCGAGATAGCGGGCCGTGAAGAGCAGGTTCACCGAGAAGAAGGCGGCGCCGAAGAGGAAGCCGACGAGCACCGCCGACCACACGCGCCGACCCGCGAGGGCGACGAGCGCCATCGTCACCGCGGGGAACGCCATGGGCCACAGCGCCGGAGCCGGGAACGCGGTGACGAGCAGCAGCCCCGCCGCAGTCGACAGCGGTGCGGCGAACGCCAGACGGACGATCGGTCGCGGCGGATCGGCGAGAGGCACCCGACCAGCCTAAGCCGCGGGACCTGCGCCGACCCTGATCACGCCGAGGTGTACGCGACGATGCCGCGGCGAACCGAATCCAGCGCCGTCCGCGCCGTCTTCGCGAGCTTGGGCTCGGCCACGAGCGAGATCTGATCGAGCAGGTCGATGGTCTGCTTCGCCCATCGGACGAAGTCGCCGGCCGCCATGTCGGCGAGGGTCAGCACGCTGTCCAGCGGCAGCCCGCGAGCCCAGCCGTGCATCGCCGGCGCGAGCCCGGACGCCGGTGTCTCCGACCCCGGCAGGCGGTGGTCGCGCTCGAGGTCGTCCAGCTCCTGCCACAGCGTCTGCGTGGCATCCAGGGCTCCGCGGAAGGGTCCCCGCGGAAGGCCCCGCTCGCCCGGACCCGCCTCGTCGCGGCGCGGTTCGTACACGAGGCAGCACGCGAGCGCGGCGAGCGACGGCGCGTCGAGCGCGTTCCACAGGCCCTGGCGGAGCGACTCCGCGACGAGCAGGTCGCGCTCGCCGTAGATGCGGCGCATCGTGCGTCCGGCCGGCGTGAGCGTCGTCGTGCCGTCGTCGTCGATCTCGACGTACTCCAGCGCCGCGAGGACGTCGACGACCCGGTCGAACACACGCGCCACCGTCCCCGTGCGCTGGTCGATCTGCTGCCGCGTCTTGTCGGTGGTGCGCTTGAGCTTCCAGTACCGCTCGGCCCAGCGGGCGTGGGCCTCGCGATCGGGGCACGAGTGGCACGGATGCCGCTGCATCCGGCGCCGCAGCGACTGGATCTGCTGCTGCCGCTCGTCGCGCAGGCGCCGGGGCGCCGTGGCGTCACGACGGTTGATCTTCTCGAGGTCGGACAGCTCGCGGCGGATCGTGGAGTATTCGCGGAAGTCGCCGCGGTCGCACGTCATCGCCGTCTCGTAGCCCGCGAGCGACTCCTCGGCCTCCTTGACCTGCCGGGCGAGGCCCACGACCGAGCGGTCGGCCTGAACTGCGCGAACGACGACTCGAGGATCTCGCGCGCGC
>NZ_BADA01000049.1 GCF_000333395.1 Microbacterium sp. B19
ATGGCGAGAGCGTTCCCGTTCCCGGCGCGGTGACCCTCGCGCCGCGGGATGAGTCGCCGTCGCGGGCGACGGACCACGCCGCCGAGCCGTCCGACGAGGACGCGGAGCCGCCGGTCGAGCGACGCACGACGTCCGTCGTCGCGTGGGTCGTGGACGTGGCGTCAGAGCCGGGAGATCAGGAGTAGCCCCACGACGATCTCGAGGAGCACTCCCACGGCGAGGAGGCAGGGGAGTCTCGGGCGTGACGTGGTGGCACCCAGCCCCAAGGCGATGAAGCCGGCAACCCCGAAGACCACCGACGAGCCCCAGAACACGACCATCGGCAGGATCAGCGCCATGCTGGACGCGCCGGAAACCGTGGCGTTCAGGCCGAGAATCCACAGCAGCACGAAGCTCAGGGCCGAGAGAGAGATCGCCGACAGCACGATCGACGCGGTGCGACCACGATCACGGGGGAGTCGGGGGGAACTCATCCGCTCAGGCTAGTCACGGGAGCCCGATTCTCGCGACGAGAGTACCGCTCCCGATCTAAACTGACATAATGTGCATTATCGGCTTTCCCCTGATCGGGGCCGACACCCTGCGCCTTCACTCGAAGGACGAAGGTCCCGGCCGGGTCGATGCCCGCGACGTACGTTCCCCGTGAGGGTCATGCGACCCGACTCCGCATCGCGTCGAGGAGGATCACCGTGGAACACGTGCTTCTGGGTTTCGAAGGCAGCGAGGCCTCGGTCGCGGCTCTGGAGTGGGTTGCTCAGCGCGCCCGGCACGTGCCCTCGCACGTGACGCTGACGACGGTCGCCGAGTTCTTCGAGTCCGAACGCGAACTGCAGCGCGTCGCACAGCAGGGTGCCGACCTGCTCCGTCGCCGGGTGACGTCCGCAACGGTCGAGACGCGGGTCCTGCGGGGATGGATGCCGGAGACCCTGCTCGCGAGCGACCGTGTCGCCGACCTGGTCGTGATCGGCTCGCACCTGTATGCGCCGGTCCGCTCGATGCTGAAGGGGTGGGTCCCGCTCCGCGTGAGCGTGCAGTCGGCGGTGCCGACCTGCGTCGTTCCGGCCGGGTGGCACGATCGGCCCGGACCGGTCGTCGTGGGGTACGACGGCGACGGCTCCGCGGACGCCGCGCTGCGGTTCGCGGCATCCGAAGCTGCCCGTACGAAGCGCTCGCTGCTCATCGTCCACGCGTGGACGGTGGCCCCGCTCGGTCCACGCCACGAGGCGGAGCATCAGGCCGTGCTGGACCGCGCGGTCCTGGCGGTCTCGCGAACCTACCCGGGGCTGCACGTCGAGCACGTCCTGCTGGCCGACGATCCGGCTCTCGTCCTGGAGGCGCTGGCGCGGGAGGCATCCCTCGTCGTCGTCGGCAGCCACCACCACGGCGCCCTCGCCGGAGGCCTCCTCGGCACCGTGGCGTGGTACCTCGTCGGGGCGATGGCCGCTCCCCTGTGCGTGGTGCCGCCGGAGTCCCTCACTCCCCTGGACGCGCCCGGCCACACCGCGCCGGCGAACGTCACCGCCCCGGCATGACCGCATCGACCCCCGCGCTCCCCCGTCCGACGCATTCCGTCGCCGAGGCGCCGCAGCGCGGCGCGCTGCCAACCACGATGCTCCTCGCCGTGCCGAGTGTCGTCCTGGTCCTCACGGCGTGGCTCTGCGGTCGACCCGACGTCGCCCTCGCGTGCGGCGCGGCGTACGCGGTGACGCTCGCGGCACTGTCGGGGATCGAGTCGGTGCGGCGTCTCGTCCGGCGGCAGTTCGGCGTCGACATCCTCGCGACCGTCGCGATCGTGGCGGCGCTGCTGGCGTCCGAGGTGTGGGCGGCTTTCATCGTCGGGCTCATGCTCGCCACGGGAGAAGGTCTGGAGAAGTACGCGAACTGGCGCGCGCGCAAAGACCTGCGCCACCTGCTCTCGACCGTTCCCACGCGCGCGCTCGTCGTCGGTGCGGACGGTGTGCCCGAAGAGGTCCGCATCGCGTCGGTCCGCGTGGGCGACATCGTCCTCGTGCGTCAGGGCGAGGTCGTCCCGGTCGACGCTGTGCTCCTCGATGAGGCGGCGATGCTCGACGAGGCGTCCCTGACCGGCGAGAGCCTCCCCGTCGAAGCGACCCGCGACCAGACGATCCCCTCGGGCGCGGTGAACCTGTCCGGGCTCGCGCGGATGCGGGCCGTCCGCGTGGAAGCGGACAGCCAATACCAGCGCATCGTCGAGCTCGTCGCCCGGGCCGCGAACGCCAAGGCGCCGATGGTGCGGTTGGCCGATCGCGTCGCTGGCCCGTTCACCCTCGCCGCGCTGGCCCTTGCCGCAGCGGCCGGCGTGCTGAGCGGCGACTGGGCACGTGCCGTCGCCGTCCTGGTCGTGGCCACACCGTGTCCGTTGATCATCGCGGCCCCCGTCGCGTTCGCCGGCGGGATCAGCCGCGCCGCACGCGAGAAGATCATCGTCCGCAGCGGCGCGGCGCTGGAGGTCCTGTCCCGCTCGCGCACCGTCGCCTTCGACAAGACCGGGACGCTGACCTCCGGATCCGCCTCGGTCATCGCCGTCCGCTCGCGGTCGTCCGTGCCGCCCGAACGGCTGCTGATGCTCGCGGCCGCCGCCGACAGCGTGTCGTCCCACGTCTACGCCGAGGCGCTCCGGCGGGCGACGTCGCAGCATCCCACCCCGACCGTCGCGACGGAGACACCCGGAGCCGGAGTGGATGCCACGGTCGACGGGCATCACGTTGTCCTGGGACGCGAACCCTTCGTGCGGCGCGAGGCGGCCTCGAGCCCCGACGCACCCACCGACACCGACGCACCCACCGACACGGTCGACGCCGCCCCCGCGAACGGTCGGTCGGTGGTGTTCGTGCGGGTCGACGACGGCCCGGTCGACGAGATCGTCCTCGCGGATCCGCCACGGCCGGGCGCACGCGGCACCGTTCGGACGCTCCGCCAGGAGTGGGGGCAACGCGTGCTCATGCTCAGCGGCGACGATGCCGACACCGCCCGGCGCGTCGCCGCGGAGATCGGCATCGCCTCGGTCCACGCGCCGTGCACGCCCGAGGAGAAGGTCGCGCTCGTCCGCGCCCAGACGGATCGCCCGGTGGTCATGGTCGGCGACGGCATCAACGACGCCCCCGTGCTCGCGAGCGCCGACGTCGGCATCGCGCTCGGTGGCCGTCGCGCGACGCTGGCCAGCGAGGCGGCCGACATCGTCCTGCTGCGCGACGACATCGCCGACGTCGTCCGCGCGCGTCAGTACGCCACGCGGACGGTCCGCATCGCCCAGCAGAGCATCGTGCTCGGCGTGGCGATGAGCGTCGTGCTGATGCTCGTCGCCGCGTTCGGGCTGCTCCCCGCGCTCGCCGGCGCCTGGCTGCAGGAGGTCGTGGATCTCTCGACCATCCTCTGGGCGCTGCGGACCGCGACTCCCCCGGTCGGCGCCCGCGCCGGCCGCACGGATCTCACCGAGATCGATGAAGCACACGATGGGACCTTCGCCCCTGCCCTCACCGCACGTTCGTCGGCACACTCGGGAGAGAAGGAGCGCACATGAACGTTCACCGACACCCGGCACCCGCTGGACCCACCGCCGACGACCCGGCGACGCCGATCGAGCACCTCACCGATCGGGAGTGCTGGGAGCTCGCGGCGTCCGCGCACGGTCCCGGCCGCCTCGTGTTCATCGCGCCGGATGGCGCCCCCGATGTGGTGCCCCTCGATTTCACCGTCACGAATCGGCAGATCTACTGCCGCACCTCCCCCGGCACGAAGGCCAACGCGATCACCGACGATCCCCAGGTCGCGTTCGAGATCGACGGCGCGGCGGGCGCGCAGCGCTGGAGCGTGGTGTTCCGCGGCGTCGCGTGGCGCATGGAGGAGCAACCCGAGATCGACCGGAGCGGAGTCGCCGCCCTGACACCGTCGCTACCGCTCCCGACGGACGTCTTCCTGCGCATCGCGCCGCTGCGCGTCACCGGCCGACGTTTCACCGCCGTGCCCCGTCAGCACGCCTGACTCCTCGAGACGGCGGAGGATCGCGAGCTGCTCGCGGGCGATCCGCTGGAGTTCCTCGATCTCGAACTTCGCGGCGATGTTCGTCTCGTAGTCGTGCTGCGCGAGGGCGGCGGAGATCTCATCCTGGCGGCGGGCCGCGATGAGGAGGATCGCGCCCTGCATCCCCGCCAGCATGCTGAGCAGAAGATTCAGGAAGATGTACGGGAACGGGTCGATCGCGGCGGAACCGGCGTTGAGCAGCGCCCAGCCCGCCATCACGGCGGTGAACCCGAAGATGAACCCCCACGACCCCATGCGGTTGCGCAGCCAATCCGCCGCCCGTTCACCGAGGGTGAGCGACTCCGCGTGCGTCCGGTGCCAGTTGGTAAGGGGGCGATGCGGCCGACCGGTCATGATGGGTGCCCCCCTCGATCGGCGTCGTCCCGAGCTGATCCCTCGCGCATCATGGTGTCTCCTCCCCCGCCACTATGCGTTCGCCCGGCTCCCTGCCGCGGGACTTTGGTCCCCGCGGGCGGAGACGAGCGACTCCTCTGCACGAGTAGGCTCGCCTCAATGGAATCGCGACGTCGCCCCCGCGGCGCGCGGGTCTGCCCCGGAGTACCGGCGTGAGCGGCATCCTGACGGGATTCGCCGTCATCGGCCTCGCCGTCGTCGTCGGCTACGTCATCGCCCGCATCGACCTGCTCGGCGAACACGCTCGTCCGGTGCTCAGCCGCTTGACGTTCTACGTCCTGTCGCCGTTCCTGCTGTTCGTGGTGCTGGCGCGCGCCGACGTCACGACGCTGTTCTCGGCCCTCCTGCCCGTGTCGATGATCACCGCGGCCGTCATCATCGGCGGCTACGCCCTGATCTCTCGCTTCGTGCTCCGCCGGCGGACGGCCGAGACGGTGATCGGCGCGCTGTCGGCGGGACAGGTGAACAGCAACAACATCGGCATCCCGATCTCGCTCTACATGCTGGGCGACGCGGCGTACTCGGCTCCCGTGATCCTCTTCCAGTTGCTGGTCCTCATGCCCATCGCCCTCGGGATCCTGGATGCCGCGACCTCGGGCTCGCGGTCCCCGCGGCGGATCCTCACCCAGACGGCCAAGAACCCGATGCTCATCGGATCGGCGCTCGGCGTGCTCGTCGCGGTGCTCGGCATCCACCTCCCGCCGATCGTCCTGGACCCGCTCACGTTCTTCTCGGCGGCGTGCGTTCCGGTGCTGCTGATGTCCTACGGGATGTCGCTGTACGGCCAGCGGGTGCTCACCGAGCCGGGACGCCGCGTCGACGTCGTCATCGCCTCGGTGCTGAAACTCCTGGTCATCCCGCAATCGCGTGGGGCGTCGCGCTGCGTTCGCTCTGGCTTCCGAGCAGGTGCTGATCGTCGTGACACTGGCCGCCCTCCGACGGCGCAGAACGTGTCAACTTCGCGCAGCGCTACGGGGTGGGAGAGATCCTGTCGCGCGACGTGGTGTTCATCTCCACCCTCGGGTGCCTTCCGGTGCTGTTCGGGGTCGCCCCTGTTGCTGGGATGACCAAGGTCCCCCACGGCGCATCGCGCACGGTCTATCGTGAAAGCGAAGCTCTCAGCATTCACTCAGGAAGGCTCGCCATGTCCACCACCACCTCGTCCAGTACGCCCGCGGTACGGGCCGTCCGGACGGCCCTGGCCGTCAGCGGCGCGATCTCGCTGATCGTGGGGCTGTTGATCCTGATCTGGCCCGGGCGCACCGCCGCGGTCGCCGTCGCCATCATCGCCGTCTACGTCATCATCGCCGGCCTCGTGAACATCGGGATCGGCATCTTCTTCCGCTCCGGCTGGGCGCGGATCGGCTACATCGTCCTCGGCGTGCTGTTCATCCTCGCCGGTATCTTCTCGTTCGCGAACCTCCCCGCGGCGACCGCCTGGTTCGGCGTCTTCGTCGGCACCCTCGTCGGCATCCTGTGGATCATCGAGGGCGTCGTCTCGCTCACGACGCTGAACCACGGCTCGGGGCGCGGATGGACGATCTTCTTCGCGATCATCAGCATCCTCGCCGGTGTCGTCCTGCTGTTCTCGCCGCTGCTCGGCGCGGTAACGCTGTTCCTCCTGCTCGGCGCCTCGCTCCTGGTCCTCGGCGTGTTCCAGATCGTCCGCGCGATCCAGTTCGGCAAGACCGCCTGACCCGGCTCACGGAAGAGAGGCCTGGATGCCACGGCATCCAGGCCCCTCTCTCGTCCGTCAGGCGACCGGCAGGTGTCGCGTCCACCAGTCGAGGACCGCCTCGAACCGCTGGACGCGGTGCCGGGGGCGACCCGCGCGCGTGAGCTCGTGGTCCTCACCGGGGAAGATCAGCATCTCGGCGTCGACGCCGTTGTGCTTCAGCGCCGCGTAGTACCGCGTCGCCTGCTCGATCGGGCAGCGGTAGTCGAGCTCGGAGTGCAGCACGAGCGTGGAGGTGCGCACGTCGTCGACGACCGCCATCGGGCTCTGCGCGGCGATCCGCGCCGGGTCGGTGCCAACGTACTCCTGCCCGAAGAACGACCCGATGTCGCTCGTGCCCGGGAAAGCGACGGGGTCGAGGAACCCGCGCTCGACGATCGCGCCGGCGAACCGGTGGTCGTGCGCGATGATCCACGCGGTCATGTAGCCGCCGTACGACCCGCCCTGGATGCCGACGCGTTCGCCGTCCAGCCGCGGGTCGGAGCCGACCACGCCGTCGAAGAAGTCGATGACGTCGAAGTAGTCGAGCGTGCCCATGGCCTGCCGGATGGAGCGCCCGTGGGCGCGGCCGTAGCCGGCGCTCCCCCGCGGGTTGCTGTAGACCACCGCGTAACCGGCATCCACGAGCACCTGCGTCTCGTCGAAGAGGTGCACGCCATAGGAGGCGTACGGGCCGCCGTGGATCTGCAGGATCACGGGGAACGGCCCCTCGCCCTCGGGGACCGCGACCCAGCCGTGGACGGGGTAGCCGTCGCGGCCGGTGATCTCGCGCTCCTCGGGGACGACGATGCCGCTCTCGCGTGCCGCGGCGCCGAGGTCGGTGAGCGCGCGCCCCGTGACGCCGTCGAGGAGCAGCAGCTCCCCCGCGGACTCGGGCGTCGCGACCGCCGCGACGATCCGGCCGCCCGCGGCGGCGTGCCCGGTGACCTCGACGTCGCCGCCGAAGACCTCGGCGACTTCTCCCCCGCGCGTGACGCGAAGCAGCCGCACGCGGCCGCGGGTGCGGTCCTGCACGAGCACGTCGTCACCGGCGAAGGACAGGTGCGAGCCGACCTCGCCGAGGTCGATCGTTTCGGGGTCGGTGAGCGCGCGCGGGCCGTCGGCGTCGAGCAGCCACACGGCCGTGCCGGGCGCCACGAAGTCGAGTCCCGATTCTCCGACGTCGTTGCCGCGCAGGAAGATCACGCCGTCCGGCGCCACGGCCACCTCGTCGATCGAGAGGTTCGCGGCGGTTCCCAGCACCTCGCGCTGCGTTCCCCCGTCGACCGCCACCGCGACGACCCGCGACCGCAGGTCGGCGACGCGGTCCTCGATGACGTCGGGGAGGCTCACCAGTTCTCGTCCGTCGGCCGTCCACGCCACGCCCGACCAGCTCGTCGCGCCGTCGGTGAGCTGCTGCGGCACCGAAGAGACCACCCGCTTCTCCGGGGTGACCACGTCGGGGGCGGGTTCGTAGAACGGCTCCGCGTCGGCCGCCGGCGCGTCGACGACGAACAGGTGCGCGGGACGGTCGAGGTAGCCCTGACCGTTCGCGTGCCAGCGGATGCCGGTGATCCGGCGCGGCGGTTCGGCGGTGGCATCCCGTCCCTCCACCGTGCCGTAGCGGCCGGGCTCGACCACGCGCGCGGTGAACGCGAGACGCGTGCCGTCGGGCGACCACGAGACGTCGGTCACGCCGCCGGCCTGATCGGTGACCTGCACGGGCTCGCCGCCGCCCGCGGGGACGACGAACACCTGCGCGCGGCCGCGGGCGTCGGCGCGGAGGAACGCGATCGTGGCGTCGTCGGGCGACAGCCGCGGCGAACGGTCGGCGACGCCGCGCGTGAGGCGGCGCGGCGTGCCGTCGGGCAGGTCGACGCGCCACAGTTGCCCCACGGCGCGGTCGGCCGCGATGTCGGGGCGGGAGGTGGCGTAGACGGCGAAGACGCCGTCGGACGAGAGCGCAGGGCGCCCGACCGACACAAGGGTCTCGATGTCGTGGGCGCGCATGCTCACTCCCCTCCGAACGAGTCCGTGTCTCCCACGAGGCGCGTGTGGTCGGCGGGCACCGGGTCGAGGGCCGCGCGGGCGACCTCCGCGGCGAACTCGGCGACGTTGTAGAGCTTGCCGGCGTCCTCGCGGCGCGCGGCGATGGCACCGGGGTTGGCGCGCTCGAGCAGCGTCGCCGTGATGGTGCCCTCGATCATGTCGCCGGAGACGACGGTGAAGCCGATGCCGCGCTCCTCGAGCGCCGGGATGCGCTCGCGCAGAGCGTCCTCGCCCGCGCGCTTGGACAGCGCGACGGGCTCGTACTCGGGCATCGTCGGCGTCGTGCGGATGAAGTGCGCCTGGTGGCTCGTGACGAACACGACGCGGGATCCCTCGCGCAAGATCGGCAGCGCCGACTCGAGGACGTTGACCTGCGCGTCGCGGTTGAGCTTCAGCGCGTAGTCCTCGGCCATGCCCGACTCCATGCCGCCCGAGGCGTTGAGGACGAGCACGTCGAGGCCGCCGAACGTGCGCTCGACCTCGTCGAACATCGCCTGTACCGACGCCGGGTCGGTGAGGTCGGCGCCGACGACGAGCGCCTCGACGCCCAGCTCGCGCAGCTGCGCGGCGAGCTTCTCGGCGCGGGGGGCCTTGTTGCGGAAGTTGATGACGACGTTCGCGCCGGCCTCGGCGAAGTAGCGGACCGTGTCGGCGCCGATGCCGCGCGACGAGCCGGTGACGAGGGCGGTCTTGCCGCTCAGGGAGCCGGACGGGAGGGTCTGGGACACGGGAACTCCTGACGATTCGGAATCGGATGCCGGCGACCGACGCCGGCGCACACGACAAAGACCCAGCCTACCGACCGGGATGCCGGAACCCACCGGTGACGGCATCCTGAACGCTCCCCCAGGAACCGGTCTCGGCCCCGCGCACGCGTGCTACGTTCGGGAAAAGGGCGGTGCGACATGGACCTTTCGACCATCGACACGTGGGCCTGGATCCTGTGGCTCGTGGTGATCCTGCTCTTCCTCGTCATCGAGATGATCACGGTCGAGCTGACGTTCCTGATGCTGGCCCTCGGCGGCATCGTCGGCCTTGTCGCCGACCTCGGCGGCGCGCCGCCGTGGGTGCAGGTCATCCTCGCCGCGGCGGCCGCGATCGCGCTCGTGGTGTTCCTCCGTCCGCGGATGCTGCGGCGCCTGCAGCGCACCGCCGACACCCGTCCGTCCAACGTCGAGGCGCTCATCGGCCTCGACGGCCTCGTGCTGGCGACCGTCTCGCGGGTCGCGGGGCAGGTCAAGCTCGCCAACGGCGATGTCTGGACCGCACGCAGCGACATCGACACGCGCTTGGACCCGGGCACGCCCGTCGAGGTCGCCCGCATCGACGGCGCCACCGCCGTCGTCCGCGCTCGAGAGCAGGGAGTCACACCATGAACGTCGAGAATCTCATCCCGTCCGTCATCGGCTGGGTGCTGGCGATCGCCGTCGCGATCTTCGTGATCGTGGCGATCTTCCGCGCGGTCCGCATCATCCCGCAGGCCCGCGCGGGCGTGGTCGAGCGGCTGGGCCGGTACCACAAGACCCTGCTCCCGGGTCTGAACATCGTCGTGCCCTTCATCGACCGGGTGCGGCCGCTCATCGATCTACGAGAGCAGGTGGTGTCGTTCCCGCCGCAGCCGGTGATCACCGAGGACAACCTCGTCGTCTCGATCGACACGGTCGTGTACTTCCAGGTGACCGACGCCCGCGCGGCGACGTACGAGATCGCCAACTACCTCGGCGCGGTCGAGCAGCTGACGACCACGACCCTCCGCAACGTGGTCGGCGGTCTGAACCTCGAGGAAGCGCTGACCAGCCGCGACAACATCAACGGACAGCTGCGCGTGGTGCTCGACGAGGCGACCGGCAAATGGGGCATCCGGGTGGGCCGCGTCGAGCTCAAGGCCATCGACCCGCCCGTGTCGATCCAGGACTCCATGGAGAAGCAGATGCGCGCGGAGCGCGACCGCCGCGCCGCGATCCTCACCGCCGAGGGTTCGAAGCAGTCGCAGATCCTCGAGGCGGAGGGGCGCCGGCAGGCCGCGATCCTCGAGGCCGAGGGCGACAAGCAGGCCGCGGTGCTGCGCGCCGAGGGCGAGGCCCAGGCGATCCACTCGGTGTTCTCCGCGATCCACGAGGGCCGCCCCGACGACAAGCTGCTGGCGTACCAGTACCTGCAGACGCTCCCGAAGATCAGCGACAGCGCCTCGAGCAAGCTGTGGATCATCCCGAGCGAGTTGACGGAAGCGCTGAAGGGCATCTCCGGTGCTTTCGGTTCGCGCGCGGCCGACCTTCCGGATGCTCCCTCCCCCGACGCGCGCGGCGGTGCCGCTCCCGCCGGCTCATGACTCGGCATCCCTACCTCTCGCCCGAACCGCCCCGCGTGCTCGCGCATCGCGGGCTCGTGACCCCGGCGGATGCCGCGCTGGGCGTCGCCGAGAACTCGTTCGCCGCCGTCGCGGCCGCGCACGCCGCGGGCGTCGCGTACGTCGAGTCGGACTGCCACCTCACGGCCGACGGCGTCGTGATCCTCTTCCACGACGACGACCTGTCGCGCGTGACCGGCGACCCCCGCAGGATCGCCGACGTCCGCCTCCCCGAGCTGGAGGAGCTCATGGCCGAGCGGGGCGGTCTGCTCACCCTCGCCCAGGCGCTCGAGGCCTTCCCCGATACGCGGTTCAACCTCGACGTGAAGGCCGAGGCCGCCGCCGAACCGGCCGGACGCCTCGTCGCGCCGCACGCCGCCCGCGTGCTCGTGACGAGCTTCTCCGACGAGCGCCGCCTCCTCGCGCTCGCCGCGGCCCGCGCCGCGGGTGCCGCCCTCTCCCCCGCGACCTCTCCCGGTTCGAGGACGGTCGCGCGCCTCGTCGCCGCGCAGGCGGTGGGCCTGCGCGGGACCGTCCGCCGACTCCTCGCGGGAATGGATGCCGTGCAGATCCCCGAGCGCCAGGGCCCGGTGCGCGTGGTCACGCCGGGTCTCGTGCGCGCCGCCCACGCGGCCGGGGTCGAGGTGCACGTGTGGACCGTGAACGACCCCGTGGACATGCGGCGCTTGCTCGACCTCGGCGTCGACGGGATCGTCACCGACCGCGCCGACCTCGCTCTGGCCGTCGTGAACGGGCGGTGAACGCTCGGCGACCTGAGCATCCTCTGTGAATCTCGCCAGGGTGCCCTCTGTTCGAATAAAGCGCACAGGTCGGGCCGTTATACATGGGGACCGACGAGAGGACCACACAATGGCAGATCGCAGTCTTCGAGGCATCCGACTCGGCGCACAGAGCCTTCAGAGCGAAGACGGGGTCGTTTTCCACGACCGGGCCCAGCACACCTACGTCTGCGCCACCTGCGGACGCGAGACGGTGCTGACCTTCGCCGCGGACGCCGAGGTTCCGCCGGCATGGGAATGCCGCACCTGCGGCGCTGAGGCGCTGCTGCGCATCGGCGAGGGCACCGCCACCGTCGACCACAGCGACGACAAGGCACCCCGCACGCACTGGGACATGCTCCTGGAGCGTCGCACGATCCCCGAGCTCGAGGAGCTCCTCGAGGAGCGCCTGGCGTTCCTCCGGGCACGCCGCGGCGGGGATCAGAAGATCAGCGCGTAACGCGGATCACGGATTCAGGCGCCGGTTCCCTCGGGGGCCGGCGTCTTTTTCGTGCGCCCGCGGAACGCCAGCACGGCTCCGGCGGCGGCGAGTCCCGCGAGGCTCCCCCAGCCCAGCACGATCTTCAGCGCCGGGCCGATGACGACCGCGGGGGTCAGGCCCGTCCGCAGCGGCACGTCGTCGAGCATGTATCCGGCGGTGTCGACCGGAAGTTCGTCGCGCGTCGCGCCGTCCGGGGCGATGACCTGGCTGGTGCCGACCGTCGACAGGTTCACGACCGACCGACCGGTCTCGATCGCGCGCATCCGGGCGAACGCGAGCTGCTGGAGGTTCTCGTCCGTCCCGCGGAAGTCGGCGTTGTTCGTCTGGAACAGGTACACCTCCGCCCCCTCGGAGGCTCCGTCCCACACGACGTCGTCGTAGATCACGTCGAAGCAGATCGCGAGTCCCGCCACGACGCCGTCGATGTCGACCACCGGGTCGGCCGTTCCCGGGGTGTACTCGCGGCCGATGAGGCCGATGAGGTCGGGGGCGAACGGTTCCCAGAACGCCCGATCGGGCACGTACTCGCCGAAGGGCACCGGGTGGCGCTTGTCGTACATCTGCTCCGGCGCCCCGTCCGCGGTCCACAGCAGCGACGAGTTGTAGAGGTTCGGTCCACGCTCGGTGACCGCCGAGATGAGCAGCGGAGCGTCCAGCCGCCGTGACAGCTCGTCGAGAACCGCCGCGGTGCTCTGGTTGCGGGTGGGGTCGGAGTCCACGCCGCCCTCCGGCCACAGCAGCACGTCCATCTTCTGCCCC
>NZ_BADA01000048.1 GCF_000333395.1 Microbacterium sp. B19
GATCGAGTCCGCCCACGCCCTCGCCGGCGCCCTCCGCATCGGCAGAGAGCTCGGACCGGATGCCATCATCGCGGTGAACCTCTCCGGTCGCGGCGACAAGGACATGGACACCGCCGCCCGCTACTTCGACCTGTACGACGCCGAGCACGCGCCGGCTCCTGAGGGCCGTCCGGCCCAGACCGCGGGCGCCGAGGCCGTGGCATCCGCCACCGGTTCGCCGGTGGATGTGACGCCGGCTCCGGACGCGGCGAGCGGTGCGGGGGTCGAGCTGTGACCTCACGCGTCTCCGCGGCGATCGACGCCGCCCACGCGGCCGGACGCGGCGCCCTCGTCGGGTACCTGCCCGCCGGTTTCCCCGACGTCGCGACGAGCATCGAAGCGGCCGTCGCGCTGGCGGAGTCCGGCGTCGACGTCATCGAGCTCGGTCCGCCCTACAGCGACCCCGTCATGGACGGCCTCGTCATCCAGGAGGCCACGCAGACCGCGCTGGCCAACGGCTTCCGCATGCGCGACCTGTTCACGATCATCCGCGAGATCACCGCGCGCACCGACGTGCCGGTGCTCGTGATGACGTACTGGAACCTCGTCGAGCAGTACGGCGTCGAACGCTACGCCGACGACCTGATCGCCGCGGGCGGTGCCGGTCTCATCACGCCCGACATCACGCCCGATGCCGCGTCCGCGTGGGTCGCCGTGAGCGAGCGCACCGGCCTCGACCGGGTGTTCCTCGCCGCACCGACCTCCACCGACGAGCGCCTCGACATGATCGTGAAGGCCTCCACGGGGTTCGTGTACACGGTCTCGACGATGGGCATCACGGGGGAGCGGGCGCAGCTGGATGCCGCGGCCCGCGGCCTCGTGGAGCGTCTCCGCTCCCACGGGGCGGCGCACGCGTGCGTGGGCATCGGCATCTCGAACGCCGAGCAGGTCGCCGGGGTCATCGAGTACGCGGACGGCGCGATCGTCGGCACGGCGCTCGTGAAGGCGCTGCGCGACGGCGGCGTCGATGCGCTCCGTTCGCTCGCTCGTGAGCTGTCGGCGGGCACGGCGCGGCGCGCCTAGACTCGTCTGCATGACGTTCGCCCTCTCGAGCGCGGCCTCCGGCGTGCTCGCCAGCATCCCGAGCCCATCGATCTCGTACTTCGATCTCGGACCCCTGCGCATCCACTTCTACGCCCTGTGCATCGTCGCGGGCATCATCGTGGCCGTGTTCCTCACGAACGCGCGCCTGACGCGTCGTGGGGCCGAGAAGTGGGTCGTCATCGACATCTGCCTGCTGGCGGTGCCCATCGCGATCGTCTTCGCCCGGATCTACCACGTGCTCACGCACCTGGGCTTCTATTTCGGCCCCGGGTCCAACCCGTGGAACCCGTTCCAGCCCGGCTCGGTGTGGGCCATCTGGGAGGGCGGCATCGCCATCTACGGCGCGCTGATCGGTGGCGCCCTCGGCGCGTACCTCGGCTGCAAGTGGACCGGCATCCGGTTCTGGACCTTCGCGGACGCGCTGGCCCCGGGCCTCATCATCGCGCAGGCGATGGGACGCTTCGGCAACTGGTTCAACCAGGAGCTCTTCGGCCAGCCGACCGACCTCCCGTGGGGCCTCGAGATCGCCACGCCGAACTCGGCGATCCCCGTCGGACTGCCAGCCGGCACTCTTTTCCAGCCGACTTTCCTCTACGAGGTCATCTGGAACCTGCTCGGCGCCGCGGTCATCCTGTGGGTCGGCAAGCGCTTCACGCTGCAGTGGGGCAAGCAGTTCGCGGTGTACCTCGTCTGGTACAGCGCGGGCCGAATCGTCTGGGAATCCATCCGTATCGACCCCAGCGACATCATCCTGGGCCTGCGCACTAACGTGTGGGCGGCGATCTTCGGCGTGATCCTCGGCATCGTGATCTTCGTCGTGCAGTCGCGTCGCCACAAGGGTCTCGAGCCCTCGCCGTACCAGCCGGGGCGCGAGGGCAAGGCTCCCGGGGCTGTAGACTCGACCGACCCCACTGACTTCGTCGACGTGAGCGAGCCGCCCGCGACGAACGACACCGTCGGCACCAGCGCCACAAGCAGCCCCGCCACGAAGTAACTCCCTGGGCCGACGTCGTCCCATTCGCAGCATCAACGTGAGGACGGTTGGTATGGCTTCGAGCTCCCGTTCCGGCGCCGTCGGCGGCGCTTTCCCCGCCCGGCAGGGCATGTACGACCCGTCGTTCGAGAAGGACGCCTGTGGCCTCGCCATGGTCGCGACGCTCCGTGGCGAGCCCGGGCACGACATCATCGACCTGGCGCTGACGGCGCTGCGCAACCTCGAGCACCGCGGGGCCATCGGATCGGATGCCGGTACCGGTGACGGCGCGGGCATCCTCACGCAGATGCCCGACGCGTTCCTGCGCGCGGTCGTCGACTTCGACCTGCCGCCGGTGGGGGAGTACGCCGCGGGTCTCGTCTTCCTGCCGCTCGGTCACGAGGAGCGCGCGGCGCAGAAGGCCGGCATCGAGAAGCTCGCCGCTGCCGAGAACCTCACGGTCCTCGGGTGGCGCGAGGTTCCGACCGAGCCCGAGAACCTCGGCAAGCTCGCGTTCGAGGCGCGTCCCGCATTCGAGCAGCTGTTCGTGTCGCACCCCGCGGTCGGCGACCAGCCCGCGCTGTCCGGCATCGCGCTCGACCGTCGCGTCTACCGGCTGCGCAAGCGCGCGCGCCACGAGCTCGACGCGTACTTCGTGTCGCTGTCCAGCCGCACCCTCGGGTACAAGGGCATGGTCACGACGCTGCAGCTCGAGCCGTTCTACCCCGACCTGCAGGACGAGCGCTTCGCCTCCGAGCTCGCCGTCGTGCACTCGCGGTACTCGACCAACACGTTCCCCTCGTGGCCGCTCGCGCAGCCGCTGCGCATGCTCGCGCACAACGGCGAGATCAACACCGTCAAGGGCAACCGCAACTGGATGCGCGCACGTCAGTCGCAGCTCGAGTCCGAGCTGATCGGCGACGTCCGCCCGCTGCTGCCCATCTGCACCGACGGCGCGAGCGACTCGGCATCCTTCGACGAGGTGCTCGAGCTCCTGACCCTCACGGGTCGCAGCCTCCCGCACGCGATCATGATGATGGTCCCCGAGGCGTACGAGAAGCAGGCGACGATCGACCCCGATCTGCGCGCCTTCTACGACTACCACTCGATGCAGATGGAGCCGTGGGACGGCCCGGCCGCGCTCATCTTCACCGACGGCACGCTCGTCGGCGCGACCCTCGACCGCAACGGCCTCCGCCCCGGACGCTGGACCGAGACCACCGACGGCCTCGTCGTGATCGGTTCCGAGACCGGCGTGCTCGACTTCGCGCCCGAGCGCATCAAGCGTCGCGGCCGCCTGCAGCCCGGGCGCATGTTCCTCGTCGACACGGCCGAGCGCCGCATCGTCGAGGACGAGGAGATCAAGGCGCAGCTCGCCTCTCTGCAGCCCTGGCAGGAGTGGCTGGATGCCGGTCGCGTGCGGCTCTCCGAGCTGCCGGAGCGCGAGCACATCGTGCACCCGATCGCCTCGATCACGCGGCGCCAGCGCACGTTCGGCTACACCGAGGAAGAGGTGCGTCTGCTCCTCACCCCGATGGGACAGAACGGCACCGAGCCGCTCGGCGCCATGGGCAGCGACGCGCCCGTCGCCGTGTTGAGCGACCGTCCGCGCCTGCTGTTCGACTACTTCACGCAGCAGTTCGCGCAGGTCACGAACCCGCCGCTGGACTCGATCCGCGAAGAGGTCGTCACGTCGCTGTCTCTGGGCCTCGGTCCCGAGCGCAACCTCCTCGACTGGGGTCCCGAGCACACGCGCACCGTGACGCTCGACTTCCCGGTGATCGACAATGACGAGCTCGCGAAGATCCAGCACATCGACACCGCCCTGCCGGGCCGTTCGTCGGTGACGATCCGCGGCCTGTACCGCGTCGAGGCCGGCCACAAGGGCATGCAGAAGCGCATCGCGCAGATGTGCTCCGAGGTCGACCACGCGATCGAGGACGGCGCCGAGTTCATCGTGCTCAGCGACCGCGACTCCAACAAAGACCTGGCGCCGATCCCGTCGCTGCTGATGCTCGCGGCCGTGCACCACCACCTCATCCGCAACGAGACCCGCATGAAGGTCGGTCTCGTGGTCGAGGCCGGTGACGTGCGCGAAGTGCATCACATCGCGACCCTCATCGGATACGGCGCTTCCGCGGTGAACCCGTACCTCGCCATGGAGACGGTCGAGTACCTCGTCCGCGCCGGCTTCATCACCGGCGTCACGCCCGAGAAGGCCGTCAAGAACCTGATCTACGCGCTCGGCAAGGGCGTGCTGAAGATCATGTCGAAGATGGGCATCTCGACCGTGTCGTCGTACGCGGGTGCGCAGGTCTTCGAGGCGGTCGGACTTTCCCGGGAATTCGTGGATGCCTACTTCACGGGCACCGAGAGCAAGCTGGGCGGCGTGGGGCTCGACGTCATCGCCGCAGAGAACGCCGCGCGTCACGAGTACGCCTACCCGGAGGATGCCGCGGCCCGCGCGCACGAGCGCCTGTGGACCGGCGGCGAGTACCAGTGGCGCCGCGACGGGGCTCCGCACCTCTTCAACCCCGACACGGTGTTCCGTCTGCAGCACGCCACGCGCGAGCGCCGGTACGACATCTTCCGCGAGTACACGAAGCTCATCGACGACCAGGCCCACGAGCTGAAGACGCTCCGCGGCCTGTTCTCGCTGCGCACCGGTCAGCGTCCGCCCGTGCCGATCGACGAGGTCGAGCCGGTGTCGGCGATCGTCAAGCGCTTCTCCACGGGCGCGATGAGCTACGGCTCCATCTCGCAGGAGGCGCACGAGACTCTGGCGATCGCGATGAACCGCATCGGCGGCAAGTCGAACACGGGCGAGGGCGGCGAAGACGTCGATCGTCTGCTCGACCCCGAGCGTCGCAGCGCCATCAAGCAGGTGGCATCCGGTCGATTCGGTGTGACGAGCCTGTACCTCACCGAGGCCGACGACATCCAGATCAAGCTCGCCCAGGGCGCCAAGCCCGGCGAGGGCGGTCAGCTGCCGCCGACCAAGGTGTACCCGTGGGTGGCGCGGACGCGTCACGCGACCGCGGGCGTCGGGCTCATCTCGCCGCCGCCGCACCACGACATCTACTCGATCGAAGACCTCAAGCAGCTCATCTTCGACCTGAAGCGCGCGAACCCGTCGGCCCGCATCCACACGAAGCTCGTGAGCCAGTCGGGTATCGGCGCGGTCGCGGCGGGTGTGGCGAAGGCGCTGAGCGACGTCATCCTCGTCTCCGGGCAGGACGGCGGCACGGGTGCGAGCCCGATGAACTCGCTCAAGCACGCCGGCACGCCGTGGGAACTGGGCCTGGCCGAGACGCAGCAGACGCTCATGCTCAACGGCATGCGCGACCGCGTCGTGGTGCAGGTCGACGGTCAGATGAAGACCGGCCGCGACGTCATCATCGGCGCGCTGCTGGGCGCCGAGGAGTTCGGCTTCGCCACGGCTCCGCTCGTGGTGTCGGGCTGCATCATGATGCGCGTCTGCCACCTCGACACGTGCCCGGTGGGCGTCGCGACGCAGAACCCGGTCCTCCGTCAGCGCTTCACCGGCAAGGCCGAGTACGTCGTGAACTTCATGGAGTTCATCGCGCAGGAGGTGCGCGAGTACCTCGCGGCCCTCGGCTACCGCTCGATCGACGAGATCGTCGGCCGCTCCGAGCTCCTCGACGTCAACGGCGCCGTGGAGCACTGGAAGGCGCGGGGTCTCAACCTCGCCCCGATCCTCGAGGGTCCGCACTTCGCCGAGGACGAGCCGCGCCGCCACGGCCGCAACCAGAACCACGAGCTCGACGAGCACTTCGACGTGCAGCTCATCGAGCGCGCGCAAGACGTCGTCGCGCACGGCGGTCAGATCACGATCGAGCTGCCCGTGCGCAACACCGCGCGCGCGGTCGGCACGATGCTCGGCCACCACGTCACCAAGGCGCACGGCGAGCACGGTCTGCCCGAGGGCGCGATCGACGTGCGGCTCACGGGTTCGGCGGGGCAGTCGTTCGGTGCGTTCATGCCGGCCGGTATCACGCTGCGCCTCGAGGGCGACTCCAACGACTACGTCGGCAAGGGGCTCTCGGGCGGCAAGATCGTCGTCCGCCCGCCGCGTGGCTCGACGTTCGAGGCGTCCGAGAACGTCATCGCCGGAAACGTCATCGGCTACGGCGCCACGCAGGGGCAGATGTTCCTGAACGGCGTGGTGGGCGAGCGCTTCCTCGTCCGCAACTCCGGGGCGACCGCGGTCGTCGAGGGCGTGGGTGACCACGCGCTCGAGTACATGACCGGTGGTCTCGCCGTGATCCTCGGCGCGACCGGCCGCAACCTCGGCGCGGGCATGTCCGGCGGACAGGCGTACGTCTACAAGCTCGACACCGACCTGGTGAACCGTGAGGCCGTGGCATCCGGTGAACTCGAACTCGGCCCCCTCGGTTCGGGGGATGCCGAGATCCTGCGCGACCTGCTCGAGAAGCACGTCGCCGAGACCGACTCCACGCTGGCCCGTCGTCTGCTCGCGGACTTCGAGACCGAGGTGGAGAACTTCGTCCGGGTGCTGCCGCGCGACTACGCCGCGGTCATGCAGACCCGCCAGGAGGCGGTCGCCGAGGGGCTCGACCCCGACGGTGACGTCGTCTGGACGCGCATTCTGGAGGTGACGGGTGGCTGACCCGAAGGGCTTTCTCAAGGTCACGGAGCGCGAGCTCCCCAAGCGGCGCCCCGTGCCCGTGCGGATCATGGACTGGAAAGAGGTGTACGAGCCGGGCGATTCGGCCGTCATCCGCCGCCAGGCCGGTCGCTGCATGGACTGCGGCATCCCGTTCTGCCACAAGGGCTGCCCGCTCGGCAACCTGATCCCGGAGTGGAACGACCTCACGTGGCGCGGCGAGGGCCGCTCCGCGATCGAGCGCCTGCACGCGACGAACAACTTCCCGGAGTTCACCGGTCGCCTGTGCCCGGCGCCGTGCGAGAGCTCGTGCGTGCTGGGCATCAACCAGCCCGCCGTGACGATCAAGCAGGTCGAGGTCTCGATCATCGACGAGGCGTTCGGCAACGGCTGGGTCGAACCCGAGCCGCCGGAGCGTCTGACGGGCAAGACCGTGGCCGTCGTGGGTTCCGGCCCCGCCGGTCTCGCCGCGGCCCAGCAGCTCACGCGCGCCGGCCACACGGTCGCCGTGTACGAGCGCGACGACCGCATCGGCGGGCTCCTGCGCTACGGCATCCCCGACTTCAAGATGGAGAAGCGCCACCTCGAGCTGCGCCTGCGCCAGATGCAGGCCGAGGGCACCCGGTTCCGCGCGGGCGTCGAGATCGGCAAGGACATCTCGTGGAGCGAGCTGCGCGCCCGCTACGACGCCGTCGTGGTGGCCACAGGCTCCACCGTTCCGCGCGACCTCCCGATCCCGGGCCGCGACCTCGACGGCGTGCACTTCGCCATGGAGTACCTCGTCGAGAGCAACAAGGCGGTCGCGGGCGACCAGGTCCCTCAGCAGATCACGGCGCACGGCAAGCACGTCGTCGTCATCGGCGGCGGCGACACCGGCGCGGACTGCATCGGCACGGCGCACCGTCACGGCGCACTGAGCGTGACGAACCTCGCGATCGGCAAGCAGCCGCCCTCGGAGCGTCCGATGGACCAGCCGTGGCCGATGATGCCGAACCTGTTCGAGGTCGCCTCCGCGCACGAGGAGGGAGGGGAGCGCACGTTCCTCGCGTCGACGGTGGAGTTCCTCGGCAACGAGGCGGGCGAGGTCCGCGCGCTGCGCGTGGCCGAGACCGAGTACGTCGACGGACGCCGCGTCCCCAAGAGCGGCACCGAGCGCGAGATCCCCGCCGACCTGGTGCTCATCGCGATGGGCTTCACCGGCCCGGAGCGCGAGCACCTCGAGGAGCAGCTCGGCGCGCAGTTCACGAACCGCGGCAACGTCGAGCGCAACGCCACCTACGCCACGACCGCTCCGGGCGTGTTCGTTGCCGGTGACGCCGGCCGCGGACAGTCGCTTATCGTGTGGGCGATCGCCGAGGGGCGCGCCGCGGCCGCCGAGGTCGACACGTTCCTCATGGGCGAGACGGTGCTGCCGGCACCGGTCAAGCCCACCGATGTCGCCATCGGCCTCCTGCCCGCCTAAGCTGGCAAGGGCCGATCGGCCACTTCCCGAATATCCTCACGGAGCTTGAAAACGGATGAGACGCGCCAAGATCGTCGCAACCCTCGGCCCCGCCACGTCGTCGTATGAGATGGTTCGCGCCATCATCGACGCCGGGGTGGACGTCGCCCGACTGAACCTGAGCCACGGAGACTACTCCGTGCACGACGCCAACTTCGCCAACGTGCGCAAGGCGGCAGAGGACGCGGGCCGCCCGGTCGCCGCCCTCGTCGACCTGCAGGGCCCGAAGATCCGCCTCGGCAAGTTCGAGAACGGTCCGCACGACCTCGCCCCCGGCGACATCTTCAAGATCACGATCGAGGACATCCTCGGCACCAAGGAGATCGTCGGCACGACGTTCAAGGGCCTGCCCCAGGACGTCAAGCCCGGCGACTTCCTCCTCATCGACGACGGCAAGGTCCGCGTCGAGGTCGTCGAGACCGACGGCACGGTCGTGACCACCAAGGTCATCGTCGGCGGCCCGGTGTCGAACAACAAGGGCATCAACCTGCCCGGTGTGGCGGTCAACGTCCCCGCGCTGAGCGAGAAGGACGAGGCCGACCTCCGCTGGGGCCTGCGCGCCGGAGCCGACCTGATCGCCCTGTCGTTCGTCCGGGATGCCAAGGACATCGAGCGCGTGCACGAGATCATGGGCGAGGAGGGCCGGTACATCCCGGTCATCGCCAAGATCGAGAAGCCGCAGGCGGTCGACAACCTCGAGGAGATCATCGACGCGTTCGACGGCATCATGGTCGCCCGCGGCGACCTCGGCGTCGAGCTGCCGCTCGAGGCCGTGCCGATCGTGCAGAAGCGCGCGGTGGAGCTGTCGCGTCGCATGGCGAAGCCCGTCATCGTGGCGACGCAGATGCTCGAGTCGATGATCAGCAACCCGGTGCCCACGCGTGCCGAGACCAGCGACGTCGCCAACGCCGTGCTCGACGGTGCGGACGCGGTCATGCTGTCGGGCGAGACGAGCGTCGGCGCGTACCCGGTCGTCGTCGTCGAGACGATGGCCCGCATCGTGCAGTCCACCGAGGAGCACGGCCTGGAGCGCATCGCGCCGCTCACCAACAAGCCGCGCACCCAGGGCGGGGCGATCACGCTCGCCGCCGTCGAGGTGGCCGACTTCGTCGAGGCGAAGTACCTCTGCGTGTTCACCGAGTCCGGCGACTCGGCGCGCCGCATGTCGCGTCTGCGGTCCACGATCCCGATGATCGCGTTCACGCCCGAGCCCGGCATCCGCCGTCGTCTGGCGCTGACGTGGGGCGTGCGTTCGACGCTCGTCGAGCACGTGTCGCACACCGACAAGATGTTCCTGCAGGTGGACGACTACCTCCTGTCGCACGACCTCGCGAAGGTCGGCGACAAGGTCGTCGTCATCTCCGGTTCTCCTCCCGGAATCGTCGGTTCGACGAACGACCTGCGCGTGCACCGCGTGGGTGACGCCGTGCACGGCGCGGCCCCGGGCTATCGGGACAACTGACCCTTCGGCGACGCGCGCCGGTTCGTCCGGCGCGCGTCGTCGTTCCCGCCGATAGGTTGGGACGCAGCACCTGCCGGTGTGGCGGAATGGCAGACGCGGGGCACTCAAAATGCTCTGTCCGCAAGGGCGTGTGGGTTCGAGTCCCACCACCGGCACGATGACGGGTCGGCTCTCGAGGGAGTCGACCCGATATCCTTTTCCCCCGCGGTGCCCTCTAGGGCACCGCAGTTCGAGGCGCCGTTCCGGTGCTCCTCCCTGACACAGCCATAGGATGGAACCGTGACAGATCACGAAGCCGCGCCGGTGAGCGCACCTACCGCCCCTCGTCGTGTCGTCGTGGCGGAGGACGAATCGCTCATCCGCCTCGACATCGTCGAAATCCTCCGCGACAACGGCTTCGACGTCGTCGGCGAGGCCGGTGACGGCGAGACCGCCGTCCAGCTCGCCACCGAGCTGCGCCCCGACCTCGTCATCATGGACGTGAAGATGCCGCAGCTCGACGGCATCAGCGCCGCGGAGAAGCTCAGCAAGAACCACATCGCCCCGGTCGTGCTGCTGACGGCGTTCAGCCAGAAGGAGCTCGTGGAGCGGGCCAGCGAGGCCGGCGCGCTCGCGTACGTCGTCAAGCCGTTCACGCCGAACGACCTGCTGCCGGCGATCGAGATCGCACTGGCACGCTACGAGCAGATCATCACGCTCGAGGCCGAGGTCGCCGACATGGTCGAGCGTTTCGAGACCCGCAAGCTCGTCGACCGAGCGAAGGGCCTGCTCAACGAGAAGATGGGCCTGTCCGAGCCGGAGGCGTTCCGCTGGATCCAGAAGGCGTCGATGGACCGCCGTCTCACCATGCAGGACGTGGCCAAGGCCATCATCGAGCAGCTGGCGCCCAAGAAGGGCTGACCACCCGACTTCTCGAGAATGGATGCCACTCCGGTGGCATCCATTCTTCTTTTCAGGCCCGGGCCGGGGCGTCCTTGATCATGTTCGTGATCCGGATCGTGGAGCAGCGGCGTCCCTGCTCGTCGGACACGGCGATCTCGTGGACGGTGAGCGAACGGCCCAGGTGGATCGGGGTGCACACGCCCGTCACGCGACCCGAGGTCGCCGAGCGGGTGTGGGTGGCGTTGATGTCGATCCCCACCGCGAGCCGACCGGCACCGGCGTGCAGGTTCGCGGCCATCGAGCCGAGCGACTCACCCAGCACGACGTAGGCCCCGCCGTGGAGCAGACCGACGGGCTGCGTGTTGCCCTCCACCGGCATCGTGGCCACGCAGCGATCGATCGAGAACTCGACCCACTCGATGCCCATCTTCTCGGCGAGGGCGCCCATTCCGCGCTGTCTCACCCATTCGAGGCCGGGAGTGATGTCGGGTGTCGTGGAGGTCATCATCGCCTTCGGTGGGCCGGGGCCGGGGGAGTGTCGGTGGCACTCGTTACGCTGGACGAGTGACGGATGCCGAAAAGCCTACTCTCCTCGTCGTCGACGGCCACTCGCTGGCCTACCGGGCGTTCTACGCCCTCCCCGTCGACAACTTCTCGACGAAGGACGGGCAACACACCAACGGCATCTACGGGTTCCTGTCGATGTTCGTGAACCTGGTGAAGGCCGAGAAGCCGACGCACATCGCGGTCGCGTTCGACACGTCGCGACGGTCGTTCCGCACCGAGGAGTACAGCGAGTACAAGGCCAACCGCAGCGAGTCTCCCGCCGAGTTCAAGGGGCAGATCCCGCTGCTGCAGGACTGCCTGCGCGCCCTCAACGTGCCCGTCCTCATGAAGGAAGGCGTCGAGGCCGACGACATCCTGGCGACGCTCGCGACCGAGGCGTCCGCCGAGGGGTTCTCGGTGCTCGTGTGCTCCGGCGACCGCGACACGATCCAGCTCGTGAACGACGAGATCACGCTGCTGTACCCGAACGTGCAGGGCGTGTCTCAGCTCAAGCGCTACGACACCGACGCGGTCGTCGAGAAGTACGGCCTGCCACCGGCGCAGTACCCCGAGATCGCGGCCCTCGTGGGCGAGACCAGCGACAACCTCCCCGGCGTGCCGAAGGTGGGGGAGAAGACCGCCGTGAAGTGGCTCACGCAGTGGGGCTCGCTCGAGGCACTGCTCGAGAACGCCGACAAGATCACCGGCGTCGCGGGCAACAACCTGCGCGAGCACCTCGACGACGTCACGCGCAACCGCGCCCTGAACCGCCTGCTGCGGGACGTCGAGCTCGAGAAGGCGCCGGCCGACCTGGCCGTGCAGCCCATCGACGCGCAGGCCGTGCGCGACATCTTCGCCCGGCTCGAGTTCCGCACGCTGCTGCCGCGCGTGTTCGACGCCTTCGGCGCCGATCCCTCCGTCGCAGCCGAGCCCGCGCTGCCGACGGCACAGGCCCCCACGCCCGCCGCCCTCGACGCCGCGGGCCTCGCCGCGTGGGCGGCCGCGGCCACCGGTACCGTCGGCGTCACCGTCGACCTGTTCGGGCAGGAGCCGTCCCGCATCGGTCTCGCGACCGCCGACTCCGCGGCCGAGGCCGGGTGGACGGACGCGGTACGCGACGCCCTCGCCGGGTGGCTGGCATCCGATGCCCCGAAGGCGTTCGCGGCGGCGAAACCGCAACTCAAGGCGCTCGCGCGTGCGGGTGTCGAGGTCGGGGGGATCGTCGACGACGTGATCCTCACCGGGTGGCTGGTGCGGCCGAGCTTCCCCGACAAGACCCTGTCCGACCTCGTCGACCGATACCTGGGTGAGAAGCTGCCCGAGGCCGATCCGACGCAGCTCGTGCCCGAGACCGAGGGTGCGACCCCGGGTCAGCTGTCGTGGTACGTGCGCCGCGTGTCCGAGGCGCAGCGCGGCGAGCTGCCCGAGAGCGTCGCGGGCGTGCTCACCGACATCGAGCTGCCGACGCTCGGCGCCCTCGCCGACATGGAACTCGCCGGTGTCGCGGTGTCGCACGAGAAGCTCGCGCGGTTCTCCGGCGAGCTCGCGGCGCGCGCCGACGACCTCGCGCAGCAGGCGTACGCGTCCATCGGGCACGAGGTCAACCTCGGGTCGCCCAAGCAACTGCAAGAGGTTCTGTTCGACGAACTGCAACTGCCGAAGACCCGCAAGACCAAGAGCGGGTACACCACGGATGCCGCGGCCCTCGCCGACCTGCAGGAGAACGCGCACCACCCCTTCCTGGATCTGCTGCTGCGACACCGCGAGGCGACCAAGCTGAAGCAGATCATCGACGCGTTGGATGCCGCGATCGGCGCCGACGGCCGCATCCACACGACCTACGTGCAGACCGGCAGCCAGACCGGGCGCCTGTCGAGCACCGACCCGAACCTGCAGAACATCCCGATCCGCACGGAGGAGAGCCGGCGCATCCGCGCGGCGTTCGAGGTCGGCGAGGGCTACGAGACGCTGCTGACCGCCGACTACTCGCAGATCGAGATGCGCATCATGGCGCACCTGTCCGGCGACCCCGGACTCATCGAGGCGTTCAACTCCGGCGAGGACCTGCACCGGTTCGTCGGTTCGCGCGTGTTCGGCGTCGAGCCGGCCGAGGTCACCCCGGCGATGCGCACCAAGGTCAAGGCGATGTCGTACGGCCTCGTCTACGGCCTGTCGGCGTTCGGCCTCTCGAAGCAGCTGCGCATCGAGCAGTCCGAGGCGAAGCAGCTGATGCTGGAGTACTTCGCCCGCTTCGGCGCGGTGCGCGACTACCTGCGTGGCTCGGTCGAGCAGGCACGACAGGACGGCTACACCGAGACGATCTTCGGCCGCCGCCGCCCGTTCCCTGACCTCACGAGCATGAACCGCGTGCTCCGCGAGAACGCCGAGCGCGCCGCGCTCAACGCCCCGATCCAGGGCAGCGCCGCCGACATCATGAAGATCGCGCTGTACCGCATCCGGGAGGAGCTGGCATCCACGGGTCTTCGTTCGCGCGTGCTGCTGCAGATCCACGACGAACTCGTCGTCGAGATCGCACCGGGGGAGTGGGATGCCGTGGAGGCGATCGTGCGGGCTCGGATGGCGGATGCCGCCGACCTGTCGGTGCCTCTGGACGTGCAGATCGGCCGGGGTGGGGACTGGGACGAAGCGGGCCACTGAGCGCCCCGGCTGGTCAGGCCCCCTCCGGCTTCCCTAGGCTCGTCCTATGACTGATCCACAACGCACCCCCACGCCGATCGACACGATCGCCGACGCGTGGGTGGACACCCTGGCCGAGCGGGTGCCGACGCTCGCCACCTACATCGGACGTACGGAGTACAACGACCGCTTCGGCGACTACAGCCCCGAGGGCGCGAACGAGCTCGCCGATCAGGCGCGCGCCACCAAGGCCGCGCTCGACAACGCGACCCCCGTCGACGCGGTCGACGAGGTCACGAAGCTCGACCTCGGCCGCGAGCTCGACCTGCACCTCGAGCTGCACGCCGCGCAGACGCACCTGCGCGACGTCAACGTCATCGCCTCCCCGGCGCAGGACCTTCGGCAGGCGTTCGACCTCATGCCGACCGCGACGGTCGAGGACTGGTCCACGATCTCCACGCGCCTCAAGGCTCTGCCGGGCGCGATCGACGGGTACATCGCGACGCTGCGCGAAGGCATCTCCCGCGGCGTGGTCCCCGCCCGTCGGCAGGTCGTCGAGGTCGCGACGCAGATCGCCCGCTACACCGCCGACACGGGCTTCTTCGCCGAGTTCGTGGGCGACGCCGCCCCCGAGGAGGGGCAGCTGCCCGCGTCGCTCGCTCGCGACCTCGACCAGAACGCCGGCGCCGCCCGCGTGGCGTACGACGCCCTGGCATCCTTCCTGTCGTCCGAGCTCGCGCCCGTCGCCGGCGAGACCGACGCGGTCGGCCGCGACCTGTACGCGCTGCACTCGCGCCAGTTCCTCGGCGCGACGATCGACCTCGACGAGACGTACGAGTGGGGCGTCGAGGAGCTCGCGCGCATGGTCGCCGAGCAGGAGTCGATCGCGAACGAGATCCTCCCCGGCGCCACGGTCGAGGAGGCCGTCGCGTTCCTGGAGCAGGACGAGTCGCGGAAGCTCCACGGCACCGCCGCCCTGCAGGAGTGGATGCAGCGCACGAGCGACCGCGCGGTCGAGGAACTGGGCCGCACCCACTTCGACATCGCCGAGCCGATCCGGCGCCTCGAGTGCATGATCGCCCCCACGAAGGAGGGCGGCATCTACTACACCGGCCCGACCGACGACTTCTCGCGCCCCGGCCGCATGTGGTGGTCGGTGCCGGAGGGCGTCGACAGCTTCGACACGTGGCGCGAGCTCACCACCGTGTACCACGAGGGCGTTCCGGGTCACCACCTGCAGATCGCGCAGGCCGTGTACAACCGCGGGCAGCTCAACTCGTGGCGGCGTCTGCTCGCCGGCACCAGCGGTCACGCCGAGGGCTGGGCGCTGTACGCCGAGCGCCTCATGGAGCAGCTCGGTTTCCTCGACGACCCCGCCGACCGCCTCGGCATGCTCGACGGTCAGCGCATGCGCGCGGCGCGCGTCGTGCTCGACATCGGCGTCCACCTCGGCAAGCCGCGGCTCGACGGCGCGGGCACCTGGGACCACGACTACGCGCTCGCGTTCATGCTGCGCAACGTCAACATGCCCGAGGAGTTCGTGAAGTTCGAGGTCAACCGGTACCTCGGCTGGCCGGGCCAGGCTCCCGCGTACAAGGTCGGGCAGCGGATCTGGGAGCAGGTGCGCGACGAGTACCGCGAGCGCGAGGGCGACGCGTTCTCGATGAAGGCGTTCCACACGAAGGCGCTGGGCATCGGCGGCGTCGGACTCGACACGCTGCGCGCGGCTCTGACATCCGCGTGATCCGGATCGGGGCGTCTGCGCGCGCGGACGCCCCGATTCCCGGGAATACCGCCGGGGGGCATAAAGTTCATTCATCCGAATGCTTCCCATTCGGCAAGGAGACGCCATGAACGATCGCCCGCTCGAGCTCGGTCTCGACACCTTCGGAGACATCTCCCGTGGACCCGACGGGAGCCTCCAGTCCGACGCGCAGACGATCCGCAACGTCGTCGATCAGGCGGTGCTCGCCGACGAGGTGGGCCTGTCGTTCTTCGGCGTGGGGGAGCACCACCGCAAGGACTTCGCGGTCACGAGCCCCGAGATCGTGCTCGCGGCCGCCGCGGCCCGAACGAAGGACATCCACCTGGGCACGGCGGTCACGGTCCTTTCCTCCGACGACCCGGTGCGCGTCTTCGAGCGCTTCGCCACGCTGGATGCCGTCTCGAACGGCCGTGCGGAGGTGATCCTCGGGCGCGGGTCGTTCATCGAGTCGTTCCCGCTGTTCGGTTACGACCTCCGCGACTACGAGCAGCTCTTCGAGGAGAAGCTCGAGCTCTTCTCGCTGCTCCTCGACGAGAAGCCGGTGAGCTGGCAGGGACGCACGCGCGCTGCGCTGCAGGACGCCGACGTGTACCCGAAGACCGAGAACGGCCTGAAGGCGTGGGTCGGCGTCGGCGGCTCGCCCGAGTCGGTCGTGCGCGCGGCGCGTTACGGCTATGGCCTGGTGCTCGCGATCATCGGCGGCTCGTCGGCACGGTTCCGCCCGTTCGCCGACCTGTACCGCCGCTCGCTCGAGGAGTTCGGCAAGCCGCCGATGCCCATCTCGGTGCACTCGCCCGGGCACGTGGCCGAGACCGACCAGCAGGCCTGGGAAGAGGCGTACGAGGGCGTCGCCGAGCTCAACAACACGATCGGCCGCGAACGCGGGTGGCCCGAATACAACCGGCTCCGGTTCCAGCACGACGTGGGTCCCGAGGGGGCGATGTACATCGGTTCGCCCGAGACCGTCGCCCGCAAGATCGCCGCGACCGTGCGGGCGCTGGGGAACACGCGCTTCCAGCTGAAGTTCGCCAGCGGATCGATCTCGCACGACCGGCTCATGTCGAGCATCGAGCTCTACGGCACGCGCGTCCTCCCGCTCGTGCACCAGATGCTCGCCGAGACCGAGACGGCCGGCATCCGGTGACCACGTCGACCGACGTCGCGGCCATCGCCGAACGCCTCGACGCCCTCCCGTTCACGCGCCGTCACGCGCGGGTCCTGGGCGGGTCGGGGATGGGCTGGGCCCTGGATGCCATGGACGTCGGGCTCATCTCGTTCATCATCGCCGCGCTGGCGGCGCAGTGGCAGCTCGCGCCGAGCGAGACGTCGTGGATCGCGTCGGCCGGTTTCGCCGGGATGGCGATCGGCGCGAGCCTCGGCGGTCTGCTCGCCGACCGCTTCGGTCGTCGCCGCGTCTTCGCGATCACGCTCCTGATCTACGGCGTTGCTACGGGGGCGAGCGCGCTGGTCGGGGGCCTCGTCGCGCTGCTGATCCTGCGCTTCATCGTCGGTCTCGGTCTCGGCGCCGAGCTGCCCGTGGCATCCACGTATGTCAGCGAGTTCGCGCCCGCGCGTATGCGCGGCCGGATCATCGTGTTCCTCGAGGCGTTCTGGGCCATCGGGTGGACGGCATCGGCGGTCATCGGGTACCTGGTCGTGCCCGCGTCGGCCGACGGGTGGCGGTGGGCGTTCGCGCTCGGCGCGATCCCCGCGGCCTACGCGCTCCTCGTGCGGTGGGGGCTGCCCGAATCGCCGCGCTGGCTGTCGAGCCGGGGGAGGGATGCCGAGGCCTCGGCGATCGTCCGGGACTTCGAGGCCGCGGCCGGGCGCGTGTCGTTCACGCCCGCGCCCACCGAGTCGGGACCGACGCACGCTGCACCGCGCGCGCGGGTGTCGGCGCTCTGGGCGGCGCCGCTCCGCGGCCGGACCACCGCGCTGTGGATCCTCTGGTTCTGCGTGAACTTCTCGTACTACGGGGCGTTCATCTGGATCCCGACGATCCTCGTGTCGCAGGGCTACGACCTCGTGCGCTCGTTCGGTTTCACGCTCATCATCACGCTGGCCCAGCTGCCCGGGTACGCCGTCGCCGCGTGGCTCATCGAGGCCTGGGGTCGCCGCGCGACGCTCGCGACGTTCCTCGCGGGCTCGGTCGTGGCCGCGGTGTTCTTCGGCACGGCCTCCGGCGAGGTCGCGGTGATCGCTGCCGGAATGGCGCTGTCGTTCTTCAACCTCGGCGCGTGGGGTGCGCTCTACGCCGCAACCCCCGAGACGTACCCGACGCCGCTGCGCGCCACGGGCGCGGGGTGGGCCGCCGGTGTCGGCCGGATCGCATCGATCGTCGCACCGCTGAGCGTCCCGCCACTGCTGGGGCTCGGCGGGGCGCCGCTGCTGTTCGTGGTGTTCGCGGCGTTCTTCGCCGTCGCGGTGGTCGCCGCGCTGTTCCTGCGCGAGGAACGCGGGCGCGCCCTGGCCGAGGGCTGACGTTGGAGCCGGAGCCGCCGCCCCGCGCGTAGGCTGGCGGGATGGCATCCGTGCGCTACGTCGCGATCGGCGACTCGTTCACCGAAGGCGTCGGCGATGAGCGGCCCGACGGCACCGTCCGCGGCTGGGCCGACCTCGCGGCGCAGGGATGGGCGGATGCCATCGGCGAGCCGATCCAGTACGCGAACCTGGCGATCCGGGGCAAACTCGTGCAGCCGATCGTCGACGAACAGCTCGAGCCTGCGCTCGCGCTGAAGCCGACGCACCTGTCGTTCAACGGCGGGGGCAACGACATGCTGCGTCCACGCACCGGGATCGAGCGGATCGTGGCCGTCTTCGACCACGTGGTGCGCCGCTGCGACGAGGAGGGCGTGCAGCTCATCGTTCTGTCGGGCGCGAACCCGTCGGCGGGACTGCCGCTCGGCCGGGTCGTCCAGGCGCGCGGCGACGCACTGTCGCACGCCGTCGAGGCACGGCTGCAGCACCGCCCCGACGTCATCACGGCGTACAACTGGTTCGATCGCGAGCTCGCCGGGCCCGAGTTCTGGTCGGTCGACCGGCTCCACATGAACGCCCGCGGTCATCACCGCGTCGCGGCCCGCGTGCTCGAGTCGGTCGGGCTCACCGCGCCGGGGGAGTGGTGGCACCTGCGCGACCTCCCCGAGATCCAGCGGCTCACGGGCTCGGCGTACTACCGCGAGCACGTCGCGCCGTGGGTGCGGCGCCGCCTCACCGGCACGTCCTCGGGGGACGGCCGCGCGGCGAAGTTCGGCGGCGGCTGGACCGAGCTGGCCCCCACTCCCTCCTGAGCCCCCGACTCCACTTCCTCTCTCACCGAGGGCGGATTCCCCTCGGTATCGCGCTGTCTCCCTCAGCCCACTCACCCTGCGGGCGCTGTCGGGCGTGCGCCGTGCCGTCATCTCCTTTTCCTTGCAAAAGCGCGTCATGTCTCTCGTGTCCGTGTGTCCTCGCAAATAGCGGCTCGAAGGATGCCTTCAGGTCGCAGCCAGCGTGACCCGATCGCGCCGTGGGGAACACTCGAACCCGAAAAGTGGACAGACACGTGAGACACAGCACCAAGCGCCGCACACGCGGCGGCACACATCACGACCGAAGGCGTGAAATCTTCGCCATGGTCGCGTCGATCGCCATCGCCGTAGCGATGGCGGCGGGGAGCTCGCCCGCCCCCGCAACCGCCGCAACCGGCGCGACGACAGTGGACGTGACGACGAACATCAGCGGGCCGACCGACGCCATCGCGGGCGCGGCCTTCACCTACACCGTCACCGTCGGCAACAACGCACTGACCGCGGCCGATGGCACCGCGCTGTCGATCCGCCTGCCCGCCGGAGCCACCAACGTCGCGGCGACCTGCTCCGCCGCGGACGGCGCCGTCTGCCCCTCCCCGCTGAACGTCAGCGGGAGTGCGATCACCGGCACCGTGCCCACGCTCCCGCACCTCGGGCTGGTGACGCTGAAGATCACCGGGAACTTCTCCACCACGTCCCCCTCCAGCGTGACCGCGACATCCCGCGTCGACCCCGCTCCCGGTGCCATCGACAGCGACCCCAGCTCGAACGCCAGCAGCGTCAGCACGGCAATCGACACGAGTGCCGACCTGGCCGTATCGGCGTCGCCCTCCGCAACCACCACGTCTCCCGGGTCACCGATCACGTGGACGGTGACGTACACGAACAACGGCCCGGCACCCGCAGACGGGGCCATCATCAACGAGTACTTCTTCTGGTCCGGATCAGTGATCAGCAGCATGGCGAACACCATCCAGTCCTGCTCGGCTACGGGCGGGGCGACGTGCCCGACTTTTCTCGAAGACTCCACGACCCCGACCTTCGGGAGCCCGTGGACGGGCGCCGTCCCGAAGTTTCCCTCGGGCGCATCCATCACGGTGGTATTCCGGGCGACCCCGAATTTCCTGTGCGGCTCGACGGAGCTCACCTCCACGACAACCATCACTGCCCCGCCCTCGGTCAGTGATCCCCAGACACGGAACAACACCGTGAACGTCAACGTGACGGCGAACGGCCCCGCGTGCGTGCCCACGGAGCTGACCGCGACCAAGACCCAGTCGACCACGACGGTGACGCCAACGACGCCGATCACGTATACCGTGACCTACGCCAACAAGGGACCGAACCCCGCGGACAACGCCGCCGTGCGCGACATGATGTTCTGGTCGGGCAACATGGTCGCGCCTGCGGTGAGCATCGACATCACCTCGTGCGTCGGTTCCGGGGGAGCGACGTGTCCCACCTTCGTCCGCGACACCAGCGTCTCCTCCTTCGGTGATGTCTGGTCCGGTCAGGTGGGAGCTTTCCCGGTCGGCGCGACCCTGACGATCACCTATACGGCGACGTTCACGTTCACCAGCTGCGGCAAGGGCACCCTCACCAACGAAGCGAGCATTGCGGCCCCCGCCGGGACGTCCAACACGGCCGGCGGTCGTTCGCGAACCCAGATCGACGGTGTCTTGGACGGCGGTGAATGCGCGAAAGCGGATCTGCAGGTGACCGAATCCCAGTCCGCGGTCGCAGAGAGCGATCAGGCACCGACCGTGTACACGGCCACCTACAGCAACAAGGGACCGTCCGCCGCCGACGGCTCGAACATCAGGTCTCTCGTCTATTGGAACCAGAGCACCATCCCGCAGATGAGGGCGACCATCCTGTCGTGCACGACGACGGGGGGAGCCGTCTGTCCGACGCTCCCGGATTCCACGATCTCCTCGTTCACGCCGGTATTCGATCGCCCCGTGGCGACCTACCCGAGCGGCTCGTCCATCACGGTGAAGTACACCCTCGTCCCCGTCATCACCACGTGCGGTCCGGCCGCGAACGTCACGTCGCTCTTCGAGACATCGACTCGCGCGGGCACGACCGATCCCGTGACGGCGAACAACAGGGTCGAATCCAACACCAAGGTCACCTGTGCGGATATCTCGGTCAACAAGGTCGTGACCCCGCGCGACGCCCGCGCCAATGAGCCTGTGAGCTTTGCCATCACGGTCACGAATTCGAGTCCGAACCCCGCGACTTCCATCCAGTTCTCCGACCCGCTGCCCTCGGGCTTCGTCTACGAGTCGGCCACCTGCACCGCGTCGACCGGTTCCGTCTGCGGTCCGGTCTCGTACGACGCCGATTCACGGACCGTCGGCTCGACGATCTCCACCATCGGGGCGGGCGCCGGCTCCGTGACCATCGTCGTTCGGGGCTCGGCCGGTCTCGTACCGGGGACCTACAAGAACACGGCCACCGTCGTGTCGAGCGCGGGGCCGGAGGCGATCTTCGACCCCAACCCGACCTCCAACTCCAGCACCGTGTCGCTGCAGCTGTTCAACACCCGATCGACCATCGCCGTGACGAAGTCGATCACCGGTCTGCCCTCAGCGGGACTGCCGGTCGATCAGACCTTCTCAGGCACGATCGTCTGCACCGGACAGCCCTCACAGTCGTGGAGCGTGACCGTTCCGGCGGGAAGTACGAGCGCAACCGGCAGCCCGATCGCCTTCTGGGACGGAGGATCCTGCGTGATCGAGGAGGACCCGGCACCCACCCCGCCGGACTCGTTCTCGTATTCGGGACCGCCGACGTTCTCGCCGGAGTCGATCGCGCCGCTCGGCCCGACGCAGAGCCGGACGTTCACCAGCACGACGCCCACGGCGCTCGCGCCGGATCCGACCGCCGTCGATGACGACGTCCAGACCGATCAGGGAGTGCCGGTGATCGTGGATGCCATCGCCAACGACTCCGGAACTCGGATCTCGGTCACCGCGGTAGCGCCGAACGTGGACGGGACGGTCGAGATCGCCTCGGATGGGAGCGTACGGTTCACACCGAAGGAGGACTTCAGCGGCACGACCTTCCTTACCTACACGATCACCGACGAACTCGGCCGTACCGGGACCGCGAACATCACGGTGCGCGTGACGCCGAAGCCGACCGTGACCCCTACACCGGAACCGACCCCGACACCGGAGCCCACCCCGACACCGGAGCCCACCCCGACACCGGAGCCCACCCCCACACCGGAGCCCACCCCCACACCGGAACCCACCCCGACGCCGGAACCCACCCCCACGTCGCAGCCGACCCCGACACCGGAACCCACCCCCACGTCGCAGCCGACCCCGACACCGGAACCGGAACCGACAGTCACCCCGACGCCGGGGCCTACCGCGGCACCGGAACCCAGCCCGACACCGGAACCGACGGACACCCCTTCTGTCGGCCCCTCGGCGATGCACTCGGCGTCATCCGGCCCCTCATCCTCGGCCCCGGCGGTACCGACGGGCGACACGTCATCCGTGGGTACCGCGGAGACGCCCGCCAGGAGTCTCGCCCGCACAGGCCAGGCGCTGCCGGTCGCGGCCTCGATGCTCAGCGTGACGCTGTTGGGCTGGGGGATCTTTGCTTCGCTGTGGGCACGTCGACGCCGCCGCGAAAACTGAGGTGAGGAAGGTTCTCCCCGCCGTGTGCGTCTCCATGACGCCGCGCGGCGGGGAGGGCCGCTTCTGCAGCACACGTGAGGCGGCACAGACACGCGAGCCCCGCGAGCCCTGGCTCGGAGGGGAATGGTGCCGTGCGCGGTCTGATCCTCCGCGCGCGGCACCTCGTCGACCTCAGAGCGAGGTGATGACGACGCGCGTCACGTTCGGGTCGTGCAGCGCCTCGTAGCCCTCGTTGACCTCGTCGAGCGCGATCTCCTTCGACAGCAGGGCATCGAGCTCGAAACGCCCCTCGAGGTAGAGCCGCGCGTACATCGCGATGTCGCGCTTGGCGGTCGTGGATCCCATGTACACGCCCTGGACGCGCTTCTGCGACCCGATCAGCCCCACCTGGTGGACGTCGAGGTGCGAGGTCGGGTCGATGACGCCGATCAGGTAGAGTCCGCCGCCCGGGGCGACCATCTCGAGCCCCTGCGTGGCGACCGCCCGCGTCCCGACGAAGTCGAACACCGCGTCGGCGCCGTTGCCCGTGATCTGGCGCACCGCTTCCACCGGGTCCACCTCGGCGGAGTTGACCACGTGGGTGGCCCCGAACGAGCGGGCCTTGGTGAGCTTGTCCTCCGCGATGTCGACCGCGATGATCGTCGCGGCTCCGGCGACGAGCGCGCCGTTGATCGCGTTGAGGCCCACGCCGCCCGCGCCGATGACGACGATCGAGTCGCCCGCCTGCACGTTCGCGGTGTTCAGGACCGCGCCCGCCCCGGTGACGACGCCGCATCCGAGAAGAGCGGCCTGGGGGAAGGGGACCTCGTCGGGAACCTTCACGAGCTGGTTCTCGTGGATCAACGCCTGCTGCGCGAACCCGCCGAGCCCGAACGCCTGGGTGACCGGCGTGCCGTTCTCGGTGAGGCGGGCGGGCTCGTCGGGCGCGCGGAGCGTGGATTCCGGGTGGAGGCACTGGAAGACCTTGCCCGAGAGGCACTTCACGCACGCTCCGCAGTACTGCACGAGGCATCCGACCACGTGATCGCCGACCGCGAGCTCGACCACGTCAGGCCCCACCTCCGCGACGACACCCGCCACCTCGTGGCCGAACACGGCGGGGAACGGGACGCCCAGGTCGAACTTCGACATGGTCAGGTCGGTGTGGCACAGGCCCGAGGCTTTGACGTCGATGAGAACCTCGCGCCCGACGGGCGCGGCGATCTCGAGGTCGGCGCTGACGAATCCGGCGTTCACCGCACGGACGACCGTTGCTTTCATTTCGGGTATTCCTCATTTCTCTCGTCCGCCGCGATCTCCGGCGGAAGCGCAATCGGCCCGCTCATCCAGGCCGGCATCAGGTCGGTCAGGTGGTCGGCGAGCCGCTCGGGTTCGGTCTCGACATCGCCCACGACCCAGGAGGCGATGAGCCCCATGGCCGCGTGCGCGAGGTACGTCGCCGCGAGATCGGGGTCGACCCCGGCGGGGATGTCGATCAGCAGGCGGATATGCGCGAGGATCTCCTCCCGCATGAGCGCCGCGACCCGCGACTCCACACCCCGCGGGACGGCGACCGAGAACGTCGCCGCGTACAGCGGTCTGTAGGCGCCGTAGTGCGCGATCAACGCGCGCTGCGACTGCGCGAGGGCATCGCCACCCTGCGCGATCTCGGCGCGCGCCTCGAGCGCGAGAGCGTGGAACGTCGTCTCCTGCAGGTGCAGCGCGAGGTCGTCGATGCCCGAGAAGTGCGTGTAGAACGTGGCGCGCCCCACGCCGGCCGCCTTGGCGACGGAGCTGACGCTGATGTCCTCGCCCGCGGCGGAGAGCTCGCGGACGGCGTCGAAGAGCTTCGCGCGGGTGGCCTCGACCCGCGGGTCGGAGGAGGACCGGAGTCCGTCCCGGACACCGGCGATATCGGCGGCTGCGTCACTGCGTGCCATATCGCGAGACTAGTCCTGTCATGGACACGTGTCTAGAAAATCCGCGACGAACGTTTCGGCGGCGCAGACGCCGCGGTGCGCTCTCAGGACACGGCGTACACGAGCTCGACGAACTGCCCCGCGCGCTGAACGTGGCGGAGGGTCAGCCGGTCGGCCCCCAGCACGCGGGGGAGGAGCGGCTTCCCCGAGCCGAGGGTGGCGGGGGCGATCGACAGACGGATCTCATCGAGCAGCCCCGCGTCGATGAACTGCCCCGCCAGATCACCCCCGCCGACGATCCACACGTCGCCCGCGCCCGCGGCATCCTGTATCGACGCCCACTGCGCCTCGATACCGCCGGAAACGACCCGGATGTCGGCGCCCGGAACGCGGGGGAGCGGCCTCGACGAGAACACGAACGTCGGTCGCGTGCCGTAGTACCCCGCCCACTTCTCGGGAGCGTCCAGGAGCGCCTCGTGGCGCAGCATCCATTCGTACGTCGCCGACCCCATCACGAGCGTTCCGACGCCCACCAGGAAGTCGCCGAAGGCCGCCTCGGCCTCGTCGGCGCCGGGCACCGCGAACAGCCAGTCGAGGGAGTCGTCGTCGGTCGCGAGGTAGCCGTCGAGCGTCGTGGCGGTGTGGAAGATCACGCGGGTCATGCCCGCACGCTAACGGGGGCCTCCGACATCGAGCGAGCCGCGTATCGTCGGGGGTATCCCGTCGCCCGTGCCCCGAGGAAGAACCCCATGTCGCGTCCCACCGTCCTGTTCGTGTGCGTCCACAACGCCGGCCGGTCGCAGATGGCCGCCGGCTACCTGCAGCACCTCGCGGGCGACCGCATCGACGTGCTGTCCGCCGGATCCGAGCCCAAGGAGCACATCAACCCCGTCGCGATCGAGGTCATGGCCGAGGACGGCATCGACATCGCGGGGAACACCCCGAAGATCCTGACGGTGGATGCCGTCCGCGAATCGGACGTCGTCATCACGATGGGCTGCGGCGACGCGTGCCCGATCTTCCCCGGCAAGCGGTACGAGGACTGGCAGCTCGACGACCCGGCCGGTCAGGATGCCGCGACCGTCCGCGGCATCCGCGACGACATCCGCCGGCGCGTGGAGGCGTTGATCGGCGAGCTCACGGAGGAGTGAGCGCTGTCGGCGCCCGGGCGTAGGGTCGGTGCCATGACCCGCATCGCTCTCGTAACCGGTACCTCCAGCGGCATCGGCCTGCACACCGCCATCGGCCTGGCTCAGGCCGGCCTCTCCGTCGTCGCCACGGTGCGCGACACGTCGCGTGCCGACGCGCTGCGCGAGGCTGCCGACGCCGCGGGCGTCACCCTCGACATCCGCGCGCTCGAGGTCACCGCCGCCGACGCGGCGGCCGCGCTCATCGCCGACCTGGGCGTCGTCGACGTCCTCGTCAACAACGCGGGGCGCGGAGCCGTCGGCACCCTGGAACAGCTCTCGGATGCCGATCTCCAGGCGCAGCTCGACACCAACTACCTCTCCGTCGCGCGGCTCACGCGCCTCGTGCTGCCCGGGATGCGCGAGCGCGGACACGGCCGCATCGTGACGGTCACGAGCGTCGGGGGAGCGGTGGGGCAGCCGTTCGCCGACGCCTACTGCGGCGCGAAGTTCGCCGTCGAGGGCCTGATGCAGTCGCTCGCGCCGGTGGTCGCGCCGTTCGGCATCGACGTCGCGATCGTCGAGCCCGCGGCGGTGGCGTCGTCGTTCACGGCATCCGTGGATCGCTACGACGGCGGGCCGTACCAGGCGCAGCTCGACGCGTACATCCAGCGGACGACCGCGTCGTTCGCGCAGGCGCAGGCGGCGGAGGATGCCGCGAAGACGGTGGTCGAAGCCGCCACCACCGAGACCCCCAAGTTCCGGTGGCAGACGTCCGAGGCCGCGGTCCGGTTCGCGGGACTCTCGCTCGGCGACCTCGACGGCTCGCGCGTGATCGGCGTGACGTCCGAGTGGATCCGGTGACGCTCGGCGCGCCCGACGTCACCCGCGTCTGGCTCGAGACCTGGGAATGGGCGTGCTGCGGTGACCCGTTCGGGGTCGGCGACGAGGTCGATCTGCTGGTGCGCACGCGCACGCCGTCGCCGGCGTTCATCGAGAGCGTCGGTCCCGAACTCGCTGCCACGATCGACGCGATCGAGTCCCACCACCAGGAGACGCCGTCGACCCCGGAGGACCGGGTGCGGGGTCGGGTACGCGGCATCCATGCGGTCGTTCAGGAACACATCGAAACGCGTCATCTGCGCCGCCCGGGCTTCGGCGCGCCTGCGGATGCCGAGATGCCCGCGGAGGGGGAGGAGTGGCCGTTCGACGGTCGAGACCTCGGCAACGGGTTCATGATCGGTTC
>NZ_BADA01000047.1 GCF_000333395.1 Microbacterium sp. B19
ATGCCATCGCCGACCTCGTCTCGTCGATGTCGCTGACCCCGTGGCCCGCCGTCACGCTGCTGGCCGAGCTGCTGCTCGCCGCTGCGGCGATCTTCACGCTCGTCACGGCCCGGCGGTGGCAGGGGAGCGCGGGCCGCAAGTACCGCACCGCCACCGACGCGCCCGCGGATGCCTCGCGTCCGCACGACGCGATCGACTCGTGGGACGACCTGTCCCGCGGCGCCGACCCGACGGCCTGACCCGTCGCTTCCTGCGACATCGAGCCATCCGCGCCGGCCGCACCCCGGCGCTTCGATAGACTGGCCGGACGCTGTTCCCCGCGCCCGCGCGCGACTCGAAGGAGATCCATGAGCAACCCCATCGGCGACCCCGGCCACGGACACTCGCCGGCTGCCTGGACGGCCGTGATCATCATGCTGCTCGCCATCACGCTGGGCACGCTGTTCTTCTGGTTCGACCTCCCGGTTCTCGTGTGGGCCTCGGTCGGTCTCCTCATCGTGGGCGCGATCGTCGGGTGGGCCATGACGAAGGCCGGTTACGGCGCCAACGGCGACAAGTACCAGTCGAAGGCGCACTGACCGTGCTGGCCGATCTCACGGCCGGAGCGGTGGAGGATGCCGAGCAGCGCGCCCAGACGCGTCCGCTCGCGGCCGTCGAACGCGATGCTCTCGCGCAGACGCCCGCGCGTGACGCGCTCGCGATGCTCGCCCCCGCCGACCGCGTGAAGATCATCGCCGAGGTGAAGCGCGCGAGCCCGTCGCGTGGCGACCTCGCGTCGATCCCCGACCCCGCCTACCAGGCGCGCCTGTACGAAGAGGGCGGCGCCTCTGCGATCTCGGTGCTGACCGAGGGCCGCAAGTTCAAGGGCAGCCTCGCCGATCTCGAGGCCGTCCGGGCCGCGGTATCGGTGCCCGTGCTGCGCAAGGACTTCCTCGCGACGCCGTACCAGGTGCTCGAGGCCCGCGCGTCGGGTGCCGACCTGGTGCTGCTGATCGTCGCGGCGCTCGACCAGAAGACGCTCACCGAGCTCTACGCACTCGCGACCGACCTCGGGATGGCGGCGCTCGTCGAGACGCACTCCGCCGAGGAGCTGGAGCGGGCGGCCGACCTCGGTGCGAAGCTCATCGGGGTCAACGCCCGCAACCTCTCGACGTTCGAACTCGACCGTGACCTGTTCGGCTCCCTCGCCGATCGCTTCCCCACGAATGCCGTGAAGATCGCCGAATCGGCCGTCCTCGCCCCCGCCGACGTCGCGCACTACCGCGCCGCCGGTGCCGACGTCGTCCTCGTCGGCGAAGCGCTGGTGACCGGCGACCCCGTCGCGACCCTTCGCGCGTTCCTCCAGGAGACTGCATGACCACCGTCAGCCTGCGCGACCAGAAGGGGCCGTTCTTCGGCGACTTCGGCGGCCGCTACATGCCCGAATCGCTCATCGCCGCGATCGACGAGCTCACCGCGGTCTGGGAGTCGGCGATGGCCGACCCCGAGTTCCACGCCGAGCTGACCGCCCTGCTGCACGACTACGCCGGCCGGCCCTCGGTGCTCACCGAGGTTCCGCGTTTCGCCGAGCACGCCGGCGGAGCGCGCGTCTTCCTCAAGCGCGAAGACCTCAACCACACCGGCTCGCACAAGATCAACAACGTGCTGGGCCAGGCTCTGCTCACCAAGCGCCTCGGCAAGACGCGTGTGATCGCCGAGACCGGCGCCGGACAGCACGGCGTCGCCACCGCGACGGCAGCGGCCCTCTTCGGCCTCGACTGCGTCATCTACATGGGCGAGGTCGACACCGAGCGCCAGGCGCTCAACGTCGCGCGCATGCGTCTCCTCGGCGCTGAGGTCGTCCCGGTCACCACGGGCTCGCGCACCCTCAAGGACGCCATCAACGAGGCGTACCGCGACTGGGTCTCCACGGTCGAGACGACCAACTACATCTTCGGCACCGCCGCGGGTCCGCACCCGTTCCCGGCGATGGTGCGCGACTTCCAGAAGATCATCGGCGAGGAGACGCGCGCGGAGTTCCTCGAGCGCCTCGGCCGCCTCCCCGACGCCGTGTTCGCATGCGTCGGTGGTGGGTCGAACGCGATCGGCATGTTCGACGCGTTCCTCGACGACGAGGGCGTCGCGCTCTACGGCGTCGAGGCGGCCGGTGACGGCGTCGACACCCCGAAGCACGCGGCCTCGATCGAGCGCGGTCGTCCGGGCGTGCTGCACGGCGCGCGCACGTACGTGCTGCAGGACGAGGACGGCCAGACCACCGAGTCCCACTCGATCTCCGCGGGCCTCGACTACCCGGGCGTCGGTCCCGAGCACGCGTGGCTCGCCGACATCGGCCGCGCGCAGTACATCCCCGCGACCG
>NZ_BADA01000046.1 GCF_000333395.1 Microbacterium sp. B19
GACGCCGTCCGCGGCGGGTGTCGCGCGAGACGCCCGGGCACTGGATGGACCGCATCACCGCGTCCGCCCGCAGCGACGACGAACGCCTCGGACTCACGAGCGCGCACCCCGTGTGGATCGTCCGCGCGTTCCGTCGCGCCCTCACGGCCGAGGGGCGCGGCGACGAGCTCGATGCCCTCCTGGCCGCCGACAATGACGCCCCGCGGGTGGCGATGATCGCCCTGCCGGGGCTGGCCGAGATCCCCGAGGACGCCCGCCCCGCCCGGTACGCGCCGACGGCGTTCACGACACGCGGGGGAGACCCCGAGGCGCTCATCCGCGCGTCCGACGGTCGCATCCGCGTGCAGGACGAGGGGTCGCAGCTCGCCGCCCTCGCCCTCAGCCGCTTCCGGCCCGTCGAGCCGGGCGAGCGATGGCTCGACCTGTGCGCCGGACCGGGCGGCAAGACGGCGCTGCTCGCGGCCGAAGCCCTCGCCGGGGGCGCCTGGCTGGATGCCAACGAGATCTCGCCGCACCGGGCGGCGCTCGTGCGCCGGGCCGTGGCATCCGTCCCGCTCGAGGTCGAGGTGACCGAGGAGGACGGCCGCGACCGCGCCGCCCGCACGCCGGGGGAGTACGACCGGATCCTCGTCGACGCGCCCTGCACGGGGATCGGCGCCCTGCGCCGGCGTCCCGAGGCGCGGTGGCGGAAGACCCCGGCCGACGTGCCGGATCTCACGGCGCTGCAGCTCGAGCTCGTGCGGGCGGGGCTCGGTGCCCTGAAGCCGGGCGGGGTGCTGGCGTACGTGACGTGCTCGCCCCACCTGGCCGAGACCTCCGGCGTGCTCGCCGAGGTGCGCCGCGAGTTCGGCGACACCGTCGAGGAACTCGACGCCCGCGCCGTCGTGCGCGACATCGCCGGCTCGGACATCGACCTGCCTGCGCAGTCGGACGGCTCTCTCCGCGCCCAGCTCTGGCCCCACCGGCACGGCACCGACGCGATGTCGATCGCGCTCCTGCGCCGCGTGTCGTGACGCGTGAGGGGTCAACAACTGTCGCCCGTGCGCGAGCCGAGCGACAGTTTCTGACCCCTCACACGAGAGTGCAGCGCTTGTCCACTCGCATAATGGTCGGGTGCCCTCCGACGCCCCCCGCATCAATCCGAGCATCCTCGCCGCCGACTTCGTGAACATGCAGGCGGAGCTCGCCCGCATCGCCGGGGCGGACTTCGTCCACGTGGACGTCATGGACAACCACTTCGTGCCGAACCTCACCTTCGGTCCGCAGATGGTGGGTCGCATCCAGGAGACGAGCCCGGTGCCGCTCGACGTGCACCTGATGATCGATGACCCCGACCGCTGGGCTCCGGAGTACGCCGAGCTGGGCGCGGCATCCGTCACCTTCCATCTCGAGGCTGCGGCGTCGCCCGTCGCGCTCGCGCGGACGCTCCGCTCGATCGGCGCACGCGCCGGGGTGGCCGTGAAGCCGGCGACCCCCGTGGAGAACCTGTTCGAGGTGCTGAACGAGTTCGACCAGATCCTCGTCATGACCGTGGAGCCGGGCTTCGGCGGCCAGTCGTTCATGCCCGAGACCATGCCGAAGCTGCGCAGCCTCGCCGACGAGGCCCGCCGCCGCGGATCGAGCGTGTGGCTGCAGGTCGACGGCGGCATCGGCGAGTCCACGATCGCGCAGGCCGCCGAGGCCGGCGCCGACACGTTCGTCGCCGGTTCCGCGGTGTTCGGCGCCGACGACCCCGACCGCGCGATCCAGTCGCTGCGCTCCGCCGCCGCCCGCCACACGCACTGACCCGGGACACGGTCTCCCGGCCCGGCATCCCTGCCTCTCCCCGATAAACGCTCGTCCTCGCGAGACACGCGGTCTCGCAGCGTTCCTCGCGACAGACGGCGTTTATCGACGCCGGTGCCACCCCGCCCGGCGGCCGGTGCAGCCCCGCCCGGCGGCCGGTGCCACCCCGCCCGGCGGCCGGGGCACCGCCGAGCCGATACCCTAGACAGGTGAAGACCTTCGACGACCTGTTCGCCGAGCTCAGCGCCAAGGCCGTCGAGCGCCCCGCCGGCTCCGGAACCGTGGCTCAGCTCGATGCCGGCGTGCACGCCATCGGGAAGAAGATCGTCGAGGAAGCCGCCGAGGTGTGGATGGCCGCCGAGTACGAGTCCGACGAGGCCGCAGCGGAGGAGATCTCGCAGCTGCTCTACCACCTCCAGACGCTCATGCTCGCGAAGGGCCTGACGCTCGCAGACGTCTACCGACATCTCTGAGCCGCTCCCTCCCACCTCTCGCTCACGAACCACGAAAGCCCCCGTCATGCTGCGAATCGCCGTGCCGAACAAGGGGTCGCTCGCCGAGACCGCCGCCGAGATGCTCTCGGAGGCCGGGTACACCGGACGTCGCGACTCGAAAGACCTGTACACCGTCGACCCCGTCAACGAGGTCGAGTTCTTCTACCTCCGTCCCCGTGACATCGCGACGTACGTCGGCTCCGGCGCGCTCGATGTCGGCATCACCGGCCGCGACCTGCTGCTGGACGCCCGGATGCCCGGAGCCCGCGAGATCGAGTCGCTCGGCTTCGCGGGGTCCACGTTCCGCTTCGCCGGCCGCCCCGGCCGTTTCACCGACGTCGAAGACCTGCAGGGCCTCCGCGTCGCGACGGCATACCCGGGCCTGGTCGACGCGTTCCTTGACGAGCGCGGCGTGGCCGTCGACATCGTGCCGCTGGACGGCGCCGTCGAGTCCGCGGTGCAGTTGGGCGTGGCGGATGCCGTTGCGGACGTCGTCTCGACCGGCACGACGCTGCGTCAGGCGGGGCTCGAGATCTTCGGCCCCGTGCTGCTCGAATCGGATGCGGTCCTGATCTCCGGCCCGAACGAGGTCGAGGGCACCGAGACGCTGCTCCGACGCCTCCGCGGTGTCCTGGCCGCGCGGAAGTACGTGCTCATCGACTACGACCTGCCCGCCGCCCTCGTCGAGCAGGCGATCGCCGTCGCGCCCGGCCTGGAGTCGCCGACGATCTCGCCGCTCCGCGACCCCGAGTGGGTCGCCGTGCGCGTCATGAGCCCCCGCCGCGACGTCAACCGCGTCATGGACGAGCTGTACGCGATCGGCGCCCGGGCGATCCTGGTCACCGAGATCCTCGCCGCGAGGCTCTGATGACGCTCGCCCGCCGCGTCATCCCGTGCCTCGACGTCGCCGCCGGCCGCGTCGTGAAGGGCGTGAACTTCCTCGACCTGCGCGACATGGGCGACCCGGTCGAGCTCGCGAAGCTCTACTTCGATCAGGGCGCCGACGAGATCACGTTCCTCGACGTCACGGCCACGGTCGACGAGCGCGCCACGACGTATGACGTCGTCCGCCGTACCGCGGAGCAGGTGTTCATCCCGCTCACGGTCGGTGGGGGAGTGCGCTCCACCGAGGACGTGGCGCGTCTGCTCTCCGTCGGTGCCGACAAGATCGGCGTGAACTCCGCCGCGATCGCCCGTCCCGACCTGATCGATGAGATCGCCGACCGCTTCGGCGCGCAGGTGATCGTGCTCTCGCTGGACGTCAAGCGCGCGGCATCCACGCCGTCCGGGTTCGTCGTGACGACGCACGGCGGCCGTACCGAGACCACCCTCGACGCCCTCGACTGGGCGCGCGAGGCCGTCGAACGCGGCGCCGGTGAGCTGCTCGTGAACTCGATCGACGCCGACGGCACGAAGCAGGGTTTCGACCTCGAACTCGTCGGCCTCATGCGCCAGGTCGCGGCGGTGCCCGTGATCGCTTCGGGCGGTGCCGGCGCCCTGGAGCACTTCGCCCCCGCCATCGCCGCCGGCGCCGACGCGGTGCTCGCGGCATCCGTGTTCCACTCCGGCCAGCTCACGGTCGGCCAGGTCAAGGACGCGATGGCGGCCGAAGGAATCGAGGTGCGCCGATGAACGTCGAAGCGTTCGACCGCGTGAAGTACGACGCCCAGGGACTCGCGACCGCGGTCGTGCAGCAGTTCGACTCGCGCGAGGTGCTCATGGTCGGGTGGATGGATGCCGAGGCCCTCCGCCGCACCCTCACCACCGGCCGTGTGACCTTCTGGTCGCGCTCCCGCCAGGAGTACTGGCGCAAGGGCGACACCTCCGGGCACATCCAGATCGTGAAGGGCGCGCGTCTCGACTGCGACGGCGACACCCTCCTCATCGAGGTCGACCAGGTGGGCGCCGCGTGCCACACCGGCGACCACACGTGCTTCGACTCCACCGATCTCGAGCCCGTCGTCGGGCAGTCCTGATGCGTCGAGCGCGTTCGCTCTCGGTCGTCGGGATGCTCCTGGCCGGCGCCCTCGGCGTGATCTCGTCGACCCAGACGTGGATCGACGTGACCCTCGCCGACGGCGCGCAGCAGACGCTCGCGGTCCCCGGTGCGGATGCCGTGCCCGTGCTCACCCCGCTGAAGCCTCGCGCCCTCGCGCTCGGTGCCGCCCTGTCGATCGTCGGCCGCGTCCCTGCGTACGTGCTGGGTGCGATCGCCCTCGCGATCGCGGGGGTC